>CAINWP010000053.1 GCA_903854475.1 uncultured Verrucomicrobiota bacterium
CGGTAGTTGTCGCTCTGGATTTGCGGCAGCGCATCGAAGTCTAGAATGGTCACCTTTTTGCCCGAGTACACCTTGGTGCCCTCCACCTCGGCCGGGAATGGGTGGGTGACCACATCGTCCGCGTCAGACTCTCCAACCACGGTGACCTTCGGCAAGGAACCCGCCACTTCGGGACGCACCTCGGCTGCCAAAATCGCCGCCATCGGAACCGAGGCTAAGAGTGCACCGGTTCGCAGCAGGGCCTGTTGGAACATCCAAATCATAGGCCGTCATCTTAGTGATGCGGCACTCTCCGTTGCTGCCGGTGGGTTGCGGAAGATTGCTGGAGACTTGCGGTGACGCACGCTGAGACCAACGCGTTGGCCACGAGCCCCCTGGGGTGGTTGGCATTTCCGTGAACAAACCTCCTTTAGAAAAACGCATGGACTGGGAGGATTTGAAGCCGCCTTGGCCCTACCGAAAAACGCCGCGGCCCCATTCTTTCGAGTGGTATGGACAACGCCTTGACCGGATTCAGTTCACCGAAAACCCTCTAACCACATCCATGAATCGATTCCTGCCCGCCGCCATCGCCGCGCTGGTGGCCTTGCTGCTCGCGCCGACGTCATCCCTCCTAGCCAAGGACGCCACCAAGACCCGACACATCGCACTCATTGCTGGACGTCCCAGCCATCCCTCCGGCATGCACGAGTTCCGAGCCGGGTGCCTGCTGTTCCAAAAAGCACTGGCCGGTGTACCGAATTTGGAAGTGCAGGTGTATTCCAATGGCTGGCCCACCAAGGTCGAAGGCGGCAAGACGGTCGATGACAACGCGGCCTTGGAACGGGTGGATGCCTTGCTCATCTACGCCGACGGCGGTGGCGGACATCCGGCCATCAAACCGGAGCGCATGGCCTTCATCGACCGGTTGTCCTCGCGCGGAGCCGGCTTGGGCTTCGCCCACTACGGCGTCGAGGTGCCCGCGGGCGACCCCGGTGATGCCATGATCCGATGGATCGGCGGGCACTATGAGCACCAATACAGCATCAATCCGATGTGGAGCCCGAAGTTCACCACCTTCCCAAACCACCCGGTGAGCCGCGGCGTGAAACCCTTCTCCACCCGTGACGAATGGTACGTCAACATGCGCTGGTCAGAGAACGGTCGCCCCGTCACCTGGCTGCTCGAAGACGCCCCGTCCGACGCCGTCCGCAAGGGCCCCTACGTCTACCCGCCGGGACCCTATGCCCACATCGTCGCCGCCTCCGGTCGGCGCGAGGCCATGATGTGGGTGCACGAACGCATCGACGGCGGCCGCGGCATGGGCTTCACCGGTGGCCACACGCACAAGAACTGGGGTGACCCCAACCAACGGAAGATTTTCCTCAATGCCCTGCTCTGGCTCGCGCAAATGGAAGTCCCGGCCGGTGGCGTGGAATCGTCGATCACCGAGGCCGATCTTGCTGGCAATCTAGACCCCAAGAAGTAGGCGGCCGGCCCGCTCCACAGAGCTGCCTGCCAAAACAGTCCTCGACGCATCGACGCCCTAGCGGATCCGAAAAACCCTCACCGTCCTTGTCCCAGGGGCGGTGGGGCCTAGACTTTGTCCGCAATACATGGAGCAACCGGCGTCCCATAAAAAAGCCCTGAAGATGGTTTCCTGCCCGGCGTGCGGGGCAAAGCAATTCATCCCCGGTGATCTCGCGCCGCTGGGCACAGTGCCCTGCACCAAGTGCCAAGCCTCGGTGATGATGCCCATGATGCTCCGGCAGTATGAGCTGCGCTCGGAGATCGCCTCGGGCGGTATGGGTACGGTTTATCGGGCCTGGGACACCGCCCTCGGTCGCGAGGTGGCTGTGAAGCTGATGAAGCGCGAGTTCGCCGAAGATCCGGCCGCCGTAAACAACTTCGCCGTGGAGGCCCGGGCCTGCGCCCAGATCAATCACACCAACATCATCCACATCTACACCTTCGACTACCACGAAGGCCTGCGATTCCTGGCGATGGAGATCGCTGATGCTGGGAGTCTGGACAGCCGGATCGAGTCGGAGAAAACCCTTCCCGAGCTCGACGTGTTGGACATCGGGATCAAGGTGGCTGGCGCCCTTCAAGCAGCCCTCAAGCGGGGTCTGCTGCACCTCGACATCAAGCCAGGCAACATCCTCTTCAGTGCCGACGCTGAACCCAAGGTGGTGGACTTCGGGCTCGCCAAGAAGGCCGATGCCGACACCGATGCCTATGCCCCTATTTTCGGCACGCCCTATTACATCGCACCAGAACGGGTGCGGCAGGAGGGCGATACCTTTCTGTGCGACATCTACAGCCTCGCCGGAACCTTGTACCACGCCTTGACCGGGCATGTGCCCTTCGAGGCGCCGTCGGTGGAAGACGTGATTGCGGCCCACGTCGCGATCCCGCTGCGGCCGGCCAACGAAGTCCTTTCGACCATTAGCCGAGCCACGAGCGATGCGTTGTCCAAGGCCATGGCCAAGAATCCCGGAGACCGTTTCGCCGGTTACGACGAATTCATCATGGCCCTGACAGCCGCCCGCAGCCAACTGCTGGTGCGTCAACTCACCGGGCGCAACTCAGAACCGGTGGCTGCCTCAGCGGCGGACGCCCCCGAATCTGCCGCAGCCCCCGCCTCGGGTCGGAGCTGGTGGCGGCGCTAATCCGTTCGACCCATCTGAACCCGGCACACCTTACTGCCGGCCCTCAGTCAACCGGTTCCAGATTCACGCACCGCCCGACTGCAAGGCATGCAAACGGGCATACAATCCGCCCCGCGCCAGCAGTTCCGCATGGGTTCCCAGCTCGACTATGCGTCCCGCCTCCATGGCCACGATGAGATCGGCCCGCTGGATGGTAGACAACCGATGGGCAATGCACAGCGTGGTGCGGCCGGTCATGAGCGTTTCAAGGGCCGCTTGCACAGCCCGTTCCGACTCGGCATCGAGAGCGCTGGTCGCCTCGTCGAGAATGAGGATGGGCGAGTTGCGCAAGATGGCGCGCGCAATGGCAATGCGCTGGCGCTGTCCGCCGGAGAGCGAATTACCCCGTTCTCCAACCACCGTATCGTAGCCCAGAGGCTTTTCGCGGATGAAGCCATCGGCATGGGCGGCCCGGGCCGCGGCCTCGATCTCGGTGTCGGTGGCCCCAGGACGCCCCATGCAGATGTTGGCTCGGATCGTGTCGTTGAAGAGCATCGTATCCTGACTCACCACCGCCATCTGGTCGTGGAGGTCTGAAGAACTCACCTCGCGCAAATCGACGCCGCCGATTCGGATGTGCCCGAGCTGCGGGTCGTAGAAGCGCAGCAACAAGTTGGCAACGGTGGTCTTGCCCGAACCGCTCTCGCCCACCAAGGCCACCAGCGAGCCGGTCGGGATAGATAAGGAGAACCCGTCGAGAACCGGCCGGTCGGTGTATCGGAACGAGACATTCTCGAAGGAGACGGTCGCTCCCTGGGCCCTCAAGGCTCGCGGCTGAGAGGGTTCCACCACCGAACTCGCCGTCGCCAAAATCGGGAACAACCGCTCACCCGCGGCCCGGCCTTGCTCCAGTTGGCTCCAAAGGCGACTGAGATTCTTGATGGGCTGATAAAGCATGAACAGCGAACCAACGAAGGAGGTGAAGTCGCCCGAGCTCGGTCGCTCGCCGGCGGGCAACCGCAGCACGTAGAACAGCATGAGGCTAACGCCAACAGCCCCGAACGTCTCGATGACCGGACCGGGGATTTCGCTCCCGCGCACGAACCGCATGAACTGACCCGTGATGCGCCGTGAGGTAGCACTGAAGCGCTCGGTCATGGTGGCCTCCAGGTTGAAGGCCTTGACCACACGGATCCCCGTGAAGGCCTCCTGCATGAGATCGCTCAATTCGGCCGTGTGGGTCTGGGCCGCCTTCCATGAACGCCGCACCTTTCGGCCGTAGACCACCACCGGAACCACCACCAATGGAAACACAACCAGGGCCACCAGGGTGAGCCGGGTCTGCATGGAGAAGAGGAAAATCAGGATACCGACCACGGTCGCCGGTTCACGGGCGATGGTGGAGAACCCCTGGGCGATGCACTGCTGGATCGCCTGGGTATCGTTCATCAGCCGGGACTGGAGATCCCCCGTCCGGGCCGTCGTGAAGTAATCCAGCGATAGCCGCTCCAAATGGTCGAAAATCCGAACCCTCAGGTCATGGATCGTCGCCGTGCCCACCCAGGTCATGCAGTAGAGGCTCAGGTAGGCCCCTCCGCCGCGGAGAACCATGGCCATTGGAACGCTGGCGATGATCCAGGGCAGCGACCCCGTATCGACACGGCTGTGCAGGGATTCCATGGCCGCCAGCAGCGGATCCCGGAGCAGCGCCGGCAGCTTCCCGAGCGATTGAACCAAATCTCGAGCCCCTTCGGTGGGGAAGATGGCTTCCAGGACCAGCTTCACCGCCAGCAACAACAGGGAGCCTCCCAGCGCGTAGATCAGGCCCGACAGGGCTCCCGCCACCAACCGCCCGCGATGCGGGGCGATGAATGGCCACAACTGGCGAAGGAAGGCTCCCATGCGGGTATCGGTTTTGGGTTTCGGACTCGGAGGCGGTGGACTGGGCTTAGCCCTTGGGCCGGCAGAGCAGGTACAGCTGACTGGGCAATGGCGGCGTGGCCGCTGCGGTGATCATGGTCTCCATGTCCGGGAACCGCCGCCCCCGATCCGGCGCATACCGGGTCAGGCTGCGAAACACTCCCAAGGAACCGCGGTCCGGGCTGAAGTCCCAAGCCTCGAGGTCATACATCGGAGACAAGAAGTCGACCACCTGACGCACACTGCCGCCGAACTGAGGCAGGAACTGCGGATGAACCTCGATGAGTAGCACGGGCCGGTCGCGACGGAGAATCTCGCGCGCTCCCTGAAGGATTTTTAGCTCATAGCCCTCGCAATCGATCTTCATGAGCGCGACCGGAGTATTAGCCAACTCCGTGTCGAGCGTGACCACGGGCACCGGAATGATCGGTCGGCGCTTGAGGGTGGTTTCGGCGGCGGTATCGAGATCGGTGGACGACGTCTCACTCGGCGCAGTGACAGCAGCGGCCGTGGCTTCCTCGGCCGACACGATGTTGCCATTGGGGCCGCTCTGAAAAAGCACCTCTCCGGGGGCATCCCCACAGGCCAGTCGACGCAGTTCCACGTCCTTCAGTCCACTGTCAGCCACGCTGATGGACGCCAACTCATGAAGGAAGGGCTGAGGCTCGAAGCCCACAATAGGCACTGCTGTTTCCCGGCGGATAAGCAGCGGGAAATAGCCGATGTTGGCGCCAACATCCACGACGGTTCCCTGTTTCAGTGACCGCAGAATAGGGGCAATGAGGCCAAACTCGGGCAACAAGTGTTCCCCGGCCACCAGAAGCGTGGCGACGGCCTTGGTCCAAGAGGCGGGATGAGCCAGACGCCCCGCGCCAAAGGGCACCGAGATCCGTCCGGAGGTTCCGTTAATCCAACCCAGCAGCGCGTGAAACTTCCGACCCAGGGGAAGGTTCCGAATTAGGCCCGCACCCTGGACCGGCCGGGGCGATGAGTGGGTATTGGAGGCAGTGAGCATCGGATTCTTGAGAAAGCGCATCCAACCAAGGGCGCGGAACGACGCTGCCAATCCCCCGGCCAGCAAGGAAGCGGCTTTTTGGAGGTTCCGCCAGTTCGGCAGGGCCAAGCGTGCGAACCTCCTTCGAATTTCGAACCTTACCTGACAAACCCCATTTGCCCGAACGCTCGCATTCCGGGCAGTGTCTCGTCCGCATGAGTTGGCTGTATCGCAACATCGCTCGCCCGTTCCTTTTTGCTCAGGACTCGGAGGCGGTCCACAACCGGACCCTGGGGCTGCTGGCCCAGGCCAGTCGCCTCACCGGGGCGCGGAAGCTGGCACAGGCACTCTTTGAGACAGCCCCTCTCCCGGTGCAAGCCATGGGCCTGCGCTTCCCCAACCCGGTGGGACTCGCTGCCGGCATGGACAAACAAGCCGTCGCTGTTCCGATGTGGGAAGCGATGGGATTTGGCTTCAGCGAACTGGGCGGGGTGACCGCCCACGCTCAACCGGGCAACCCCCTTCCGCGGATGTTTCGATACGTTCCGGACGAAGCGCTGGTCAACCGCATGGGCTTTAACAACGGCGGTGCGGCCGCCTTGGCCGAACGCTTGGCTGCTTGGCGAACTCAAGGCCTGTGGCCTTCCCATCCCGTGGGCATCAATTTAGGAAAATCCAAGATTACTCCCCTGGATCAAGCTGCCACTGAATACGCCCACTCGTTCCGCACCTTGTGGCACTTGGCCGATTTCTTCGTGGTCAATGTGAGTTCGCCGAACACGCCCAACTTGCGGCAACTTCAGGACAAGGCGGCGTTGGACGACATCCTCGCGGCCATGCAAACGGTGAACGCCGAACTGTCCCGCGGCGGCCCCGCCAAGCCGGTGCTAGTTAAGGTGGCCCCGGACCTGACCTTCGACGCGCTGGATGAAATCGTCAGTCTGGTCGGCCCTCGCCAACTGGCCGGACTGGTGGCCACCAACACCACGCTCGCTCGTCCCGAACAGCAGGACCACCTGGCTCAGCGAATCTACCGACAAACCGGAGGGTTGAGCGGACGTCCCTTGGCTACGCGGAGCACCGAAGTGGTGCGTCACCTCTACCGGCAAACCCGGGGCACCGTGCCCATTATCGGAGTGGGCGGAATTTTCACGGCCGCCGACGCTTGGGAAAAAATCACGGCCGGAGCCTCGTTGGTGCAGGTGTACTCCGGTCTGGTGTATGAGGGGCCCGGGCTCGCGCGCGAATTGGTTGAAGGATTGACCGAGCGCCTCGGCGGTGGCCGGTGGAGTGACGCCGTCGGCAGTGCAACCCGCTAACCCCAGGACACGGACAACACCTCCAATGCAACTCGAGACACCCTAATGCTCCCGCTGACCGTTGGAATCCCATCGGCTTTGGCCGTCCTGAGCTTTGGCATCGTCACCTGGCAGTTCATCGCGGCGCAGCGTTTTCCACTGCATCGGCGAAGCCCCAATCCTGGAGTGGCTCCGGGCATCTCCCTCCTCAAGCCCCTCAAAGGCTGCGATGCGGAGCACTCAGAACGTTGCCTGACGAGTTGGCTAGACCAGGACTATGCCGGCCCCCTGCAGTTCCTCTTCATGGTGACCGACGCGAACGATCCCGTGGTGCCGCTGGTGCAACGCCTCATCGCAACGCATCCCCACCGCGACGCCCGGTTGCTGATTTTCCCGGAGCAGGTGGGTGCCAATGCCAAGGTTTCCAAATTAGCGCAGGCCGAGGGACTGATCACCCACGAGCTGGTGTTGGTGAGTGATGCCGACGTGCTAGCTCCTTCGGACCTTCTGTCCCAGATGGTGTTGCCGCTCCAAGACCATGGCGTGACCTTGGTCCACAGTTTCTATCGGTTGGCCAACCCCTCCAACACCGCCATGGAATGGGAGGCCACCGCCATGAATGCCGACTTCTGGAGCCAGGTGCTGCAGTCACGGATGCTGGCTCCGATGGATTTCGCCCTCGGTGCCGCCATGCTCCTCCGTCGCTCCGCGCTAGAAGACATCGGCGGTTTCCGTGCGTTGGCCGATTACCTCGCCGATGATTTCCAACTGGGTCGCCGCATTGTCGCGGCCGGGGGGCGCATCGAACTCACTCCGGTGGTGGTCGAGTGCCTCGATGCCCCCACTGGCTGGAAGACCATTTGGACCCATCAAGTGCGCTGGAACCGCACCATCCGTGTCTGCCGGCCCGGTCCCTACATCGCCAGCATCCTCGCCAATGGCACCCTGTGGAACGCACTGGCCGCGGCCGTGGTGTGGTGGCATCCAGCGCTGTCCTCCCGGGAACGCGGACCTTGGCTTGGACTCTTCATGGGGCTGATCATCGCCCGCTCGCTCATGGCGCAACTTCTGGCTCAACACATCGCAGCCGTGCCGGGGCGGCCGAGTCGTGGGGATTCCTTCGTCTTCGGAATGGCCGCCGCCAAAGACCTGCTCGGAGTGGCCGTCTGGATCGCTGCCATCTTCGGCAACACCGTGCACTGGCAGGGCATCGACTACTCGGTGGACCGTGAGGGTCGATTGACCCCACTGGCCAAACCCACCGGCTGAGCCGTTCGGCCATCAACGACCCCGAGCGACCCAAGCACACAGCCACGGCCCCACAGCCAACACGGCATAGGCCAAAGCCCAGAGCTTCTCAAACCGCCCCCAACGAAACCAGGCGGCGAGCGCTCCGAGCAGGATGCCTCCGAAAAATCCGCCGGCATGGGCCAACACATCTGAGACTGGGTTTATCCCCAAAGTGAGGAAGAGGAACACACCGGCTCCCAGGCTGATCCATACGGGCTTGGAGGCATAGCGACTGATGCGCCACCAAACCACGGCGTGACCGACCAGAAGGCCGAGGGCCGCCATCACTACACCCGAGGCTCCGAGCGCCCGCGCGGTCGGATCACGCAACAGTACTCCGGGGATATTGGCCGCGGCACCGGCCACCAAGCTCAAACACAGCGCGGTCCCGGGCCCATATCGACCCATAGCAAAGCCCAACGTCAGCGCACCCGTGCCCACATTGGAGGCCAAGTGAGCCACGTCAGCATGCAGCCAAGTGCCTGTGAACAGGCGCCACCATTGCCCCTGTTGACGCACGGATGACACCTCCACCCAACCGGCCGAACGAAGTGCCATTGGCAGCAACGCATGAATCGCGCACAACACGAGAACCCATGGCACCGCCGCGGGATTCCAAGACAAGGGACGCGCCGCGACGGCGGTGCGGTGCCAGGCAAAGCGGCGGTTTTCGCGGCGATATTCCAGAACCACGGCCCGCGCCCGTTCCAGCTCATCGGGCTCGACCCGCAAACGCCATCGGTCACGTCGAACACTCTGCGACGATGGACCCGGATTCGGCGGATGAGGCTCCTGATCCACCGCCCTGTAGATCGACTCTTCGGAGGCCCTTTCGGAGGCCCCATCGAATGGCACCACTGAAGCCTCTTCGCGGTCAATCACCGCGGGGATGCCTTGGCTGATCAGGGCTAATCCCCAGTCCATCGCCTGCCGTTCCGACCACGCGGTCAAGGCCGCCAGGAGCGGCGGGGCCGTATCGGAAGACGGGGGTGTCATGAGCGACCAATGTCGGGAAGCCCTGCGGGAAATCAACGGGCCGGCCGAAGATTTTCCGAGCGCCCGCGATCACCAACTGCGGTCACCGATAGCAATCACCCGTTCTCGAACTTCGAACCCGCGGCCTCACTCAATCCATGACCCACGGAATGCATCCGCTCGAGGGAGGGCTTGCTCACTTACTGATCTGCCAAAAACGGATACCCACGGGCTCAACCCGGATCGGATCTTGCATGGAGTGCGGGAGCGGAGCGTCACCCCGAACCCCGAAGATCCGGGCCGACCGCATCAAATCCGTCTCACTGTCGAGGGGCGCCTTCGGATTAAACAAAGACCACAATTTCGAGGCTTTAGGCTCCTTGAAGAGCCCACGCACCCAGCCTCCTTGCTCCGGGACCGACAGCACCTTCGGACCAGCGAGGGATCGGCGGAAGAGTCCGCTTTCAATGACGAGCAACTCTTGCTGGGCCTCCTGAGGACTAACGGCCATCACCGAATTGTCACCCAAGGGAACTGCGGAGGCTCGCACCAAGAGCACCCTCTCGGACGGTGGTGAATTTTGTTCACCGCCGTTGGAAGGCACCAACGGTTTCGCTGCGACCGATGGCTTGGTTGCGTTGGAGGGTTTATCTTCAGCAGCCCAAGCCACTGAGGCCGGCCACAGCAAGGTCACCGTCACCAGGCTTAGGTAGTTCGAAATCCAGCCTTTGAGTACGTTCATGGAAACCAGGGGTTGTTCGCCTTCTCTTCTTCGACGGTCGTCAGTGGACCATGACCGGGACAAACGAGCGTTGCCGCGGGCAGTGAGAAAATTTGTTCACGAACCTTCGAGCGTGCCAACTCCAACTGATCCCGGGCTCCCCCTATGGATCCAGCGAAGAGAGCATCTCCCACGATAGCCAGGTGCGGCGCGTCCTCCGGCCAGTTGCCTACGATGTAAGTAACGCCGTCCTCAGCGTGTCCGGGCGTGTCGCGATTGGTCACCCGCAAGCTGCCCAGCATGATGAAGTCGTTGGCACGGATGCGCTGCTCCACCGGGGCATTCTTGGAATTGGTGTGAATCCGCGCCTTGGGAAAACGTTCTCTCAGCCCTGCCAGTCCGGCCACATGATCCCCATGAGAATGAGTGATGAAAATGTGTTTGATCTGGAGTTGATGTTCATCGATGTGAGCGAGGATGGGAGCCGCGTCGAAACCCGTGTCGAAGACGGCCGCCTCGCGAGTGACTTCGTCCCAGACCAGGTAGGCATTAACGGCCATGCCATCGTCTTGAGTGGTGATCACTCGCAGCTCGCACCAACCGTTGGTCGCCACCGGTTTCGGCAGCCAGCCTTCGGCAATCCGCTTGAGCTTAACCCCATCGAGCAAGAGTTTGGCGCCGAGTTCGGCGAAGCGACAACCGGCGGCCGGCTTTCCGGTTTCCTCCATGCGCTCATACTCCGCTAAAGTCACGCCGGCCGTCAGTGCAGCGGAGGCTGCCTCAGTGTGGGTCGACGTACGGGCCTTGCGGAGGATATCACCCAGAGAATCTTCGAGAGTCACGCCCCCTACGGTGCTGAGCCACCGCTCAATCGGCAAGCCTCACCCACACGACGACTCCCTTCATTCCCTCCACCCCGTTTCCAACCGGCGACGTGTCAGAAGTATTTTTCAACGATCCAGCGGGGTTGCCAGTCATCGGGTTTTCGAGATTGGCCGGTGAGGTCGCGCATGAGCGGCTTGGGATTTGGGACGGTCAATGGCTGGGTATCTCCCACCCGCGTCTGCCACTCAGCCATCTTCGCGAGCAACTGAGCGATCACTGGGGCGTTGTCTGGATCGCCCGACACATCCACGCGCTCGTCGGGATCATGAGCTAAATCGAACAACTGGCGATGATTCACCGGCGGATAGCAAATGAGCTTCCACCGTTCGTCGCGCACAGCCCGCATCAGTCCTTGATAGGGCAGGAAGACCGAATCACGGACCTGCCGCGCCTCCGCGGTCCACAAAGGCCGAAGATCGAAACCGGCCACTCCGGGAGGAACCGGCGAACCGGTCAAACCGCACAGCGTCGGGAACACGTCGAAGAGGTAGGTGAAGGCCGCCGTGGTGCCCCCGGCCGGAATGCCGGGCCCCGCGATGATGAGCGGGCACCGCATGCTGTGCTCGTAGACGTTCTGTTTACCCAGCAACCCATGACTGCCCAGGGCTAGACCATGATCGGCCGCATAGACGATGACCGTGTTGGTCGCATGGGGGGATTTTGCGAGCGCATCCAGGACACGGCCGATTTGCGAGTCCAAGTGCTCGATGAGTCCGTAATATTCTCCCAATTGATCGCGCACCCACTCCGGCGGTCGCGGCCACGGCAGCAAGTTCTCATCGCGCAAGATTAACTCACCGTTGTCGAAGGGGTGCTGCGGCAGGTAATTGCGCGGCAAAGGCGGACGTTGGTTCGGATTAGTGACCCGCCACGCCTCCGGCGGATTACGGGGATCGTGCGGCGCAGTGAAGGAGGCATAGGCCAAGAAGGGTCGATCGCCGGAAGGATGTTTAAGGAAGTTGATCACCTCGTCGGCGAACTGCTCACTGGAGAACTTGGGAGCCGGCTGACGGCGAGTGAACTTCCCGTCGGGTTGGAGATTCTGAATGGCGGTTCGAGTATGGTCATCCATTCCACCGAAGTGGATGGAACGCCCTCGCTCGAAGCTGCGCAGGAAGGACGCCTCACCATTGTGCCACTTGCCGGTAGCGAAGGTTTCATAGCCCTGACGACGCAAGTGTTCAGGAAAGGTGGTCACACCTTGCAGCGTATGGGGCAGACCAAACCAAGTTCGCCCACTCATGAGCATCGCCCGACTCGGAATGCACACCGCACCGCTATTGCCCCCGAAGCAGTAGTTACCCCGAAAACTAAACCCCCGTGCCGCCAGGCGGTCCAAATGCGGCGTGCGAATGTGGGTATTACCCCAAGCGCCAATCGTGTCCGCCCGTTGATCATCGGCGAAGAGGAACAAAATATTAGGTCGCACCGCCGCGGGCGTAGCACCCCGCACCCATCCGGCGGGAACCAAGACCATCAACAGCACCACCAGCGCACACCACCCTCGGGAGAACATACCCCCATTGAACCGAACCCTCGCAACCACCTCCAACGCAAACACTCAAAACCCCCACGACGCAACGGGGAGCAACGGGGTCGGTCCAACATATGTGTCATATGTGGAACCGACCCCGCAACAGGCAAAGCGGGTTTGGTCCGCAGCGAGCATAGGAACGTCCACACCCTAATCCCCCTCGCGCGTTCAGCGCGAAGCTACGGGGTCAGTCCAAAATATGTGTCATATGTGGGACCGACCCCGCAACTGTCCCAACGTTCCCTGCGAGCGCAGGCACGGTCCCGCGTAGCCCCCAGGCACACACCGGCCACCAGCCTTTGTAGAGGTCGCCGTTTTCATGATAGCGCGGCCTCTTTTGTGTAAAAATACAAGCAACCCCATTGGCCCCGTTGGCTAGGGCGTGGTGGATTGGAGTGCTCTCTGGGCGGCCTTTCGACTCAAGGTGGCTCGCAGATTCTCCTCCCAGAATTCACCACGGATCCCACTTACCGATGAGTCACCACCGGCGGCTTGTAGGATATCTTGGGAGGCCTCCAGTTCGTGGCGAGCCTCGGCGTCCCGCCCCAAACGCGCACACAGCTCTGCACGAAAACTCTTGAGCTCGGCGCGACGGGCCGGAAGCGACTCCGCACCGGCTCGGACGACCCCAAATCCCCGCTGGGCCATGGATTCGTCTAGGAGTTTCAGGGCCGCAGGGTATCGCCCTTGTCGGTGAGCCAACCGGGCCTGCATCAACAAGGCGAAGTCACGACTCCAATCTTGCGCCGCAGCCACTCGCTCGACCATCGCTGCGGCCACGGCCATCTCGGTGGCATCGCCGTTGGCGGCCAACAACCCGTCGGCCAAGAGCAGTGCATCAACACCCTCGGCCAACGACACGTAGCTCAACAAGCCCGCACGGCCCAACCGACGGATCGCCTCCGTGTCGTCCAGACTGAGAGCCAGGAACATGGCCCGATGCCAGTTACGGACGCCCGCCAGTCGGTTGATGGCCACCGCCTCCATCTGCAGTAATGCCTCGGGCAAACGACCCGCTCGGGCCATCACCACGGCACGCTCGGCCTCAAGGGCCAGTTGCTCAACTTCCGGCGCACCCCGTTCCCGAAAACCCTGACGTTGGTCTATTAACCAGCGTTCAGCCTCGGCATGACGCGCCTGACCGCAAAGCGCATGAGATATCTCCGCAACCCACCGGACCCGCAACCCTGGAGCTTCCCCAGCCAAATCGGCCGCAGTCGGGGCTCTGTCGCGGAGGACTTGTTCGGCGCGATCGAAACGCCCTTGCAACGACAACGCCCGCGCGTAGTCCGGAACACACCCATGGAGTCGCGCGCCCTGATCAGAAGGCGGCGGCTCTAGGCGGCAAGCCTCCTGCAGTCGGGCCTCCGCTTCGGGAAACCTCCCTGCGAGCAGCAGCCACGATCCCTGGGTGGCTCGAACTTCCCGGGCCATCGTTCGTTCCGGCGGCATGCGAGCGAGAAACGATTCGGCCAGACGATCCAACTCACCAAGCGCCGCCTCGGCCGCCGGCCCAGGCCCTCCAGAAGCCCAGAGCCGTGTGCCCGCGAGGAAAACCGCCAGCAAATCCCGCTGCAACTGGGGGGCCGCCAAACGGATCTGCGGGGCGATACGGGCGATGGCCTCGCTTTGACCCAGAGCGGCCGGATAATCCCCCAACTGTTCAATGAAGGCCTTCCAGAGGTGGACCCGGACGACCAACTCGGCGATCGGCGCATTGGACAACGAGGACGACACCAGTCGATCGGCCGTCGCGATGAGTTCTCGGGCAGCCCGAGAATCACCGCGCTGGGTGAGGGGTGGCAGGGAATCGGAAAGAAACTGGTGAACGAAACCCGTCACCGCCTCGGTGCGGGCGGCCTCGGTGCGACCACGTACCCACGCAGCCACGGCCAGAGCCATGCCCAGGCTTAACCCTAAGGTCACCGCCATTAGGGACAGGCTGGTGACCCGGTTGCGGCGGACCCATTTGCGAAGCCGATCCTGCGCTCCCGGCGGCCGAGCCAAGATCGGTTCGTGAGCCAGCAACCGCCGCAAGTCCGACGCCAACGCGTCCACAGAGGCGTAGCGACGGGAGCGGTCTTTTTCTAAGCACTTCAGGAGAATCCAGTCGATGTCGCCCCGAACCTCTCGCAACAGAGCCGCACCGTGGGTGGACCGCGCCCGGGCGATGGCCTCGCGCTCGTCGAGCGGCCTGCTCGCCAGACGTTGGCTGGGTCGCTGCGGCTCGGTTTCCCGGAGGGTCCGCCGAAGCGCCTCCAGGCCGGCCTCCCACAGGGCACGCCCGTCGAACGGCGGTGACCCGGTCACCAACTCGTAAAGGAGGACACCTAGGCTGTAGAGGTCGCTGCGCGTGTCGATGTCGAGCCCGCTCATGTCGGCCTGTTCCGGACTCATGTAGGCCGGTGTCCCGATGAACGGATGCAGTCGGGTGCCGGTGGTGGTCTGCTTGCCGAGGCGTCCCTCGAGCGCCTTGGCGATCCCGAAGTCGATGACCCTCGGGACAGGTGTCCCATCTTCGTCGATCACCAGCAAGTTGGTCGGCTTGATATCCCGGTGCAGCACGCCCTTCTGATGCGCATGCTGCACAGCCCGGCAAACCCGGATCGCCAATTCGAGGCGTGCGGTGACGCTCAAGCGGTTGCGGTCGCAGTAGTCGGTAATGGGTTGGCCGGACACCAGTTCCATCACCACGTAAGGCCGGCCGCGTTCAGTCGTGCCCGCATCGAGAACCTTGGCGATGCCGGGATGATCCATCATGGCCATGGCCTGACGTTCGCCCTCGAAGCGGGCAATCACGTCGCGACTATCCATGCCCGGCTTCAGAATTTTGATGGCCACGCGACGGCGGACCGGATCGGTCTGCTCGGCCGCGAAAACCCGTCCCACCCCGCCCTCACCCAGGAACTCGATCAAGCGATAGCGACCGATGACAGTTCCGGGCTGTTCCTCCTGGGCCGTGTCCGGGGACCGGCGCGGGAGAGGCTCAAAAATAGAATCGGGGTGTCGATGCGCTTCAAGAAGCGATTCCACCTCACGGCGAAGCACTGGGTCGGAACAGGCCGTGTCCAGAAACGAGGCTTGTGCGGCCGATGATCCCAGAGCCACCGCCGCGTCGAACACCCCCTCCAATTCCAAGGTCGAGAACTTGAGTCTCTCAGGAGGCTCAGCCCCAGAGGCCCCAGCGGAGTCGACCGATTCGGGTGTTGGATGAGTCTTCATTCGCGCTGCAATTCCCGGGACAACCAGGCTTTCGAAAACACCCAGTCCCGCTGGACGCTCTTCTCCGACAACCCCAGCACCTCGGCGATTTCCTGCACCTCCATGCCGACGAAAACCCGCATCTTAACCACCTCGGCCTTGCGGGCGTCGATGAGGGCCAATCGATCCAAGGCCTCGTGAACCCGAAGGCACTTGTCGCCATCTTGAGCAATAGGCAAGTCGACGACCTGGGCGTCCACACGAGTCCACTCACCTCCGTGCCGAATGCGGGCGCGGCGACGGGCTCGATCGATGAGGATCCGGCGCATGGCCTCAGCGGCGGCGGCGAAGAAGTGCTCACGACTGTCCCACGGCCGGCAGGAGGAATGTCCGAGCCTCAACCAAGCCTCATGAACCAGCGCCGTGGGTTGCAGAGTCTGCCCAGGTTGTTCGTGGGCCATTTTCTGGGCGGCCAGTCGCCGGAGTTTGTCGTAGACCACGGAGAGCAACTCGGAGGCATTGGGCTCTGGCTCCGGATCAGACAACCGGTGCGAATCGGAGCCCGAGTTTGAGGCAGGTTTACTCGCGATCGGAGCGACGACGGGCGGGCCTGGTTTCATTGGGTCACTGGAGTCCTCCGGACACGGGCGGAGGCATCGACAAAACCGATTTGAGGGCCGAGGGATTCCGATGTTTCCGACCATTCAGCAAGGCTCCCACCCACGTGTAGCGAACGCCCCATTCATACACCACCAGCAGGAGTCCGGTGACCCCAATCGAGACAATCAGGCCTTTGACCCAACCCGGAATCGGCCAGCCCACGATGGCCCCCTGAACCCAAATCACCAGAGGCAGATGGCCCAAGTACAACCAGTAGGCCGAATCAGACAGGTAGCGCACCCAGGGTTTTTCACCCTGAACCCAGGCCCGAAAAGCCCCGATACACCCGACGGTCATCCCCCATGCGTAGAGGCCTTGGAAGAGGACCGTCGCGGCATGGAAATGACGGTCGGCCAGCAGATGCGCGCGGAATCCCAAATAGCCCGTCGCAAACTCAACACCGAGAGGCAGCAAGACGAACAAACTCACGGACAAGCTCCAGCGCCAGTGACGACCCAATTGACCCACCTCATCCTTCGATTCGTAGTAGAGCACTCCGAAGGCGAAGAAGATCAGATAGTAGGCAAACACATGCGGCATGGGAACGAGGCCCATCGCGGTGTCGGGTCCGAAAGCCCCACCCTCCCAACTCATGAAGGCCTGCGGCACCCAAGTCAGCGGCAACCAGAGTAGCCATTTCAATGACCCCAGCGTCAGCCAACGAGGCGATGCCGACCCACCCCAACGCTCGGCCACCCAGGCGTAAATCGAGAACGGCAACAACATCCAGCAGAGGAACCACAAGAACCACACCACGACGAATACCGGAGTGTTGATGAGCGACTGGAACACTCCCGCCACGACAGAGGGCTTGGGCTCACCCGGCTTAGAACTCGCGGGCGTATCGGTGACGCCCAAGGACGTCAACCGCCGGACTGCCTCAGCACGGCCAGCTTCAACCGCGGCACGGTCCAGTTTCATTGAGAACAGGCCCGCGATAAATTCGGTGGTAGGCCAATCCGCACGCGCCGGTTGAAGGGCCGATTCTCCCTGAGCATTGCGGACATGGACGTTCACCCCATTTGAAACAAGAAGATCCACCACGCCGGTGCGCCCCAGGAAGACCGCCGCATGGAGCGGCGTATTGCCGTCCCGGTTCGTCCCATTCACCGACGCTCCCGAAACAATGAGTTGCCGGGCCAAATCGGCCCTACCCTGAAGAGCCACCATCGAGAGGGGAACGATGCCGGATTCCGGCTTCTGCGCGTTCAAATCCGGCTTCTTGGCCAGAACCCGACCCAGCACCGCCGCATCGCCCGAGGCCAGCGCATTCCAAACTGAAGCCTCTGAAGAGGCCGCCTTCTGAACCTCCTGGCCCTGACGGAATCGGGCCCCGGCCGCGGCCGCGCTGCCGGAAGACCACCCCATCGCCGGCACCAGCGTCACCAGACCCAAAAGACACGGCACCAAAATGCGCAGCAGGCGATTCTTCCAGAGCGCCGCCAACCCCCGCCGCCGCCAGAGCAACGCCGTGAAGAAACCGCTCACCACAAAGAACAAGGGCATCCGAAATCCATGCACCCCCGCCTGGAAGAGGTACACCAGAGAGCTCTGGCTCGGATCCTGGATCATCCACCAAGTACCGGCGGCGTAGGCCAACGCCGCATGATAAACAATACCCAGCAGCATCGCCGCCGCCCGAAGGGCATCCAGGTCATGACGACGGGGATCCAAATGCGGCGCTGTGGGTGTTGGGTGTTCTTGATTCGGAACCGAGCTCATAGGATGGAACGATGACACCTTTATTGGGCGTCTTTTTCATCCCATATCGGACATCTATAATCCACCCGACTTTGTGGCACTGGACCAGAAAGCACCTCCACCGTCGACTCACCTGTGCCGAAGCGGAGCGGTGTCGGGCCGTAGCGAGCCTTGGAGGCGAACACCCTCACCCCTCGCGCAAAGCGCGAAAGATCCTCCTCCCCAGAGCCTACTCAGCGAGCGGAGGCCCGACACCGCGGAGCCCCTGCAACGACAGAAGAAGAGTAAAGAGTGTCCCCTTTTGTGTAAATAGGTGGGACCGACCCCCAGGCGATTCGAGCGGAGCGGTGTCGGGCCGGAGCGAGCCTTGGAGGCGAACACCCCAACCCCTCGCGCATAGCGCGAAAGATCAATCCTCCCCAGAGCCTACTCAGCGAGCGGAGGCCCGATACCGCGGAGCCCCTGCAACGACAACAGCAGATTAAGGAGTGTCCCCTTTTGTGTAAATAGGTGGGACCGACCCCTTAGGCTTTTTTGAGGCCGATGGAGCTGGAGCGCTTGGCGACTTTGCGGCTGGTGAGGACTTTGTCGACGGTGCCGGTTTTCAGGTACATCTCGCGTACCTTGCCGAGGATCGCGTCGCGGTGGTCGTAAAGACGCTTGAGCTTGCGGGGCTTGACCCGCGCCGTGACGTACGCCGTCAGCAACGGCAGAGCGATGGTGCTGTCGGTGTAGCACACCACCGAGTCCGGGAGCTTGTCCGGATCAATCTTACCCCAGCTCACCGCCTCGGCGGGCGTAGCACCGCTAAGACCACCCGTGTCCGGACGCGCATCCGTGCACTGCAGGAAGTAGTCGTGCCCCTTCTCTTGGATGCCCATGACCTCCTGAATTTGCGGCTCGGTTTGCAGCATGAAGTTCTTCGGACTGCCGCCGCCCAAGATGAACACGCTGCTCGTGTGACCCGTGCTCTTGGCGTGATAAACGATACCCGCGGTCTGGTTCACGTCGCGGTTCACATCGGGCAGCAGTTGCGATCCGCGCAACGACATCGCCGCCACATTCATACCAATGGAACTATCGCCCGGGCTGCTGGTGAAAATAGGGATACCGCACTGGTAGGCCGTGGCCAGGATTGAACTATCCCGGATACCCAGCTTCTTCTGGCGAGCGTGCACGTACTTGCCGAGCAAGTAATGGAACTCGTCGGTGCCCATGACCTTCTGGAACTCCGGACACTGGATCACCTCTCGCACGAACGCGTCGGTATCGAGCAGCACGTTGTAATCAAAGAGCACATCGTAAATGCGGATGACGCCCTCATCATGCAATTCTACGTCGTCGAGGAACGGCGTGCCGCTGTGCAAGTGCATGTCCAAACCGAAGTGCAAATCGTGATATAAATTGGCACCCGTCGAGATGATCCAGTCCACGTAGCCGCCCTTCATCAGCGGGATGAGGCAGCTCTTACCCAGGCCGGCCGGAGTGAGGGCACCGGTCAACGACATGCCGATGAACCCGTCATTCGGCAGCATTTTCTTGGCAAGCAGCTGGGCCGCCTCGCGCAATCGGCCACCATTGTAGGCCAACATCGACTGATCGATGAGATCGGCAGCAGAGATACTCTTGCCGACGGCAAACGGGTTGAGCCGAGGGTAGGCGGCGAACTTCTTCGAGATCTTGTGGGCGGACGCTTTGCTCATAGAGACGAGTGCAGTGTGCCGGGAAACCGAAAATGAAAAACGCAAAACTCTGCGGAATTCCGGTGACGGATCACGGAATCAAAATCACAGGATCCCAATCAGGATCGACGCCCGCCCCGAACAGAAGGCTCACCGAGGCCCATCCCGTCAGGGAATCTGCGGCAGATGCAAGTCCGCCAACCATTCGGCGAACGACCACAGCATGCCATCCGAACCGGGAGCTCCCATGCATTGGAACCCCAGACCGGGTTCTCCGCGTTCGATCCAGGGGACCGTCACCACCGGCAATCCGCCCAAGCTGGCCGGCGCCGTGAGCCGGATCATGCGGGGTCGGGTGGCAGCATGATCAACGCCGGCCTTCAGAACACGCATCGCACTGGCCGGAGCGATGAGGACATCGAATCGCGCGAAGAGCGGGTCGAACCCGCGACGGAATGCATCGCGTTCGGCGAGCAATTCGGAATACCGCGCAGCGGAAATTCCCCGCCCCAATTCCAACCGGGGCAGGATCGCCGGATCGTAAGCACCCGCATGGTGCGGCAAATACGGCGCATGAGTGGCATGGGCCTCGTGGGCCTGGATGGGCACGAAGCAGTCCACCGCACGCTCCCACCCAATGCCTTCTACCGATTCCACCGAGGCACCGCCGGCCTTCAACGCATCCACGAAACTCTCCAGTCCAGCCAACACATCGGGCTCGGCCGGAGCTAGCCAATCCCCCCGCACCACGCCCACTCGAGGGGCCCGCGACACGACTGGTGAGGCGATGCTGGGACGAAGGTTCCGAGCCACCCAGGGCAAATCGCCCAAGCGGCGCTGCAGCCAACCGAGCGTATCGAACGCATGGGCCAGCGGAAAACTCCCGGAAGCATCCTC
>CAINWP010000054.1 GCA_903854475.1 uncultured Verrucomicrobiota bacterium
CGCGTCTCAACGAAGCGCTGTCGATCCGCATCATCCACGAAGATCCGTTCGCGCCGGTCACCGCGATTCATGACGTGATAAATCGCGCCAGCATACTCGACTCTCAACTTGCGGGCCATGACGGGAGAGTGGCTTTGGGGGCTTCATATATCAATATCAAGAACTGACCCTTTTACTGGAAAACAGCCTCCACCCCGCACCCCCTCAACGACCTCTTTACATGACCACTGCACCTTGGCAGCGCATTCGCACCGTCTTCAGCACCTCCTGTCGCATCCCAGAACACATCGATTTGTCTCTGTTGGCGAAGGTGATAGGACTTTTAGCGCATGCCCCTCTCAGCCGTTCAGTCCAAGCCCCTCGCCGCCAACAAACATTTGTGCAATTCGTCACGGGAGTGGCACCTAGGGTGCCTTGCCAGCGCTGATTGGACAGGCATACCGTTAAAGCTTTCGGTCCAACAACCTATCTGCTCGCGATGCGCCTACGAGTTGTGTCTGCTGCTTCGGTCAGTGCCTTTACGTTGATCGAACTTCTGGTGGTGATCGCCATCATTGCCATTCTGGCCGGGATGCTCTTGCCGGCCTTGGCGACAGCGAAGGAGAAGGCCTCTCGCACCCAATGCGTGAGTAACAACCGGCAGCTGGGACTGGCCCTTCAACTGTACGTGGGTGACAACAGCGACGGCATGCCGTGGCCCAACTGGCAAAATTCATACGGTCCGGGTTGGTTGTATCAGCCCACGTCCGGGCATGCGCCCGATCCTTGGAAAACCAATGAGTTGCCCATGGTGGAACAGGGTTTGTATTACAAATATCTCGGGGCCCGAAAGGTTTACTACTGTCCTCTCGATCGGACCAACCATGTCTCGTTCATTCAGCGTGGCCAACGGGTCTCGAGTTACATCATGAACGGTGCGGTCTGCCGATTCGGTCAGATGGATCGCCCAAAGTACAAGATCACCCAGTTCAATCCGGCAGCTTATGTCCATTGGGAACCCGACATCAAACAGTTCGGGGCCGTCTGGGATGCCAACCGGGGGCATGATGCCAGCCAGTATCCCAGCCTCGAGGAAGGCATCGGTCGGAGGCACAAAAAGGGGGCGGTGATCACTGGCTTCAGCGGCCAAGTTCACTTCATTCGCTTCGAAGATTTCCAACGGGAGCAGAACCTCAACAAACCAGGGTTACTTTGGTGCGTTCCGGATTCCACAACCGGGCAATGAACTATCAAGGTAGGGAAACCGGCGCTTTGGTGAAAATTTGGCCACGCAACTTTTCTTCTATAAAAGTGTCAAAGGCTGAATTTGGAGGTGGGGGTTGGGTGGTTGTTTAGGGTTGGGATGGGTCGGAGAAGTAGGCGCGTCCGGTTTCCCACTCATCGGAGGTTTCCACGAGGATGGCGGTAAGGAGGCGGAGGACGGAAGATTCGTTGGGGAATAGACCCGCTCACACGTATGCAGTCCCGCGTTCACGCGGCTCTGCTATTGGACGGTGAATTCCTTCGCGGGATCGAATTCATCCCTCTGGTTAACTTCTCACGCGCCAACCGGCAGTGCTGAAGTTGAAAGGCCTAATCGTCGACCGTCTCAATTTCCCCGGAACACTTTTTTTGTGGAAGTTCCGACAAACACGAATCCGAACCTCGGCGTGCCGAAGATGAAGTAGGGTTCAATCATTCCCGGATAAACCGGACGGCGAAGGGTCAGGGTCTTGTATTCGGAAGCGAATCCCGCGTTGCGAAGCAGCGACTCGGCTTCCTCCAGATTCATCTCCACCGGCCATGGCAGGAGCATGTCTCCCAGCCAGAGCGCCGGGTTGAAATCGATCTGGGGATCGGCCCATAGATCTGATTGTTGTGCCACGACAGTCCCATTTTGGACATGAAGGACCGCGCGAAGGCCCACTCCGTCCGGCAACTCGGTCACGGTGGAGGTCAGCAACGGAGACGACTCCAAAAGGGTGGCCTCTGGATAGGCTTCACGGACTTTCACGATCAGGCGATCCAGTTGAGCGTTGAACCCGGGCGTATCGTAGGTGCGGATGCGGAAGAATGCCGTGTCCGGTGGAGCACCAACGACATTTGTCCATCCCGCCCGTCCCTCCGGGATTGATTGCACGGCTATCACGGACCACGACGGGGACACCAGCGAGGGTGACATCTCCCAGACAGCTCGAAGTGTTTTGGGTGGGGCATCTGCCTCGAGTCGCCAGCCACCGGGATTCGCCGCGATACGAATCGTGGCGGAACTGTCCTGAGCCTCGGACCGGCCTTGGAGGCTTAGCATGAGGATCAGTGCAGCGACGGGAGTTCCGAACTTCACGGATGCAGGCTAACCGCAGTCGGTCCCTGTTTTCCACTGGGGGTTACATCTCTAATGGTTAAAAATTGCACGCTAAGCCATTTTTGGCCGCGGTTTTCCAAGGAAAACGCGTGATTTGCCTCAGGACGAGCTTTGTTTGGACCAGAAGGAGACGGTACCTCAGGGGGGATGATTGCTTCAACGCATGGCCCCAAATACGGCGAGCCCAAGAGCCAAAGCGACCGCCGGTATGCTGGCAGCAATCATACGGCGTTTCTGCAACTGATCAGCAGCCCGATATTGGCGAACGAAAAACCACCCAGAGAAAAGCGAACAAGAAACAAAAAAAACCAACTGAGCGGAGACAACCATTGGGCGACCGTAAAAGGCATATCACTTTTAGCAAGCCATCGCGCCCATCGAACGACTCATCGTGGGAGGCCCGCGGAAATCCTGGCTCGTTCAACAGAAATCGACGACAGCGCCAACCGTCCAGTGGGTCACTTGGCCCTGATCCCTAGGTTCGATTCCGGGCCTGGAAACCTCGAGAAACCGGGCTGATCCGGGCGGCTTCGTATGACACTCGTATGACAGTGGCCTGGAAAACTGCGAATTTGCTGAGGAAAAGTGGAGTGGAGCGGGTGAAGGGAATCGAACCCTCGTCTCAGGCTTGGGAAGCCCACATTCTACCATTGAACCACACCCGCGTTTGGAAGGACCAACCCCAAAAATTTAGCCATAGGACGGTCGGGAAGCAACGGCGGAGTTGCGGGGCAATCCCGATCCCCCGGTCTTTGGCGGACGGTCGAGTCCGAAGTCAAAGCCTCATGAGGACGATCCTTGATGCGAAAGAGGAACAAGGGGCCGGCCTGCCCCGCCGTTCAGATCCTGGCGGTCGGATCCTGGCGGTCGGATCCTGGCGTTCGGATCCTGGCGTTCGGATCCAATTAAGACAAACCGGGTTCCGCCGCAGTGGTGCCACGGGTTCTGCGGATGCGGGCTTGGGAAGCCTCGCATCCGCAGATGATCGCGTCTCGCGAGCCTGCCTGCCGACCAACCCTTAGTTCTTCGGTTGGATGCCCTTGGGGGCGTCGGTGGCCGCGGGCTTGGCTTCGGCGCCGATGGCGAAGAGGTGGGTCTGGCTGGCCACGTACATGGTGCCGTTGGCCACGATGGGGGTGCTATATACGGGAGCTCCGAGGTTGGTCTCGCTCAAGACTTGCGCCTTGGCCCCGCCCTTGGCAGCCAACACCACGAAGTCGCCGTCCTCATCGCCGACATACACCTTGCCGTCGGCCACCAGGGTCGAGCCCCACATGTGGGCCTTCATGTCGTACACCCAGTGCAGCTTGCCGGTCTCGGCGTCGAGGCAGTGCACGAAGCCGGAGAAGTCGCCGATGAAGAGCAGGCCCGTGGCCGGATCGATGCTCACGCTGGAGATCGATCGCTTGATGCCCTTGTAGTCCCACACGATGCCCGTCTGGCTGAGGTCGCCCTTCTTGGTGGCGTCGAGGCAAACCAAGCGGCCCACGCCTTCACCGTGCTCGGGATCTTGGCCCGTGGCCACGTACACGCGGTTCTTGTAGAAAACCGGGGTGGAGTTGATTTCGCTGGGACCTTCGGCGGCAGGATATTTGTAGGCCTTGCCCGACTTGTCGGCCTTGTACTCGGGCGGGTTGAGGTCGGCCCAGAACACTTTCTTGAGGTAGTCGGTGTCCTTGTCTTCGTCACGGTCGAGCGGTGCGCCCGGCAAAATGGGGACGATCTTGGATCCACTGCCCTTCTGCGGCTTGGCGTCGAGGGCGTAAACCACGCCGTCGCCACCACCGAAGAAGACGAGGTTCTGGCCACCGACCTTGCCGGTCGAGGGCGAGGTCCACTGGCCATGGAAAATCCGCGGGCCAACGCCCACGTTGTCTTCACCGACCAGCTTGCCGGTCTTGGCGTCGAGCGCGATGAAGCTCGGGGACGTCGGCGACGGGATGTTGACGTGGGTCCAGTCCTGCCCGTTGGAGGTGCAAACGTAGAGGATGCCGTCGACCATGATCACCGAGCTGTTGGAGGCGTTGTGCGGAAACACACCCAGCTCATCCATCATGTCGTAGCGCCAAATGAGGTCGGCGTCCTGCTTGGAGGGATCGACCGGCGCGGACTCCTTCGGTGTGTCCTTGGCCATGTACTTGGCCTCGTCGGTGTACGGGCCTTCGTTGCCATTGGCCATGCCTTCGGTGTCGAGGCACAGCACCTCGCAGCGGCTGGTGACAATCCAGAGCCGGTTGCCCACCACTAGCGGCGAGGCCAGGAGGCCCAGGCTCTCCCAGTCGTTGACCTTGCCCGACTTGAGCTTAGGGACCACCAACTGCCACAGGAAGGCGCCGGTCTTTTCGTCGAAGCAATACAAGATCGAGCGGTCACCCACCTGCTTCTTGTCGCGGGGCGACTCGTTGTTGGTGCCCACGTACACCTTGCCGCCGGCGACCACCGGGTTTCCGTAGCTCTGCGAGCCCAGCTTCACGGCCCACTTCACTCCCTTGGTGGTGGCCAGGTCGATTTCCTCGGTGCCGCTCTTCAGCTTGCCCGGCTCAAAGCGATCGGGCAGGCCCTTAGCAGGCGAGTAGAAGTTGCGGCCCGGATCGTTGCCGCCCCATTGGGGCCAATCTTCGGCGCGCGCCAGAAGGCCAGCACTCAGCAGTGCGGCGGTGAGAAGCGGAAGTGCGTTCATGGATGGAGAAATGAAACGGGGTTTCGTTCAGTCAGGCAGGCAGAGAGTGTCGGAGACAGTTGATGGCTCGGCGGCGTGGAGAGGCTCAGTTGGCGGTGACGCGGATGTTGTCGACGGCCACGCGCATCTCTTGGGGCGAGAATCCATAAAGGCCCGGAGAACCATTGGCATGGGCCTTCTTGTGGGGCACCTCGATGGTCCAGGTCTCGGGCTCCGGGTCGCCCTTCTTCCAGGCCTTGCCGCGCACCACGCCGGAGCCGTCGGCAGCCACGTCAACGCGGGTCTTGAGGTGGTACCATGTCTCCGGGGCCCACTTGAAGGGCACGGCCACCTTAATGCGCTCTTGGTTGGAGTTGACCTCCAACTGTTGGGAATTGCCTTTGAGGATGACGGCGTAGCGCTGATTGATCACGCCTACTTCAGACATCTTGCGCTTGTTGCCTTCGCTCAAGACCTCGGCCTCGACCGTGTAGTTCTTCATGTCAGGGAAGCCGAAGAAGACTTGGCCGCGCTGGAAGAGCTTATTGTCGATGGTTTTAACGAGGGCCTGATTGGTGCCGCCGGCCGCATCTTTGCCGCGCACTTCGAAGCGGAAACGGGCGGAGTTCCACGGAAGCGGCGGATACGCGAAGGGCGTGGGCGACTCCACCGTGTTGGTGGTGATGTTGGTCAGGGCGAAGGTCTGGAAGTTCTGCACCAGCGGCAACCCAGGCAGCACGCGGCCCTTGATAAAGCCCGAGATCGCCTTGCCGTCGGGACCTTGAAGAGTGGCCTTGAACTGGCCAGCGCTACCGGCCGGGGCCATTTCGGCGACCAATTGGCCCGCCGCGTTGAAGGATCCCTTGAGGGTGGCCTTGACCAGCGCCGTGGGCGGAATGAACGGCTCCCACTTGAGAGACTTCGGATCGACGCTCTCGGCCACGGTGAAGCCGTTGGCATCGAGCACGCGCACGCGGAACGACTGGGTCTGGCCGGGGCGCAGCAGCACCTCGTAGGGAATGGCCTGCAATTGGGCAGCCGGTCCGGGCTTGGGCCAGGCGGCCGGGGCGGGATTCGCCATCAGGCCGGCATTGCGACCCTTCTGGCCGAAGGCGTAGAGCTTCTTGTCCGTTTGCAAGTACACCTTGCCGTTGTAGCCCACGGGCGAGCCAAACACGCGGCCAGTGACCTGAGTGCGGCTGACTTCCTCGGCACCGTCGGCTCCGGGTCGCAGCACGAGCAAGTCGCCATTGGCGACACTGTCGGCGTCGGACGAAGTGGCCGCGGCGGCGTCTTTCATGGTGACGTACATACCCACATACAACAGGCCATCGGCGTAGAAGGGCGTGCTTTGGCGCTGCTCAATACCGACCTTCTTCTTCCACAGCACCTTGCCGGTGGCGGCCTCGACGGCGGCCAAGTCTCCGGTGCCAGTCACTTCATACAGCGTGTCGCCCACCACCACGGGCGAGCTGGCCAGCGAACCAACACTGTTGCGCCATTGCTCGAAAACTTTGGGCCCGAAGACGTGCGGCGTGGTGGCGTTGGTGGGCTGAAC
>CAINWP010000055.1 GCA_903854475.1 uncultured Verrucomicrobiota bacterium
GAATTTCGACGAGCGCGGACGGATGTGGGTGGTGGAGTACCGCCAGTATCCCTCTCCCGCGGGCCTGACGCGCATTAGTCACGACAGTGTGTGGCGCTCGGTCTATGACAAAGTGCCGCCGCCGCCGCCCAAGCATTTCCCAGGCAAGGACCGCATTAGTATTCATGAAGACACCGATGGCGACGGGCGCTTGGACCGCCATTCGGTATTTGTCGATGGGCTCAACATTGTCAGCGCGGTCGAGCACGGCCGCGGCGGTGTCTGGGTGCTCAATCCCCCCTACTTACTCTTCTACCGCGACGCCAACCAAGACGATAGGCCCGACGGCGATCCGGAGGTCCGGCTTTCAGGCTTCGGTCTGGAAGACACGCACAGTGTCGCCAATTCGCTGCGCTGGGGTCCTGACGGATGGCTCTATGGAGCCCAGGGCAGCACAGTGACCGCCAACATCTGGGTCCACGGCGTCGACGGTAAACCCCTCAATGCCAAAGCCCTCTATTCACAGGGCCAAAACATTTGGCGCTATCATCCTGAGCGACGCGTGTACGAGGTGTTCTCAGAAGGCGGAGGCAATGCCTTCGGCTGCGAGATCGACAACCGCGGGCGAATCTTCTCCGGCCACAATGGTGGAGACACGCGGGGCTTCCACTACCAGCAGGGAGCCTATTTGCAAAAGGGCTTTGAGAAACACGGGCCGCTCTCCAACCCCTATGCCTTCGGGTACTTCCCGGCGATGGCCCACGACCGCATCCCTCGGTTCACCCACAATTTTCTCATCTATGACCACGGTGCTTTGCCGTCTCGATATAACGGTCAGCTCTTCGGCGTGGAACCGCTCCAAGGGCGGATCGTTCTGAGCGAATTCGTACCCGAAAAATCCACCTTCAAAACCCATGATCTCGGGCATCCGGTCACTAGCGACGACCGGTGGTTCCGGCCGGTGGATATTAAGGTCGGGCCCGATGGCGCGATTTACATCTGCGACTGGTACGACCAGCAGGTGAATCACTTCCGCAACCATGAGGGCAAGATGGATGCAGCCAACGGACGGGTCTACCGGCTGAAGGCGCGAGGTGCGTCTGCGGTTCGGATCAACAATATGGGCAAGGCCAGCTCCGCGGATCTCGTCGAAGCGCTCAAGCACCCGAACCGCTGGACTCGCCAAACAGCGCTGCGGGTCTTAGCGGATCGGAACGATGCGGGGCTAATCCCGGGCCTGACCCAGACGCTCTTTCAAAGTCGTGGCCAACTCGCGCTCGAGACGCTCTGGGCCTTGAACCTCAGCGGGGGGTGGAATGAGGCCCTGGTTCAACGCGCACTAACCCATCCAGAAGGCGCCGTGCGGGAATGGGCGGTTCGCCTGACAGGAGACCTTCGTTCTGTCTCCGAGGCAGTGGCCGGAACCTTGAGCCGCATGGCCGTTCAAGAACCCGATCTTGGTGTGCGCAATCAATTGGCGTGCACGGCTCGACGACTGCCGGCCTCCGCAGGTTTGCCCATCGTCCTCGCCTTGGCCGGCCGATCCGAAGACGACACCGACCCGCGACAACCGCTGCTCTTATGGTGGGCCCTCGAGACCGCTGCCGAAAAGGATCCCACCGCAGTGCTGGGCTTGTGGCAGAACGAAGCCTTTTGGCGGCAGCCGTTGGTCGAACACCACCTCATCGAACGGATGTCCCGCCGATGGGCTCAGGCAGGAACCCAGCGAGACCTCTTGAACTGCGCCCGGCTCTTCGAACTCTCACCGAGTCGGGCCCACAGCCTTCGCTTGGCCTCCGGCATGGAACAGGCGGCCAAGGGGCGGGCTTTGTCTGGCTTGCCCGAGGCGCTGCGCAGGGTGATGGCGCGCCATGGGGTCGGATCGGCCGCCTTTGCGCTGCGTCAGGGCGACCCGGCCGCCATCGCCGAAGCGCTGAAAACCGTCGCCGACGAGACGGCCCCACGAGCAGAGCGATTGGAGTTCTTGGCAGTGCTGGCCGAGGTGCGGGTCGCCGGGGCCGTGCCGGCCCTGAGCAAAGCGTGTCGCGGAATCGTGAAAGATGATGCGCTGCGACAGGCCGCTCTGACCGCGTTGGCGGCTTATGACGATCCGTCCATCGCCCCGGTGGTTTTGAGTGTGTATCCGGCCCTGGGCCCGTTGTCGCTGCCCACAGCTCAAGCCCTCTTGGCCAGCCGACCAGCGTGGTCACAGGCCTATGTCCAGGCCATCGCCCGAAAGCCCGCTGGCTGGGCGGCCCCGCCGATCCCGCCCCTGAGTGTTCCGGCGAGCATCGTCCGCAAAATCAAACAGCACCGGGACGGCTCATTGCAGGCGCTGGCCGAAGTCGTTTGGCCGCAAACCGGCAAGTCCACAAGTGCCGAACTCGAAGGCCAGATCCGCGAGCGGGCCGCCTGGATCCGTGAGAGCGCCGGAGACCCGTATGCGGGGCGATCGCTCTTCCAGACGAGTTGCAGTGGCTGCCACCGTCTCTTTGCACAAGGCGGCGAGGTAGGGCCCGACCTGACGGTCCACGACCGCACCGACATCGAGTCGTTGCTGCTAGCGATCCTCAATCCGAATGCCGAAATCCGAGAAGGGTATGAGAACCACACGGTCGAGACCCGCGATGGCCGTTCGCTCGCAGGATTCCTGGTGGAGCAGAATGCGCAGTCCATCGTGCTGCGGGGTTTGGACAATCAGAATGTGGTACTGGCCCGCAGCGAAATCGCCGAACTGAACCCGGCGGGATTGTCGCTGATGCCCGAGGGACTGCTCGACGGTTGGAAACCGCAGCCAGTGCGCGATCTCTTCGCCTATCTTCGGAGCACTCAACCGTTGGTGGGTGAACCGCCTCAGACCAAGAAAATCCAACCGTGAGACTTTAACGCTTTGAGCCACTGAACCCACGACCACCCAGACCAAAACCCATGAACCCAACGCCCTGTTCCCCACGACCGGTCGAAACCGGATTCACGCTCATCGAGCTACTCGTCGTCATCGCCATCATTGCCATCCTCGCCGGCATGTTATTGCCCGCGCTGGCCAAGGCTAAATCGAAGGCCAATGGCACCTATTGCCTCAACAACCTGCGTCAAATCGGACTCGGTGTAGCAATGTATTCGGGCGACAACGGCGAGCGGTTTCCGCGATCCAAGAATTGGGGCAAGGTTTGGGGTAATTCCTACCCGATCGGCGACAAGTATCACTATGAACTGCTGGAACCGTACGTAGGCAAAAACAGCGGTACCAACCGCGCCGGCGCTGTGGTCACGGTTCAAAGCAAGAACACCCCACCCTCACCCAGCACCTACGCCTGCCCTGTGGGTTTGCGCGGCAAGGATCCCGCTTTAAGCGGCGACAACTACCGTAACTGGCTGCGCGACAACGATTGGATCACCTATCCATGGAACCACATCTTCCTGAAAAAAGATCAGGTGAGCTATGAAGTAGATCGCCCGGTGAGCGGGCGCATGACCTCCTCGGTGGCCTCGACTTCCACCGCAGTTCTACTTTGGGAGATGCCTTACTGGACACCCGCCTCCGCGCCGCACAATGGGTCCATCCAATTAGTATTCGCCGATTCCCACGCCGCCCCCGAGAAGCGCAACCCCAAGGAGCAAGACTGGTGGTCCTATCACAGCCGCCGCGGGTGGGACGACAACGACCCCACCGGCTTCGCCTTCAAGAACCAGTAATTCCTAGGCCAATGCGAATGCCGCCACGGCCACAGCACCTCGATCAATCCGATCGATACTCGGTGGAACCTCTATCACAGACACGGACCGCTCGGAGATCGGTCCCTACCTAGGAGCCGCGTCGGTGGGGTCGGACCACTCGGAGATC
>CAINWP010000056.1 GCA_903854475.1 uncultured Verrucomicrobiota bacterium
AACCTTGGGAGTTCGGGAGGAGTCGCTGCGAGAGTTTGGAGCGGTGAGTGAAGCGGTAGCGCGGGAAATGGCCGAGGGAGCACGTCGGGTGTCCGGTTCGGACTGGGCCTTGTCGGTGACCGGCATCGCCGGACCGTCGGGCGGCACTCCAGATAAACCTGTGGGCACGGTGTGGATGGCGCTGGCCGGGCCGGACGGCACGGAAGCGGTGCAGCGACTCAATCGCTTCGACCGCGAGACCTTCAAGTTCACCACGGGTCAACAAGCCCTCCACCTATTGTTCCGTCAACTGAAGCGCTCCCACTGACGCGGGGTGTGGGCCGTCGACTGTGCCGAGCTTGCCGAGCGACAGGGCGGCCCGTCCAAGACACGAGGACCCGAACGTCGCTTAAATCAGAAATCCAATGGCAAACCTTCATCGCATTCAGGTCGTGGATTCCCATACCGGTGGCGAACCGACCCGCGTGGTGATCTCCGGCGGGCCGGACCTGGGAACCGGTCCTCTCTCGGAGCGCGTGCTGCGGCTGGGTAGCCAGTTCGACCGATTCCGTTCGGCGGTGGTCAACGAACCACGGGGTTCCGATGTCTTGGTGGGCGCTCTTTTGGTTTCGCCTCACGCCCCCGACTGCGACTTCGGTGTGATCTTCTTCAACAACGTCGGATCCTTGGGTATGTGTGGGCATGGCACCATCGGCTTGATGGTCACCCTGGCTCACCTGGGTCGAGTGCGACCCGGAACCCACCGGATCGATACCCCCGTTGGCCCAGTGTCCGCCACCTTGCATCCCGACGGCCGGGTCTCGGTGGCCAACGTGGCCTCGTACCGTCAGCAGGCTTCTGTCTCGGTGGAGGTGCCGGGGATCGGTGTGGTTTCGGGGGATGTCGCTTGGGGTGGCAATTGGTTCTTTCTGGTCCGCTCCCCGGAGTGGAAATTGTCCCTTCAAAACGTCGAGACCCTGACCGATGTGAGTTGGCGGATTCGCCAGGCGGTCAATGCTCAAGGGTTTCCCGAGGTCGACCACGTAGAACTCTTTGGTCCTCCCGCATCCGGCGGCCACTCGCGCAACTTTGTGTTGTGCCCCGGCAAGGCCTACGATCGATCGCCCTGCGGAACGGGGACCAGTGCCAAGCTGGCGTGTTTGGCCGCGGATGGAAAACTGGAGGAGGGTCAGTCTTGGATCCAGGAGGGTATTCTGGGTAGCTCCTTCAGCGGAGAATATCTCTGGGAGGATCGTGCCCAAGGTCGCGTTCTGCCGGTGGTCACCGGAAGCGCTCATGTCATTGCCGAGGCGACCTTGATCTTGAGCGACGAGGATCCCTTCCAGTGGGGAATCCGCACGGCCTAGCCCGGAAGCCCTTTATTTCGACTCGAGGCACACTGCGGTGGCCCCTTGGACGAGGCTCTGTAAAAAACGTGCGGAAACTGGTTGAAGCCAAACCCGGCAGGTCGAACGATTTGGATCTCGTATGTCGAAACCAGCGCTGGGGCGCGGATTGGCCAGTTTGCTACAGGAAGAAACCGACCGGGGGGCCGTGAACGCACCGGGCCTGACTCCGTTGAAAGAGGCTCCGGTCGCACAACCAGTGCCTGGTCCGGAGGTGGTTTCTGCGGCAACTCCGTTTGCATTACCAACACACGTTTCAACGCCAAATCCGACAGAGGATTTGGTGGCTCACTCCGCTGATGAGCCCATTTTGGAACAAGAGAGAGCTCTTCGGCAGACAATTTTAACAGAGGCCATCAAACCGGTTTCAATCGCCCCGGTCGGCCCGTTGAACTCGCCCGCTGTATCTTCAGTGACGCCCCCAGTGACGACTCCGCTGATGGCCTCTATCCCGGCTTGGATCATCCCCTCATTGATCGCGGGAGACCTGGTGGTGGTTTTGTCCGGCATTCTTTGGGCGACCTGGGGTCGGGGAATGGGTCGGTGGCCTTGGATTGCCGCTCTGTTTGCAGTGGGGTGCTCTCAGGCCATCGCGGCCTTGTTTCTGGTCCGGTCAGGAACGAGTCCGGGTTCCGGACCGTTTTCCGGACGCCCTCCCACCACTGCCGTACCGGCTCCTGGAATCCGCGTCCGCTTTGTCGAAGAACAACCCCAAAGTCGCCGGGGTGATCGCCGTTGAACCGGTCCTGCAAAAAAACGCACTAAAGACCCACTGAAGACGCGACCACAGTTTCGGCAGTCTCGCAGAACATCCCAGACCCGATAGACCCGATAGACCCGATAGACCTGGTTTTCCCCGGGATCGTAGTCTGGAGGCGCTCCCTATTGTCGGACCTATTGTAAATTCGGACCGACGGACCGATCACACCAGACCGCCATTGAGGTTGAATCCGACCAACCGAGGCGCGAGGTGGTTGAGAGAATTTTCCCAAGCCGGCCTCAATTCATGGTGTTCGTCCGCCATTGCGGCGTGACTGCCCACAAGTTGATGGGTGAGAGCGATTTGCGGTAGCGTAGGTAGCGGGTGGAGCCATCGGCAAAGGCGAAGTTGGATCCACCGTTGGCGGAGCCCCCACGGTCCGAACGCACCGCGCTATTGTGTACCGCGTGATTGAGCACCTCGTTGTCGTTGCCCAGATTACCCTCCATCAGATCCATGAAGAAGTGGCCGATCGGGTAAAGCTTTTCGCCGTACACGATGGTCTCCGACGGTTCGACCAAGACACTCTCGTTGATGGTTTTGTTAATGATCGTGCCCATGTTGAAGGTCTCGCCACTGCTGGTCATTTGGCGTTCCAGAACGTCGTTCCAGCCGTTGATGATGTAAGTGCGCGGCGCGGAATCGGCCACCAAGTTGGTCCGAGTCTCCGCAGTGGCTGGCTTGTTCTTGCCTCCCGATCCGAAATCGCTGGGGCAGACGAGGACCTGCACCGAACGTAAAGTGGGCCAAAGCCGCTCACACCAGCGCGGTCCCATATTTCTATCCGGGAAATGGCCCTGATTCTCGCCCGTATACAGCGTCGTCGCGATGCCCAATTGGCGCAGGTTATTGACGCAGGAGATTCGTTTGGCGCTCTCCTTGGCCTTGGACAAGGCGGGCAGAAGCATTCCGGCCAAGATGGCGATGATGGCAATAACCACCAGCAACTCGATCAGCGTGAAGGCCGTCGTGTTGCGGCTTGGACGAACCGTTAAGCGTTCAGGACTCATGAATGAAATTGGATAAAAACACATTTCAGTGACATCGGTCTACTCGGCGAGTTGACCGGAGTGACCCGATCGACCGCAGCCAGACTTTCAATAGCGGCCCCGCTCAACGCTTCAGATTCCTTCGAATGCGCCGGGGGGTGGAAATCGTCCAGCCCACCGTGAATCGCAAAACCTGGGGAATCATTTTGCTGTTGGTCGCCGCCGTTGCGGTTCCGATGTACCGTTTGACCGACTGGTTCAGCCCCAAGGCTATTCAAGTCAGTGTCTCCTTTCGTCCATTGCGTCAGGCCGAACCTGGGGCTGCCTTGCCCGTGGTTGTGGGCCTAGACCAAGACTATGAATTGAGTTCTCTGGTGGTTTCGGAAGTTCAGCCAGAAAAGTCGCCCTCCAGCGGGCATGTGGTGTGGCACCTCGAAAAACAGGGCAAAGGGGCGTTTACCCGGGGTTTTCTCTATGGTCAGCCGCCTGAAGGCCTTCAACTGGCAGCCAAAGCCCCGGCGGAACCCCTGAAGGCCGGTGCCTCCTACGTAGTTCAAGTCGCCGCTGGCAAGGTAATGGGCTCCACTATTTTCCAGGCCCGTGGTTCCGAGGAATAATTTCAGGAGTCTCCGTCCCAGATCCCTCCCACCGGCTCCCCTCCCGGGCTTCCGCGAGCAAATGGATCCAGCCGCGCCAGGGATTTATTTGGAGAAACAAAGAAACCGCCCTATCGGGTCATTGGAAATAGGGGCTCAGATTCCCGTTTCGTGTTCGAGCCCCTTCATAGATTCTTTTCCAGCCTCGGTTCCGACTTAGAAACCGTCGCCAAACAAAGAAACACGCACCATGGGCATCATCGACTACCTCAAGACACAGTTCCTGGAGATCATCCAGTGGGAAGACGACTCGCGCGACACCCTCAGTTGGCGTTTTCCTGATCAAGACAAGGAGATCAAGAACGGAGCCCAGCTCCTGGTTCGCGAATCGCAGAAAGCTCAATTCGTCTACCTGGGTCAATACGTAGACACCTTCGGCCCCGGCAAACACACCCTCAAGACCGAGAACATCCCCGTTCTCAGCACACTATTGGGTTGGAAGTACAACTTCGAGTCGCCCTTCAAGTGCGATGTCTACTTCGTCAACACCCGGCTCTTCACCGGCAACAAATGGGGCACCAGCAACCCCATCATGGTGCGGGATCCGGACTTCGGCATCGTTCGCGTTCGCGCCTTTGGTACTTACGATTTTCGCATCGTCAATGTACCGGTGTTCCTCAAGGACGTCGCCGGCACCGATCACCATTTCCGCATTGATGAGTTTCAGGACACCATGCGGTCGCGCTTTGTCAGCGCCTTCAGCGATGCGGTCGCCAGTTCCAAGGTGCCAGTGCTCGACTTGGCGGCCCGCTATTCCGAGTTGGGTGACGCGCTCCTGCCGATCCTTAATCCGATTCTCACCGAAAAGTACGGCATCGAACTCGGCAGCTTCATTGTTGAGAACATCAGCGTCCCACCCGAAGTCGAAGGAGCCATCGACAAGCGTTCCAGCATGGCTGCTATCGGCAACCTCAACGACTACGTGAAACTCCAGTTGGCCGAATCGCTCAAACTGCCCGGTGGCGGTGGGGTCGCCGGTTTGGCCGCCCAGTTTGCTCTGGGGACGCAAATTGCCCGCGATTTGGGTACCGGTGCGCCTCCGGTCATCGGTGCTTCAATGGTCGCTGGTTCGGCATTAGGCGCGGCCTCGGCGATTCCGGAACTGCTTTCACCCGCCGACGTGGCCCAGAGCCTTGGAGTTTCCGAGGCCGACGTGCTCGCAGCGCTGGGCGACGGATCCCTCAAGGGCAAGAAGATCGGGTCTGCGTGGCGTATTACTCGAGTCGCCCTGGACGAATTTCTGAAGCACTGAATCGTTCCTCCGCAGCCGGGTCGACGGAGTGAGTTGAGGTCCAGGTTTGGAGATCCCAAACCTGGAACAGTGATCCTCGTTCCCCATCGGCTCAAAAAGCCCTAGGATCGGCCTCAGAAATGGACGCTCCGATTCGAGTTCGCTTTGCGCCGTCACCGACGGGTTACCTGCACATTGGTGGGGCCCGCACGGCCCTCTTCAACTGGCTCTTCGCCCGTCATCACGGCGGGAAATTCATCCTGCGCATCGAAGACACGGACACCCAGCGCAACAGCCAAGAGTCCATCGATGTGATTTTGCGCGGACTCAGTTGGCTGGGGCTCGACTGGGACGAAGGTCCCACCTCAGGCGACACCGCCTGTCCGAGTCGCGGCGACTGCGGTCCCTACTTCCAGAGTCGTCGAGGCGAGATTTATGCCCGGCGCATCCAGGAATTGCGCGACAAAGGGATGGCCTACGACCGCGATGGGGCCGTGTTTTTTCGCATGTCCCGCGAGGCCATCACCATCCCCGACCTCATCATCGGCGATGTGCTGCGCCCACTGACCGACCGCGAAGAGGCCGACCCCGACTGGGTTCTGGTTCGCAGCGACGGCAATCCCGTCTTCCACTTGGTCAACGTGATAGACGACCTCGAAATGGCCATCACCCATGTCATCCGGGGTGAGGACCATTTGGCTAATACCGCCAAGCACATTGCCCTATTCAAAGCCTTCGGAGTTGAGCCCCCGAACTACGCGCACATCCCGCTCATCCTGAACCCAGATGGTTCCAAGATGTCCAAGCGCGACCACGGCGCCCACGTGAACAACTATCAGGACGACGGCTACACGCCGGAGGCTGTGCTGAACTACCTCGCATTGCTCGGTTGGTCTCCGGCCGACGGCAAGGAGTTCCTGCCGGTGCCCGAGTTGGTCACCCGCTTCGGGCTCGACCGCGTGAACCGCAGCCCGGCCAAGTTCGACGTCAAGAAGCTCGAAGCCTTGCACTTCGAGCACACCCGCATTCTGGAGCCCGCTCGCTTTGTCGAACGCGGTGTCGCCGCCTTGGCCCGCGCCGGCATACCCACGGCCGCATTCGCGCCGGAGTACGTCGCCGCAGCCCTCGAGACCGCCCGCGAGAAAGGGAAGCTCTTCAAAGACTTGCCGGCGTTCGTGGACTTCTATTTTGCCCCCGACGACGCGGTGCCGGTGGAGCCCGAGACCCGGTCCAAGGCCCTGAGCGCCGCCGCTCGGCTGCCCTTGGAAAAGCTGAGTGAGGCCTTTAAGACCCTCGATGGCTTCCAGGCGGTGGCCCTCGAGACGACCCTTAAGGCGTTAGCGACCGAACTGGGGATCAAGGTAGGCGCCTTGGTTCAACCGGTCCGTGCGGCCTGCACCGGAAAACTGGTGGGCCCGAGCTTGTACCATCTTCTGGAGGTCTTGGGTCGCGAGCGTGTCCTACACCGCTTCGCCGTCGTGCTCGCCCAACTCCCGCAGGCTTGATCTCTGGACCGATCGGTGGCTGTAGTCACGACCACCGATTCCCATGAATGCTCCTTCTCTGTCGCGTCGCGAAGCCCTCCGACACCTCGCTGCCGTCGCCGTCCTTCCGGTCGCGGGTGGATGGCTGGGAGGCTGTGCCACAGCGGGCCGACCGACGACAGCCTCGGTGGTCGGCACCGACTTCGGCCGGATGCCCGATGGTCGTCCTGTCCGCCTGCACACCTTGAAGAACGCTTCGGGTGCGACGGTGGGGGTCTCGGAGTACGGGGCCACGATTACGTCCATCCAGGTGCCGGACCGGAAGGGGCAGTCGGCCAACGTCGTCTTCGGTGGCGATTCGATGGACGCCTACCAGCGAGGGCTGCCCGCCGCCTCGGTCATCGGCCGCTACGCCAATCGGATCCACGGTGCGCGGTTCACGCTGGAGGGCCAGGAGGTGCGCATCACCGCCAACGAGGGAGGCAATCATATCCATGGCGGCCGGGAAGGATTCGCCTCGAAGCTCTGGAGTTCCCGCACGAGGGTCGAGGGCGGCACCGCCATCGCCGAGTTCCGCTACCGGAGCGTCGATGGTGAGGAAGGCTACCCCGGTAATTTGGACGTCACTGTGACGTACGCGTGGAATGACCAGAATGAGTTGCTCGTCACCTACCGGGCGAAGACAGACCGGGCCACCGTGGTGAACCTGACGAACCACGCCTATTTCAACCTCGCCGGCGCGGGCAATGGGGATGTCTTGGGACACGAACTTCAAATCCACGCCCAACACTACACCCCGTCGGATGCCGCGCTCATTCCCACGGGCGAAATTGCTTCCGTGGCAGGCACGCCCCTCGACTTCCGCGGTTTCCACCGCATTGGCGAGCGGATTCGCGACGTCCGGGGCCCGAAGGGCTACGACCACAACTTCATCGTCGACCGACGGGGTGGTGGGTTGCAGTTGGCGGCGCAAATCCTCGAGCCGAATTCTGGCCGCAGGATGACCTGCCATACCACGGAGCCCGGCATCCAACTGTACACGGCCAACCATTTCGACGGCGTACACCAACCGCGGTACGGGGCTTTCTGCTTCGAGACCCAGCATTACCCGGACTCACCGAACCATCCGAATTTCCCTTCGACCGTGGTTCGCCCGGGGAAGGGGTTTCAGTCCCAGACCCGCTTCCGGTTCTCGACGGACCAGAGCAAATGGTAACCAGAAGCGGCGTTTTTCAGAAACGGCTCCTAGAACTCAGGACGGTCTTCCCAAGATAGATCGGCCAATTCTCTGCCTTTGAGATCCGCCCCGAGGCTTGAACATCTCTTCGAGGGGAGGTCACTCTCGGTCTTTATGAGTTCTCCGCTGGTCGGCATCATCATGGGTTCCCAGTCTGATTGGGAGACGATGGAGTCTGCGGCCCGCCAGTTGGCGGACCTGGGTGTGCCGTATGAGACCTCGGTGGTCAGCGCTCATCGGACTCCGGACCTCCTCTTTGAATATGCGGCGTCGGCTGCGGGCCGGGGCCTTGAGGTGATTATCGCTGGAGCCGGGGGTGCAGCTCATTTGCCGGGCATGTGCGCGAGCAAGACGGCGCTGCCGGTCTTGGGCGTGCCGGTGCAGTCCAAGGCGCTCAATGGCATGGACTCGCTTCTGAGCATCGTTCAGATGCCTGGGGGCGTACCGGTCGGCACCATGGCCATTGGCAAGGCGGGTGCCATCAATGCGGCCCTGTTGGCAACGGCCATACTGGGGAACAAGTACCCGCAGTTCCGGAGCGCCTATGAGCAGTTCCGCATCGAACAAACCCAGGCAGTGCTCAAGAATCGGGTGCCCGGCAACATTCCGACGCATTGAGTTTTGGGGAGGTGTTTGTGCGCTTGGGGTGCGGTGAGTCTCGGCCGTCACGGGATGGCCGCAACCCGAAGTGGATGAACTTTTGAACAAAAGTTCCAACAGCCCGCTTGCCGCATGGGGTTAGTCCCCGCTTTCATCGGTCCGGATGAAACGTCGCGATTTCCTGACCTTATTGCCGCTGGCCGCCGGTGCGATTTCTTGGGGCTGTCGCCGCAAGCTCCAGCCAAAACTCATCAAGATCGATGATTTCGAAGACCGGAAAGGTGGTTGGCGCGTCATCAAGGTGGCCTGTGTGGGCGATAGCATTACTTACGGCGCGGGCGTCGAAGACCGCGAGAAGAACAACTATCCCAAGCAATTGGGCGAACTCTTGGGCAGCCGATTCGAGGTGCGCAATTTCGGGCGCAGCGGCGCCACGATGAGCCGGGTCGGGGATCTCCCCTACGCCAATACCGACGAGTTCAAGGCGGCCCTTGTTTGGCAGCCAGACATGGTCATCGTCAAACTGGGAACCAACGACACGAAGCCGCAGAACTGGAAGAATCAGGCCTTTTTTGAGCAAGAAACCCGCTGGTTGATCGATCAATTTCGCAGCCTCAAGTCCAAGCCCCAGGTCTGGGCGTGCCTGCCGGTCCCCGTGTATTCCGACACCTGGGGCATCACTGGCCATATCCTCGACGACGGGGTGATTCCGGCTCTCATGGAAGTGACCACCGACAAGAAGGTGCCCGTCATCGATCTCAACGACGCCCTGACCGGCTACCCGGAAATGTTCCCCGACAAGATTCATCCCAACGCTGCCGGGGCGACCCTGATGGCTCGGACGATCTTCCAGGCCATTCGTCCCTGAGAGCTGCCCAGACGGGGCCGGGATTTCAACGGAGTGGGTCGAAATCCTTTTTGCCACCCGGATCGGTCGGTCCCTAGAGTGTGGGTCATGTCGAAACCGGCCTTGGGACGCGGATTGGGAGCGCTGATGGGTGGAGGGATCAAATCCCCCTTCGCCGCGCCGTCAGCGCCGGGCGCCCCGGCTGGGGGTGCTGCACAGGCTCCAAGCCCGGTTCCGCTGCCAACACCCGCACCCGCTCCACCGCCTCCGGGTTCGCTCGTTCGCAAGATTTCCCGCGACCGGATTCGTCCTTCAGCACTGCAGCCTCGCAAAGAATTTCCGCAAGAATCCCTGGCTGAGTTGGCCGATTCGATTCGCGAGCAGGGCATCATCCAGCCCTTGGTGGTGCGCGTGGTGGGCGATTTCTTCGAGTTGATCGCCGGTGAACGCCGATGGCGGGCCGCCGGACTGGCGGGCCTGACCGAAGTGCCGGTGATTGAGCGGGTCGCCACCGATCTGGAGGTGCTCGAGCTCGCGCTCATTGAAAATCTCCAACGTGAGAATCTCAATCCCATCGACGAGGCTTTGGGTTATCAGCAGTTGATGACCCAGTTCTCCCTCACCCAGGAGCAGGTCGGCAAGAAGGTGGGTCGCGGTCGTGTGGTGGTGGCCAACGCCACACGCCTCCTGAAGCTGCCGGCGGCGGTGCTGGCGGTGGTGAGGGAGGGATCGCTGTCGGTGGGGCATGCGAAGGTAATCCTCAGCGTGGAGGATCCTCAGCAGCAGGAGACGTTGGCTCGTTTGACGCTGCGCGGGGGCTGGACCGTGCGCCAACTCGAGGCCGCGATCGCTAAGAAGGAGTCATCTGCGCCGTCGATGGCGGTGGATCCGCGTGCAGCTTCGGTGCCGGTACCGGCCGATCCCCACGTCACCGATTTGGAGAACCGCATCCGCGAACGGGTGGGTCTTCGCATCGGCCTGCACTATAAGGCGGGCAAGGGGCGTTTGGAGATCCAGTTTCATAGCGATGACGAACTGGACCGTATCTTGGATGTCCTGGGCGTCTCGGTGGATTGAGGGGTCGGCCCGTTTGGGTCGGGTGCGCTTTCCGGCTTCACCCCGAGCGTGCACTGGCCATATTCGTCGTGCTTCCGGTTTGCTCCGGATTCACTGACCATGCAGAACACGCCTGAATTTCGCGCCTCCGTCGCTTCCCGCCTGGCCGCCGCCGCGGCCCAAGTTCCGTCCCTGACCGCCTTTGTCGGTCTGGATGGCTTTGTGGATGAGATCCTTCATGTGGTGGACAAGCGCTACGACGCGGTCCGCTTCGACCGCATCCCGACCATCGCCGCGTACGCCCAGCGATTGGCTGCAGCGGCCGGTCGCAGCACCAATGTCGAATTAGTGAATGTGCTGACCAAGCTGGGTGGCAACGGTCCGATCATGGCCAATGCGCTGGCCAGCCTCGGGATCGGTGTGACGTCCGTGGGTTCCTTGGGCTGGCCGGCCTTGCACCCGGTATTCGAGTCGTTCGCCGCCCGCGCTGAAGTGCACACGATCAGTGAGCCCGGCTTCACCGACGCCCTCGAGTTCGAGG
>CAINWP010000057.1 GCA_903854475.1 uncultured Verrucomicrobiota bacterium
AGAAGCCGGGTCGGCACACACGGACCGCTCGGAGATCGGTCCCTACCTAGGAGCCGGATCGGACTCCGAGGCGCAGCGGGCGAAATCGCGGGTTCCTGCCACAAACTCCACCTCACCCAAGCGTTTCCGAGGTAGGGCGATTTCTCCGAAAGCGCCGCGGCGGTGGGGGCGGACCGCTCGGAGATCGGTCCCTACCTAGGAGCCGGATCGGCGGGGGCGGACCGCTCGGAGATCGGTCCCTATCTAGCCTACCTAGGAGAGTCTTCGGACGGCGTCTGGAGGCATGCCAGATCCTTAGCAGGCAGGACAAATCAAACTGCAATCGTTCCGGCTTAGAATGGCCTGGGAGAGGCAACTTGAAAGCGACAACAGCGAGCCTGAGGGTTATGGTGTCACCATGCGTGACACCCTGCGGTGGATTGAAGTCCTGGCGCTGTTTCTGGCGCTCTTTTTGTCACCAAGACTCCATGGGGATACTACGTCCTCGACGACGCGACTGCCGGAGTTAATCCAAGTGCTTCGAACCAACCTCGACCTAGGCTCGGCGGAGTTCGAGGCCCAAGCCTCTCAAGCGTTGATCGAACGATTCGGTGCCCGGCCGGTGCAGGAAGTCTCGAGCACTGGATTCACAAACAACCCAGCCCCGGATTTAATCGCCCGGCGGGAGCGACTCGACGGGGGCATTCTGTACCTCCGCATGGGCCGGGTCGACTTGGGATTGCCCACGGCACTCCGGGCTGCTTTGACTGACGCGACCTGGAACACCAACGCCTCCGGTCTGGTCCTGGACCTCCGGTTTGCTTCAGGCGACTCCCTGCCGGCTGCCGGCGAGACCGCCAGCCTCTTCTCGGACCGAACCGAGGCTATCCTGCACTGGGGCAGCAATTCGATTGCAGGCTCAGGCGCCCAGCGCCTTTGGAGCCTCCCTATGGCCGTCTTGGTCAACAACCGAACGCAAGGGGCAGCCGAAGCGTTGGCCGCCGTATTGAGGCAAGAGACCGGAAGCCCTCTGGTCGGACAATCCACCGCCGGACGGCATGGAGTCTTCCGTGAGGTCGGCCTGGGAGATGGCACCCGCCTTCAGGTACCCGCAGGGCGCATCCGACTGGGCGATGGATCAATTTTGGCTGCGGGGCCTATCCCGCCGGATATTCGGATCCCGGTCCCGGAAAACACCGAACGTGGATTCATCAAAAACCCCATCGCGGTCCTCAAACCCAACGGAACCAATGGCATTAGCGGTGCCATGGGCTCACCCCCACTTCCGCGACGCAAAGTCACTGAAGCCGATCTGGTTCGCGCGCAACGGAGCGAAGCCAACGACTCGACGAACGAGACCCATACAGTCGAAAAGGCCGCGGTTCCCGTCCGGTTGGCCGATCCTGTCCTGGCCCGAGCGGCGGACCTTGTTCGCGGGTTGAGCGCCTTCCAGAAGGCTCGTTGAAACGGGCTTCCGGCTTACGGGAACTAGGCCCGACTCGGACCGGCTCTTTCAGGGTCGGGCTGGCAAAAATTTCCAGCGCCGGGCCTTCAACTCGAACCGGGGCAGAGATCCGGCAGAGACGGGAATCACAGAAATCCGCAGCGACAACGCCTCATGAAGGCGGTCGGCCAAATCGCGACACACCAACTCCGAGGCCTCAGCTTCGATAGACACCGCCGCCAAGTCGCCCGTCTGGTCCACTGTCACCCGGTACTCGCCCACCGAATCCAAGGATCGTACGACTACATCCACAGCCGAGGGATAGAGATTCACACCGCGGACCACCACCATGTCGTCCACCCGCCCCAAAATTCCACCCTCGAACGTCCACCGGCCACGCCATTGTCGCGGACAGACCCAATCTCCGGTCCGATAACGGATGAGGGGCGAACCCACCCGCTTCAAGGTCGTTAGCACCAACTCACCGCGCGTCCCCTCGGACACGGGAAGCAATGTCTGAGGATCCACGATCTCCGCAAAGAACTGCGAATCGAGCAGCACCAGGCTTCCCGGTAGTTCGGCCGATTCATAAGTCACCGGACCCGTCTCGGTCATCCCGTGATGATCGAACACTTGGGCACCCGGCCAGGCGGCTTCGATACGCGAACGGACAGTCGCCTGACTCCCTCCCGGCTCGCCGGCCACGATGATCCGCCGTACCCGACACAGACTTAAATCAATGGCTTCGGCGCGGGCCGTCTCGGCCAAGTGCAACGCGTAAGTCGGCGTGCAGCACATCACGGTAAAGCCTTGTTCCATCAGCACTCTCAAGCGGAGCACAGAACTCATCCCGCCCCCCGATACTGAGAGCACACCCAGGCGCTGGGCTGCCTCAAAGGCCAACCAAAAGCCCAGGAACGGGCCAAAACTAAACGGGAAGAACGCCCGGTCGCTCGGACCCACCCCGGCCTGCCTCAACACCTCCACCCAACCGTCGGTCATGGCCGACCAACTCTCCGGGGTGTCCAACCACCGCATGGGAGCTCCATGGGTCCCGCTGGTTTGGTGGCAACGCGTATAGGCGGCCACCGGGAAGGTGAGGTTGGACCCGTAGGGCCGAAAGGCGGCCTGATCAGCCACCAGTTCGGCCTTGGTCGTCAGCGGAAAGCGCGTTTGAAAATCTTCCAACGACGAGGGCAAGGCCGAACACCCCACCGACGCATACTTGCGCCCATAAAACGGATTGGTGGGCACAACTGCCCCCAGCAGGGATCGAATCGCATCCAACGGGGGCATTCCTACCAAGGCGGCCCCAATGGACGAGTGTCCGGTATCGCTCACATGCTTGGGTTCTCAGCCACGAGGGGGCGCTGGAGGAACCGTATTTAATGAGCGTTGGTAGATCCGCCCGCGGGAATAGCGGGGGAGATAACTCCGGCTGCCGGCTTGGCCGGACCCCCTGTGTTCGACGGCGCGTACTTGGCCACCATGAACGCACCGGTCGCCGCCAGGACGCAGCCCAGAAGGAACGGCAGCGGAAGGGTCTTAATGCCTCCCTGCGGCGGATGCAGCAGCATGGCGACCAGCGTATTGATGACCGGAGCCCCACCGAAGACGATGGGCATCACGGCCGCGGCTGCGGCTCCCTTGTAAATGGGCGCAGCGGCCCCCAGCGCGAGCACCAAGGTGAATGCCCCCACAGCACCCGCCGCTCCGGCGATCAGGCTCCATTGGATACCCATCGGGGTCAGACTCCAATCCGAACCACGAACCTTCAGCAAGACCGCCGAGGCGACGCCAATAATCGCATAGGCGATGCAAACAAACAGGAAGGCCTTCAAACCCGCATGCGGGGTTTCGGACCCCATCGGCATGTAGCCGCGACCCTTGTGCAGGATCACTCCGTACACACCCCAAGAGAGCACCGTCAGGAGGGCGAAAATTAGCCACGTATTACCAGGACCAGCCGCCGCAGGAGCAGGATTCATTATCCGCACAGGCTACGCGCAGTCGCCGCAAACGGCAACAAGTCCGGCATCGGACAGGTGACACGGAGGGGTGTCTCACCGCACCCTCTCCCACCGATGCAAGAATTGATCTCCAAGGCGACGGCCTTGTTGGAAGCCCTGCCCTACATCCAACGCTTCTCCGGACAGACCTTCGTGGTGAAGTACGGTGGCAGTTTCATGGACTCGCCCGATCCGTCCATCCGCAACGGCGTCGCCCGAGACATCGTGTTTCTGGAGGCGGTTGAGATTAACCCGGTGGTCGTCCACGGAGGGGGCAAAGCCATCACCCGAGCCATGGAAGCCGCAGGCTTGAAGGCCCACTTCATCCAGGGACAACGCGTCACCGACGCCGCGACCGTCGAAGTGGTGGACCAAGTCTTGTCTCGGGAAATCAACCCCGAGGTGGTGAAGACCCTTCAGTCGCTGGGTGGTGTGGCCCGAGGGTTTGCCGGGACCGACATCTTCACCTGCAAGAAACTCTGGCTTCAAGATGCCGCCGGGAACCCGGTGGATATTGGCTTCGTCGGAGAAGTCACTGCCGTGAACACTGAGCCCTTGATGGACTGCATCCGACAGGGAATCACCCCGGTCATTAGTCCCACCGCCCGCGGCGAAGACGGGCATGTCTACAACTGCAACGCCGATGTCGCCGCCGCCATGGCCGCCATCGCCCTCAAAGCATGTCGGTTAGTATTCATGTCGGACGTCCCGGGCTTAATGCGCGACCCGAAAGATCCCGCCACCGTCATCCCGCACCTATCGATCTCCGAAGTTCCCGCCCTCAAGGCCGCCGGTGTGGTCGACAAAGGCATGATCCCTAAGGTGGACAGCGCGGTTTCGGCGCTAAAATCCGGCATCGAAAAAGTCTCCTTCGTGGACGGCCGCGTGCCGCATTCTGTCTTACTAGAGATCTTCACCGACGCCGGCGTGGGCACCGAAGTGGTGCTGCAGTGACCGGATGCTTTCTCAAGCACTGCACGGAGCGAGAATCGCATCGCTCATGCCGTGGATGATTTTTTTATCGGCCGGATTGAGCGTCGCTAAGATGCCTCCGAGTTTCGGACGGGCCTGATCCCCATCGCCAGACACGAAGTAATACGGGCACAAGCGGGCACGGACTGGCTGACGAGTGATTTCACCCGTATCGAGGTCCAAAGCCTCGGCCTCCAGCAGTCGCGGTTTGTGGTACTGCTGCAACAAGTAGGGCGACCCGGGCCAGGCCCCGAGAGCCCGATCTATCGCCGAACCCCATTCACCGGCGCTCAAATCCGACCCTAGATAAACGCCCCGAGAACCCCAGGCCTGCGGACTGAACCCAGAGATCTTTAACACCAGCGCCCGATCTCGCTGGGATAGCCCCTTCAGCTGAGACCACTCGGTGATTTCTAACCCAGGATAAGCGCCATGGGGCGGCAGCGGCATGGGATCAATCAACCAACTGCGCGGCACAATCTTCAGCAACCGGAGGTAGAACCCCTCCCCCAATTCCTGCCGCCAGAACTCCCTCAGGTTTCGATTCCACAACAGGGCAAAGAGCAGTTTCTCCTCGAAGATAGGCCTCGGCGGCGGCGTCAGCCGGATGCGCTTTTCCAGAGCCTTCTGAATCAACGCGCCCGATCCCTGCACCTGAGGCAAATCGAACAACTCGAAGAAGCGGTACACCGCCTCACCATCGGCCGGTGCATCAAAATCCCCTCCGTGCACCTGGAAACGGCCTGATCCCAACTGTGCAGCCAGCCAAGCCATTTCCGGGCGATAAGACGCAGCCTCCTCGGACACCACGATATGAACCTTCGAAGCCGCCCCAAAAATGGACGCGAAGCCATCCTGCATACCGGAGCCTCCCCCAATGACCGCATCACCCAGAGCCGCGTAAGTTTGGTTCAGCCACTGAGTCAGGCCGATCCCCCCGGGCACCGAATCCAACTCGGAGATAATGAACCCCTCCTCGGTGAGCAGCAGGTCCGGGCGAATCACCCGAGGCAGTTCATTACGCAACGCGGCCGCCCGTTGGATCGCCACCAATTCCGGAGGCTTTCCCTGATCCAAAACCTCCGCCACCCAAGCCGGCGCGCGCCCCTCGACGCTCCGCCGGTACAACTGGTTGACCGCCTTGTAGAACTGGTGAAACACACGCCCCAGCGACTCGATCTCCATGGCTAGCGATTCGCCCAAGGCCAGCGGCCGCGCCGCCGATTTCCAGCTCATCCCCCCGAAGAGCCCCCCCTCCGGCATGGCTTGGCGCAGCGACTGAGCCCGATCAACAGCGGTCATGTGCCCTCACCCTACGAACCCACACCGTCTCCCTCAACCTCATCTGCTCTTAGAATGGCAGCCCAGCTGGGAAACAGCGAAGCCCCTCTAAGAACTACACCCCGACGCAAACCGCTAGAAATTCACCACGCACACACGGCAGCAGGACACGGCCGTAGCGAGCCTTGGAGGCGAACAAACCGCCCTCCTGGCCCGAATCTCCATGAGCGGACTCCGGGCCCTACTGCCACCTCCTCGGTAGGGCTCGAGTCTCTCGGGCCATCCCATCTTGCTCGGCAGCCTAGAGAACGGACGGTGAGACACCGTCCCTACAGCGCACCGCCCAGCCCACGACGTCACCGTGTAGGCCGGGTCCCCTGACCCGGCGTTCCCTTCATTTTCCCTACGGCGCGACGTGCACGGACGCCGGGTCGGGGGACCCGGCCTACATTACCCACCCACCTCGCCCGGCAGCCTAGGGAACGGACGGTGGGACACCGTCCCTACCAGATCGGCCCGTCGCACGCCCCCCTCACCTCAAGTGGGGACTTTTAATTGGCGCCAAAGAAAGAATAACTGTCGTTGAACACCCCCCCCTCGCGCACAGCGCGAAAGCCCCATCCTTTCAGAAGCCTCCTCAGCCCGCGCAGGCCGAGTCCCGCGGAGCCCACCGCACAGCCAGCCCATTCAAACCCGACCTCTCCCCAAAGAAAGCCAAACAAACAATCACATCCCACCGATTGTTTGAAAAAAGAACCTCACGAAGAACGAACCCTTGGACAGCCATTGTCTGATCAAACCCCTCAAGCTCATCGCATGAACAGTCCACACAGTGCCCTCAATAAAACCAACACCACTACGACCGCCTGGCTTCCATTGGAGATTCCAGCGATCCCCGTCCGTCTAGCACCACGGCGCGTACGAAGCTTCCGACCCTGCGGTCGTGAACGGGCCGCTTGGTGGTTCGACCAAATGCGGCGGATCGTCGAAACCGGAGCCGACTTCAGCGCCTGAACCAACACCGCCCACACCCATACTCAAGACCACGCTTTTCAGCTCCGCCACCCCACGATGATCACCAAGGCTCACGCCCCCAGAAAATCAGAAAACCCCACACATCCAAAACCCGTTCTTGCAACGTCGTCGCCAAATCGGCAGCGTCTCCCGCACTTGGGAACGGGGTCGTAGCTCAGTTGGTAGAGCGTCTCGTTCGCAATGAGAAGGTCAGGGGTTCGACTCCCCTCGGCTCCACCACCTCCCAAGTCTGTTCGTCGGTGAATTTGCCGTCGGTAAATTCGTCCTCGGTCCATCTGTCGCCGGTCCATATTGATCCGCTCAGGGCTCCCGCACAGCCCTTCATCGGATTCACTCCTGAACTGCCCGTCCGTTCTCGTACACGGGTCCACGTCCGAATCGGCAACACAAACCCACTCGATGGCCCACGGAGTCTGCCGACCCACCAAAGCCTCCTTACTCACCCAATCCTTCCACCTGCGACCAACATCAAAAACCCGGCTTCCTCATCCGTTCGGATAAAGAAAACCGGGGTCTAGCGCCGGCTGAATCAGCCGTCCAGAAAGCCGTCCAGAGATCGGACCTTCAGGCCTCTTTCTTGGCCGCCTTCACCTCGATGTGCAAATCTCGCAGCTGCCGCGAAGTCACCGCACTCGGACTGCTGGTCATCATGCAAGTGCCCTTGGCCGTCTTAGGGAAGGCGATGACATCCCGTATGCTCGTCGTGCCGCACAAAATCGCGCACAGGCGATCGAAGCCCAGCGCGATACCACCGTGCGGCGGGGCCCCGTACTTAAAGGCCTCCAGCATGTAGCCGAAACGCGATTGCGTCTCCTCGGGGGGAATCTGCAGCAACTCCTCGAAAATCGTCTTCTGCACATCGGCCTGATGGATCCGGATCGATCCCCCGCCCAACTCCACACCATTCACCACGATGTCATAGTGCTGACCGCGAACCTTCTTTGGGTCGGTCTTGAGGAACGGGATATCCTCGGCCACCGGAGCCGTGAACGGATGGTGGCTCGAATACCAACGGTTCATCTCCCGATCGAAGCCCAGCAGCGGGAACTCGATGACCCAAAGGAAATCAAAGCGCGTCGGATCAACCACCAGCTTGCCCTGGGTCTTGAGCACCTCAGCGCAGTAGAGGCGGATCTTGCCCAGGATCTCGCACGCATTGAGCCACTGGTCTGCGGCGAAGAGAATCAGATCGCCCTGCTCGATGCCCAACTTCTCGGTGAGGGCCGCCTTCTCCGCCTCGTTGAAGAACTTCACGATCGGAGACTTCCACTCCCCGTTCTCCACCTTGATGAACGCCAGGCCCTTGGCACCGAAGCTCTTGGCATACTCCGTCATGGTCTCGATCTGACCCTGAGTCGCACCGGCCAACCCCTTGGCATTCATGGCCTTCACCACACCGCCGCCAGCCACGCAGTTGCCGAACACACCGAACTTCGACCCGCGGAAATCCTCCGTGAAATCCACCAACTCCATGCCGAAGCGCGTGTCGGGCTTATCGATGCCCCAGCGGTTCAGTGCCTCTTCAAAGGAGATCCGCTTGAACGGCGTGGGGATGTCCATGTTGAGCGCCGTCTTCCAGACTCGCTTCAGCAGCCCCTCGATGAGTGCGTAAATATCCTCGCGCTCGATAAACGACATTTCGATGTCCACCTGGGTGAACTCCGGCTGGCGGTCGGCGCGCAAATCTTCGTCCCGGTAGCAGCGGGCCAACTGAAAATAGCGCTCCACGCCGCTGACCATGAGGATTTGCTTGAACTGCTGCGGCGACTGCGGCAGCGCGTAGAAGGTCCCGGGCTCACGGCGGTTAGGCACCAGAAACTCCCGCGCGCCCTCTGGCGTGGACTTGAAGAGCGTCGGAGTTTCGATTTCCAAGAAACCCTGATCGTCCATGTAACTGCGCGTCGCGATGGCCACTTTGGAGCGCAACCGCAAATTGCGCATCATCTCCGGGCGTCGCAGGTCAAGGTAGCGGTACTGCAGGCGCAACTCCTCGTTCACCTTATTGGCCACCTCGGGGTCGTCCACCTGGAAGGGCAAGATTGCCGAGGGGTTCAAGACGGTCATCGACTGGACCTGAACCTCCACCTCGCCGCTCAAAATCTTGGCGTTGCGGGTGCCCTCGGGCCGGACCCGAACCTTGCCCTCGATTTCAATCACCGACTCGGCGTGAAGCTTGGAAGCCACGTCGAAGAGGGCCGTCGGCAAGTCCGACGGATCGAACACGGTCTGGGTCCGCCCTTCCCGGTCCCGGAGGTCGATAAAGAGGAGACCGCCGAGGTCGCGTCGGGAGTGGACCCAACCGGTCAGGATGACCGCGCGGCCAGCATCCGAGGCGCGGAGTTCATTGCAATGGTGCGTGCGCTTCATGCTAAAATCAGGTGCCACAGTGTCGATCTGGCGGGCATTTTCAAAGGGTGAAGTTGATCGTAGACAACCGAAACCCCATCGGAAGCGCATCAAAACCTCAAGAAAGGGAACAAGTCTACCGATGAACTCCTGTCATGGAACTAGGGCTCTCAGGGCTGGCCTCCGGCTTCGACTGGCGGACGCTCGTCAATCAATTGGCCGATGTCGAGCGGTCGCCACAAAAGCGTCTTCGTGCCGAACAGAGCACACTGTTCAACCGGAACAACGCGTATGGCAGCATTAAGACCCAACTGTCCGTGCTGAAGAACCGAACGGACAACCTGAGCTCTAACGACGTACTTCAGGCCCGCAAGGCGACGACGAGTGATTCGACGGTCCTGAGCGCGACGGCTTCGGCCGGAGCCGCCTCAGGCACTTACGCGTTCAACATCACCCAATTGGCCACCGCCTCCAAGACGGCGGGCACCTCGGGAGTCGGCGCCAACCTGTATTCTTCCAACAACGTCAACTCCGGCACGGTGGACAGCAAAGGCTTCAACCCTCCTATTAGTGCGGGCACCATCACGGTGGATGGCAAACAAATCACCATCGACCCCACGGTCGACACCCTGAAGGACATTTTCGACCGGATTGACGCCGCATCCACCAACAACATCCAGGGCACATACAGCGCTTCGACCGACAAAATCACCCTCAAACGACTCGGCGGGAGCGCGGCTCCATTGGTCGTGGGCAGCGCCACCGACACCTCCAATTTTCTATCCGTAGCCCGGTTGTCCAACAATGGGACCAGCGAGCTGACCAGCCCCTCTAACCTCGGTAGTATCACACCGGCCAATGCCCTCAGTTCAGCCAATTTCCAGACGGCCGTCTCGGATGGCGGTGCCGGAGCGGGGGAATTTAAGATCAATGGCGTTTCCATCGCCTTCAACGCCTCGAGCGACTCGGTTCAGAACCTGATGGACCGCATCAACGCCTCAGCGGCCGGCGTGAGCATGAGTTACGACCGAGTCAACGACCAGTTCACCTTAACCAACAAGGTCACCGGAAACCTCGGTGTGGCCGTCGAAGACGTCACCGGAAACTTTCTCGCGGCCGCAGGCCTGGTGACCGGATCTAGCTTCATTGCTGGCAACGACGCTCTTTTCACCATTAATGGTGGATCAGAACTCAGCAGCCACTCGAACACACTGACCGAGGAAACTACCGGTATCGAAGGCCTTTCCATCGCCCTTCTCAAGACCGGAACCTCAACCCTTTCACTCGCCTCCGACTCCAGCGCCATCAAGGGGGCCATCAAGAACTTCATCGAGGACTACAACCGCGCCCAATCCACGATCGACTCCCTGACCTCCAGTTCCACCGACTCGGCTGGCAAGGTCACTCGCTCCACACTGGCCGGCGACACAGACGCCAACGAAATCGCCTCCAAGCTGCGAGCCATCTCCTACAACCAGTCTACAGGACTGACCGGCACACTCAATTCTCTGGCCAAGATCGGCATCGACACCACCGGCGACAGCGACCAATTGACGCTCAATGACGAAACCGCCCTCGATGACGCCATCGCCAATCACCTGAGCGAGCTCAAGATCCTCTTCAACGACCCGGACAAGGGGATCGCGACACAACTCAACGCGTATCTCGAGAAGATGATTGGCGACGACGGGGCAGTCATCACCAAGCAGGATGCCCTAACCAAGCAATCGAGCGAAATTGACATCCAGGTCACCGACCTCGAAAAGCGGGTCCAATCCAACCGCCAGCGCCTGATCGACAGCTTCGTCCAAATGGAGACCGCCCAGCAAACGATCAACCAGCAGCTCAAGTTCCTCCAGCAGCGGTTTGGGGCGTAGTGATCCATGCAGCACTAGGTAAAGGCCCGGCATCCGCATGCCTTGGCCGCAAGTTCCATCACCCACGCTTCGCCCATCGATGATGGACAAATAACCATTTGAAGTGGTTGCCCTTCAGAACTGGTCTAAAGAAAAAGCGCTACCCGGACCCGCATGGGTCAAAACCTGCCGCCATGACCTCGCTGCTTTAGCGCGAGGCCTACCGGCATTTTTTTCCGTCACACCCCGGATTAAAATCAGCGACCTGACGACTCAAGACACAGTCCGGCAATAATGACCGCAATTCAGGAACCCTAATGCCGGCATCAATCATGCTTTCTGGCATTAACTAAATACGGTTCACCTTCCTCCAGGAGCCCATGGAGAAGTGGTAATCGGGGCCCTGCACGGCAGCGTGGGACTTCGGGAATCAGGTGACTGAAAATCCGCTAACTCGATATGACAGGCCCCAATTATGGCGACACCCAACCGCAGCCTCTGCCCATCTTCGTCGATTCCGAAATCCGAGTCCTCGAAGGCTCAGCCGCGGTTGAAAGCCTGCGCGATCGCAACGATCTCAAGTACCTGACCCAGCAGGGCATTCTACAAGTGGACCAAGCCCGATGGCAGGAAGCCCAGCGGTACGAACGCAAGACTTGGATGACCAACCAGGTCAACGCAAACGACGACCGTAACCACGACCATAAAAACAACTTCGATGGCTATAAAACAATCGCCGGACGCGCTTTTAACCGCGTCATCGAACTTGGCTGTGGTCCATTCACCAATCTCCGACTTGTCTTGCCGCATATCCGGGCCAAGCACATCACGCTTTTGGATCCGTTGATAAAAGACTATCTCAACCATCCCCATTGCACCTATCGCACCGGAAGCTTACTGGGGGTTCCCGTTGAAACCGTCGCCAGCCCCATCGAGGGGTTCGATCCGGTGGAACGCTATGACCTCGTGGTGATGGCGAATGTTCTGGAACATTGCTTCGATGTTCCTGCCATCTTCCAGAGGATCCTCCAATGCTTGAAACCTGGCGGTCTTTTTGTGTTTGGGGACAATGTGTTTCGTCCGGAGCAACTCGAAATTCTTCTGACCCATCAATTCGATGCAGGCCATCCGATCCGTGTCACCGACCCACTAGTGACTGGTTTCTTGCAGGAAAGTTTTACCGAGCTGTACCAGCAACGTTACTATGGTGAGTACAATCAACCACACCGCATTGATGTCTATTACATCGGAATCCGCCATCCAGTAGTAGTCCGGGATGGACATACCCAACTGGATCTTCCGGCGCTGCTGTCCATTGAAGACGAGGACCAAGCGCAAAAGGTTTTTTTTCGAGCCCGCGAACACTTCGGCTGGGAAGGACAGGTCGTCATCGAGACAGCGGTCGCAGCCCTAAAGGCTGGACGCATCGGCCTAGCGGAGAATCTTGCGACGCTCGCTACGGATCTGCTGCCCGGATCCACGGAAGCCGCTTCCTTGCGAAAACGGATCATCAATTTTAAGAACACCTTCTTTGTCACTGTCGGCCAGATCTTGCCCGAATCAAAGATGGGCCGATCACTGCGTACCGTGATCGGACGTTTCCGCCCGAAAACCATTCTCGATCTCGGAGCCGCATCGGGTCTCGGGTCCACGACCGTGCTCGCTGAAGCGGTGGCAGAACACAACCTCTCTTCGCGCATCTACGCAGTCGAATCGGCTGCAAAAACGTTTGAACACCTCAATGTCAATGTCGCCCGATTCGCTTGCGTGACTCCCTTGCACGGTAGTGTGGTAAATGCCAACGCGCTGCCCACCTGGGAAGAAACTCTGGCCGATGTCTGCAGCCGCCATAACCACGTCCTCGAGCACATCACGGCAGAAGAATTGAGGCATTGGTACGACCACACGAAATCCGAGACCGAAACCCTTTGGCGCCTTCAAGGTGGCATATTGAAGGAAATCCCCGTTCAGATCTTCGATCTGGTGGTCATCGACGCCGATCTTTTCTTCGCACGTGAGGCGCTCTCGGCAGTCATCGACCGAACGAACATCCTCGTCCTAGACGATGTGGCGGAGCACAAGAATGCTGGCACGCATCAGTACCTCTCCGCCCATCCCGATTGGGAGGTCGTGGAAATGGACCTCAATGATCGCCATGGGTGGAGTATTTTTCGTCGCCGACAGTTCTTGGGTGAACAACTAGCAGGTACTGCTTCATGCAGTAACCGTCCTCGCATCCATTTCGCGTACTCGGGTAATCCAAGGAATGATGCCCCTCTGCGCGCTCCTGGGACGATCACCAATCGGATCTTCCGCTTTCTCGAGCAGCGGTCCGAAGTGGTGTATTACGATTTTGCAGACACGACGACGGTACCGGACGTCCGTGCCGGTGACATCGTTCTTGGCCATCCGCATCCGCATCCCGACTCGATCATGCGCCGGTTGCTCAAGGCGAAGTGTGCAGGTAAGCACCTCATTTTTCCCTTCCACTCGCGAATTCCTGAGGTCGCCCGCTTTGTCAAAGAGATGACATTGGACACCCAAAAGTTGTTTCTCATTTCCGGCCCTTTCTGGACCGACAGGATCAAACAAACAGAGTACGCCGACTGGCACGACAAGATTGTCAGGCTGGACAATTCCATCGACCGGGATTTCTTCGCGCTCCGGAAGAAGTTATTTAATCCAGAAGGCAGGCGTGGACTGTTCGTACTGGGACGGAGCGGCCCGGAGAAGGGATCCACAGAATTGTTTCAACAACTTCTGCTGGTTCCTGGTCGGCTTTTAGTCGCAGGTGAATTCTCGGCGACAGACCTCGCGATTCTTAGGGAAAGACCGGACACGGAATTTCTGGGGGTGCTGAACTGGCTCAACGAACCGCTCGTTCAACGCATCGTCACTGCCTGTGATTTCTTCGTGAACTTTTCCGTTAGCGACGCCTCACCCACCACGCTCTTTGAGACTATGGCACTCGGGTTGATTCCCGTGACCACTCCTCAGTGCGGCTACACCTATTCTTCGTTTGTCCCTCTCTCGTTGATCGACACGGAAAACAATCTTATCGCGCTTCAGAATCTACAGACCCTGCCGGATGCTCAACTCGTTGCACTACGTGATCGCAACCGCTCATTGGTCGAACAAAACCACGACTGGCCGCGCTTCTTGGCCGCACTCTGGGAAGGACTAACAGGCGAGCTGGTTTCCGCTCAATCAGCAGGCCGCCGGTGCTGGTGCGATGGCCAATTGGACGACTCCGTACATCCGCTTTACGGGAAATGCCGAGACTGCGGAACTCTGGTGTTGCGTCGAACTCTAACCCAGGCCGAATTAAAATCTTTCTACGGTTACCAGAAATACTGGCACGAGCACCAGTCCAAGGTGACGGGGCATCCGACTATTGAGCAGAGGGCTAAGAATGATTTTCAGGACCGCATACCAATCTGGTACCGGGTGCTGACGGCCAACCATCCAACTCCTCGTAGGGTCCTAGAAATCGGCTGTGCGCACGGCGGATTTCTACATCACTGCCGACAGCACGGCATCGAAACCGTCGTGGGCGTGGAAGTGGATGAGGCGACCTGCCAGATGGCCCGCGATCATTTCAGTCTTCCGCATGTAGTCAGCGGGCTCTTTCCGGATGTTGATCTGCCAGTGAAGCAGTTCGACGCCATCTGTGGTTTCGACGTCATTGAGCATTTTATTGATCCTGCGGAGGGACTCCGAGGCGTTGCCAAAATCCTCGCGCCTAGCGGCATTTGCTTCTTTCAGACTCCACGTTATTGCGGTGAAGGAAATGAGTGGAACCAATTCCGCCCGCAGGAACACACCTTCCTTTACACAGAGAAGAGCATTCACCGGCTATTTGAAAAAAGCGGCCTCGAGATAACCCAGATACTTCCCGGCTGTTTCCCCGATGACATGTTCATCATCGGCCGATTAAAGCCTACCGCAGTCAACTCTCCGGAGTCAGACTCCACCAACTCTGTTCGGCGCGTTAAAGTCGCGGCGGACTACGCCGACAAGGTTGATCTCACCCAGATCGACAACCAGTCCGAGTTCGCCTCCGCCATCCGCCAACTCTTCGCCGAGCACCGCCCCACCAAACTTGTCGAGACAGGCACTTATCTCGGCGAGGGAACCACCCGTGTCATCGCTGATGCCCTCCGCCAACTCGGTATTGCCGAGGCGCAGTTCCACTCCATCGAGATCAATCCAGCCCACTTGGCTCAAGCGCGTGGAAATCTTTACCGCAACGGCCTGGCGTCTCAGGTGAATCTGCACCACGGAGTTTCCGTTCCGCGCGGCCTGCTGCCATCGCTGTCGGAAATCGAGCGCAGCACGGTCCGCGAGATCGAGGAGAACGACCTTTTCGTAGACCACCGTGAGCATGAGCGCGCGACCTTGTACTTTAAGGAGACGGACTTTCACGGCATCCCGGACGACCAGCTGGGCCGGGTGCTGAGGAGATTCGGCGGTCGCCCCGATTTCGTGCTCCTCGATTCAGGAGGCCACATGGGGAACGTGGAGTTCAACTATCTGCTCAGCCAGCTCGAGGGCCCTTGCTGGATCGCGTTGGATGACGTCCACCACATCAAGCATCGGCGCAGCCTACGCCAAATGCAGGCCGACCCCCGGTTCGAAATTCGGGTGGAATCCAACGAGAAATTCGGTTTCTGCATCGCACGTTTCACGCCCGCCAAGGTCACGGTGGACAACACGGTGACGCGTTTGCTTTGGGTTCGCACCGACTCCATCGGCGATGCAGTGCTCGCCTCATCGATGCTGCCGCCTTTGGCTGCCAAGTATCCTGCGGCTCAGATCGTAGTGCTGTGTGAAGCACGGGTGGCCGATCTGTACATTGCCTGCCCGTACGTCACCTCCATCATCGCCTTCGACAAGTCGAAGACTTCGAATGAGGCGCACCTTCGGGAGGTTGTCTCGGAAATTACCCAGTTTGATCCACAACTCATCCTCAACTCGGTCCGATCCCGGGACATTCTCTCCGAGACGCTGACCTTGGCATTTCGGTCGGCGAGGCACATCGGAATAGAAGCCGACCTCGCCAACATGTCCGATGCCAATCGCAATGAAGCAAAACGGGAATACTTCCAGATCATCCCCTCGCCTAAGTCGCACAAGTCCGAATTGGAGCGCCACCGAGATTTTCTCACCGGACTCGAAATCCATGTGGCCGCACTGCAACCGAAGGTATGGACCTCGCCGGAAGATGAAGCCTTGGCAGAGACGTTTTTCAGAACAAACCAGCTCGATTCCCAGCGCACCATCGCTGTGTTCCCGGGGGCGCAACACGACTGCCGGGTCTACGGCGGCTACTCTGCGGCATTGCGCGAAATCAGCGGCTTCGACTTTCTCATTTTTGGCGCTGAAGCCGATGAGCCTCTGGCTGACAAACTCATCAACCATCTACCTGGTCGGGTCTTCAACCTTTGCGGTCGATCCTCGCTGAGAGAAACCGCGGCATTGCTTCGCCGCTGCCGTTTGTACGTGGGTGCAGAATCCAGCGGCGCGCATCTGGCCTGTGCCGTGGGAGTACCGAACGTGGTCCTGTTGGGCGGCGGGCACTTCGGTCGTTTCATGCCCTATTCGCGGCTGACCTCTGCCGTGGTACTCCCGCTGGACTGCTTTGGCTGCAACTGGCGCTGTCCTCATGCGCAGGCGCATTGCGTGAAGGATATCTCTTCGGATGTATTGGCGGAGGCTATCCGCCGGTCGTTGGCGGAAGGATCATCTAAACCACGCGTCTTCCTGCAATCGGCCGCCGGGTGGAACAGCGCAAAGGTTCTTCCAGCTTGGCGAAGCCCCGAGAACCTTTTAATCGAAAACAACGTAGAGATTATCGAGGTTAACCTTCAGGGGACGAAAGAGTCGGCAAATAAGATCTCAGCCACTGGACCTAGGTTCCAATCGGAAATGACTGCCAACGAGCGTCTGATCGAAACAAATAGAGTTCCACCAGATCCTGACGACCAGCCTCTCAAAGTATCTATATTTGCTTCTGTTTATAAGTCCGACGAATTCATCGAACAATACCTAGAAGACATAACAAGACAAACGGTTTTTACGGAATGCTGCGAACTGGTTTTAGTTAACCCTAATTCACCAGGGAACGAAGAGTTGATTATCAAACAATACATGGAAAAATATCCAAATATTGTATATAAAAAACTCGATTATGACCCTGGAATTTATGACACCTGGAATTATGCAATCAGTTTGTGTCGCGCCGAAAATATTACAAACGCTAATCTGGATGATAGAAAGGCACCAAACTCTATTGAAAAACATTTAGCTGCTTTAACAAAAAACCCCGATGTGGATCTCGTATACGCTGATAGCTATATACTGCATCAACCAAATAAACGGTGGGAAGATGTCATAGAAGACAGCCAGAGATACAATTTTGAGCAATTCTCCATCGAAGCAATGTTGCGGGGTAACCCACCTCACAACAACCCTATGTGGCGTAAATCTCTCCACCAGAAAAATGGCTGGTTCAACCAAAAATACAAATCGGCTGCAGATTGGGACTTCTGGCTGAGATGTGCATTCAATGGAGCTAAATTTAAAAAAATTAATGAACTTTTGGGTGTTTATTACTACAATCCAAAAGGGATGTCTACAAACCTCGATCACAATTCGTGGAAAGTTGCACATGAAAAGGAGATACTAGCAAACTATCTGAGTATTTATCAAAATCGTAATGATTTAGACAGCGAAATTCAGTTAACCCGAAACACTCACATCGTCCGCAACAATCAGAATCACAATGTAGGACTTTATCGGAATCTTAGAATATTTCGCCACTCTCTCAAGCTCCCCGTCCGGTGGTCGGCACCGATCTTCAACCTCAGCGGATATGCAAGCGAGGCAATCAACTTCGTGCTGCCGCTGGAGAAGAATTGCACCTTGGGCATTCTCCACAATTCCTCCATTTGGTCGGAGGCATTCACCCGAGGCCTTCCCGCTGCAGACTGCGAGGCTCTGCTCCAGATGCGCGACCGCTTCGTCTCGCTCCAAGGCGGCATCTGCATCTCCCACGGTCCCGCAGGGTTCTTTACTCGCCTCCCGGACGCCGACTACAGCATCGGGCGCACGATGTTCGAGACCGATCGCATCGCACCCGATTGGGTTGCCGCTTGCAATCGGATGGATGAGGTATGGGTCCCGTCCCAGTTCAATGTCGAGACCTTCGCGGCCAGCGGCGTGGAGCGCTCGAAATTGGTGGTGATTCCAGGAGCGGTGGATTCGGAATTCTTCGATCCGGCCCAGCACACGGTCTACCCGTTGCCCAACAAGGCCCGGTTCAACTTCTTGTCCATCTTCGAGTGGTCCTCCCGCAAGGGCTGGGACGTGTTGTTGGCTGCTTATTTGCAGGAGTTTTCGGCCGACGACGACGTGTGCCTGTGGCTGCGCACCTACTTGTTCTCCAAGCCCGACGGGGATCCGACTGAGGCGATCTGGCAACGGATCCGGGCATTCACCGCATCGCTGGGATTGGAGGGCAAAAACCTACCCCGCATCGAACTCATCGCCGACCAGGTTCCCAGCGCGCAATTGCCAGGCCTGTACCTGGCCTGCGACTGCTACGTGGCTCCGAGCCGAGGCGAGGGCTGGGGACGCCCACAGCACGAGGCTATGCTCATGGAGCGGCCGGTCATCGCCACCAACTGGAGTGCCAATACGGAGTTCATGTCGGACGAGACGAGCTACCTGCTCGATTACGAACTGGTCGAAGCCCGCGGTCTCGAACCCGAGCTCTGGCACTACAAGGGACACCGCTGGGCCAATCCGTCGGAGTCCCACCTGCGCACCTTGATGCGCCGCGTGTTCACCCATCCGGAAGAAGCCCGCGCCAAGGGCCAGGCGGCCCGCCAACACATGGCCCGCCATTACAGCCGGGAGGCCGTGGCCGATGTGGTGATCCATCGATTGCAAGCCATCGAACGCTCGTTGATCTCACCGCAATTGCCACCGGCACGGGTGGTCGATCTCCATGGGCCGGATGCGACGAGCGCGCCCGTGTCCGCAGTGACCAACGCAGGACCTAACGCAGGACCTAACACCACGCTCACCCTGTCGCTGGAGGGATCCTTCCTCGACCTGGGCTCCCTGTCGCATGTGAACCGCTCCCTGATCCACGGGCTCAACCAAGAGCCCCGGTTCCGGGCCGTCGCCGTCTCGACGGACGCAGCGTCCGCCAGGGCTGTCTCACCGGATCTGAAGGGCTGGGCCCAGCGAGTTCAACGGCGCTCCCCCTCGGACACCGCGATCACCCTGCGTCACGCCTGGCCACCGGACTGGCGTCGCCCGGAGCACGGCGCATGGGTGCTCATCCAGCCTTGGGAATTCGGGTCCATCCCCGCCGAGTGGGCAGAGAAGGCGCAGGCTGTGGATGAGATTTGGTGCCCCAGCCGCTACGTCCGGAGTTTGTACCTGCAGGCGGGTATCCCAACCGGAAAACTCCGGGTGCTGCCCAACGGCTACAATCCCGCGGTTCATCATCCCGGAGCCGCACCCACCCCCATCGCTACGAGCAAGCGCTTCAAGTTCCTCTTCGTCGGCGGAACCATCGCTCGTAAGGGATCAGATCTGTTGTTGGAGACTTACCTGAAAACCTTCCGCCGCTCCGACGACGTGTGTCTGGTGATTAAAGATTTCGGCGGTAAATCGGCCTACCAGGGTCAGACCCTGTCCGAGCGGATTCAAATGGCTCAGGCCGACCCCGCAGCGCCAGAGATCGTGTACATCGACCAGGAGTTGCCCGAGCGCGAACTGGCCGGGCTCTACACTGCCTGCGACTGCCTGGTGCACCCATACCGCGGAGAGGGCTTCGGGCTTCCAGTGCTCGAGGCGATGGCCTGCGCGCTGCCCGTGATTTGCACCGGCGGTGGGTCGACTGACGACTTCGCCACCGACGAGTTCGTCCATCGCATCCCGGCCACTCGAGAATTTGTCGGCAACGAAGTGAGCGGCCTAAAACTGGACCATCGAGGCTGGTGGTTGAGCCCCGATCCAGAGGCCCTGTGCCTAGCCCTCCGCGAAGCCGTAGAACAAGCGCCGCAGTGGCGGCAACGGGCTCACCTGGGCGCCGAGCATGTGGGTGCCCATTGGACCTGGAAAAACGCTGCGCAGACCGCCGCCCGCTTTGCACGGGAGTTGCTAACCCGGCGCGCAAACCAAATTGAAGAGAAGGCCGGCCACGCCCGATCGGAGCGTCCGTTGACCTTGCCCGAGGTTTCCTTCCAGGGAGATCTCTTGGCCGCCCGGAACGCCTTTAAATCCAAAAACAACACGGACGCCTGGCGACTGGCTTGCACTGCCATTGAAGAGCGCCCCTTCAACCCGGAAGGATGGGTCTTCTTGAGCGAGGTGGCCGTCAGCGCGGGCCACCGGAGCCTAGCCCGTCGATGCGCCCAAAAGGCCGTCGCTCTGGCACCTAACTGGAAGCCCGCTAAGCGGCAACTCTCCGGCATCGCCAGTGGGGCCGACAAACCCACGGCCGAATTAAGCGCCCCCCCCTTGCGCGATGGTTTGGCACCACGCCTGTCGGTCTGCCTCATCGCCAAGAATGAGGAGCGCTTCATCGAGGGATGTCTCCAATCGATCCGAGGCCTGGCTGATCAAGTCATCCTCGTGGACACCGGCTCCACGGATCGAACCGTGGAAATCGCCCGCGCCCACGGGGCTGAGGTCTATTTCCGAACCTGGGACCACGACTTCAGTGCCGCCCGCAATGCGGCCCTGCTGCACGCCCGCGGCGACTGGGTCTTGATCCTGGATGCCGACGAAGAAGTCTCCCCGACGCACCACGCGGCGCTGCGTGCGCTCCTGACTCGACCCAACGTGATCGCTTACCGACTGCCCCTGGTGGACGTCGGTCGCGAAGGCGACGGCGTCAGCCAGGTGCCGCGCTTGTTCCGCAACGCGCCCCAGCAGTTCTATGTCAGCCGGATCCATGAACAGGTGTACGCCAGCCTCGAACTGAACCGTGAGAAGTGGTCGATGGAGAACCTCTTCGGCGACGCTCAACTCATTCATCATGGCTACCAGGCCGAGGTGGTCAAAAGCCGAGACAAGGTCCAGAGGAACCTCCGCCTCCTCGAGCAGGCCAACGAGGAATTCCCCAACGACATCAACCTGCTCATGAACCTCGGGCTGGAACTCTGGCGATCCGGTCAACAGATCTACGGGCTCGGTTATTATCAGCAGGCCTACACGGCCATGCTGCAACAACCCTACGCCCAGACGCCTCCGGAGCTGAGAGAAGTATTGCTCACCCAGTACGCGTCGCACTTGTTGACCCTCCAACTCTACCAGGAAGTCATCAACCTCTTCCACGACCGAGCCGTCGCGCTCAAGGCCCGCACGGCCTCGCAGCACTTCATTCTGGGGCTGGCTCATTCGGCACTGCAGCGGTGGGAACCCTGTGTCACCCACTTGCAGCAGTGCCTGAACTTGCGAAACCAACCTGCCCTCACCCCCGTTCATCAGGACATCCGAAGCGCAACCCCGGCCCACTGCCTCGCTCTTGCCCTGCGAAAGCTCGGGCGCAAAGCCGAGGCTCAGAACGCTTTTGAACAAGCCCTTCAAGACGACCCTCTCAACGAATCGGCGCGGGTAGAGTTCGCTATCTTCCAGGCAGAGGAGGGGCAAATTGTTCCAGCCCTCACCCTGCTGAACGCGGGCATCCAGCAGAACCCTAAGCAGGCCAAAGTTTGGGAGGCGGGCGGAGCCCTATCGCTCCGCCAACGCGACACGCTCGAGTTCGCCCTAGACTGGAGCAACGAGGCCCTCAAGCACTTGCCCAATCACCCCACCTTACAGCGGCAGCGGGCGGAGACCCTCTTGCTCAACGGGCATGTCCACGAGGCTCTACCCCTTTGGAGCGAGCTGACAGGATCCAACGATGCCGCCAATTCCTCCGGCCTCATCCTTTGCCGCCTGTTCGCAGGCGAATCCCAGTCGGCACTGCCGCCGGACCGCGAAGTCACCGTCAGCCAAGATGTCATCCGGCGATACCGACAGTCGGTGGAACTGGGGCTCGACGGCTGGGTCCACGCCTTGCACCAACGGGTCGACACTCTTCGTCAGACGCTGCCCTCGGCGGCTCGTCTAATTGATCAAGTCGTCGCCGAGTCCGGCCCAGAAAAGTAATCAGCCTTAGTTTTCATGAAACCCGTGAATTCGCCCCGCCTCTGGCTTCTGGCCTTGGGACTCCTCCTCGAAGGGTGTCAGAACTCCAAACCGTCACTGCCTGAACTCGGAGCGCGCTTCGAGCTCAAGAATGTGTATCGCGCCGTCGAATCCCTGCCCAAGGACTTACAACGAGTAGTCCTGTTGCCGGTGACCGTCTCGACCCCCGAACTAGCGACTCTCGATCACCGCAATCAACTGGCACAAATTCTTGAAGAGGAGCTTCGGAAGCTCCACCGCTTCGAGGTTGTCAGAGCCACTCCAGAAGAATTGCGCCGTGGCTTCGGCAAGGACGCCTTCTCGGCCGGAGAAACGCTTCCCGCAGACCTGCTCAAGCGAATCCAATCGGCCCATTCGGCTGACGGCGTGCTCTTCATCCAGATTGCCAGTTACCGGCCATTCCCTCCTGTAGCCATCGGTTGGGAGCTGCGCTTGGTCAGCGCCGATCAGGGACGGACGCTGTGGTCGGTCGATGAAACCTTCGATGCCTCTCAAGCTGAGGTCGCCCGATCGGCCCGCGACTATTTCCGTAGCCATCACACCGGATCCCCAGAGTTGGCCGACCCGCAAGCCGACCTGCGCTCTCCCTCCCGCTTCTGTCGGTACACGGCCCAAACCCTCTGGCAGACCTTGCCCCAGCGATGAAGGCTCAAGTTTTTAAATCACTGACCGATGTTTCTAATGTGGTTGGTCCTTGGGGGATAACAGGAATCAACCGCGCCTGCCTAGAAAGTGAGAAACCATGGACATCCAACGCACGGGCACTCTCGACTCCACGTCGAAGGTACAGCGCAACACCACTCGCCGAGAAGCCACTGCTCCGGCACTTAATGAACAGGACTTCTCTCAAACCGACGCCCTTCGAGGTGCTCTGGACAACCTGCCCAGCAGCCGCCCTGAAAAAGTCCGCTACGGCAAGGAATTGGCAACGAATGTCGAATACCCTCCGACCAAGACTATCCGACAGCTTTCGAACCTGCTGGCCGTCAAGATGCACGACCCAATGGCTCTCTAATTCGAAAGCCCTCATCGAGCCCAGTGCGAGCCACGCATTTCAAAGAGCGCTTTTCAAAACCCAAATTTTTGAACTGAGCTCGTCTGAACCTCGGCACAATTTTCCCAAACTATTCACCCGAGTCATCCACCCATGAGATACAACGCTAACCCTTGGTTATCTTACCGACAGGTCGCCACGAAGACCGCGACGCCAGGACAACTCGTCCTGATGCTATTTGATGGAGCCCTGCGCTTCCTCGACAAAGCACTGGTCGGCTTCGACCTCGACGATCCCTTGGACTCCAACCTCGCGATCAACAACAACATCCTCAAGGCTCAGGAGATCCTCCGAGAATTGAACATGTCGCTCAACATGGAGAAGGGGGGCGAGTTCGCTGCCACCATGCGGCGTCTCTACAACTACTACGATTTGCAGCTCTCCCAGAGTAACCTGCAGAAAGACCCGTCCGGCGTTGAGTTGGTCATTCGCCTGCTTTCGGTCATCCGCGGAGCCTGGGCTGAAATGCTGACAGGCAACTCGGCCAATACCGATGATCTTCAGGTGGAGCGCCAACTTCAGGCCGCATAATGGTTGGCCGCGGGCCTTTGATCTCCGAACAGTTGATTCAACTCAACCCGCCTCAAATCGACATTTTCTCGTTCGATATTTCCTCTAAAATTACTCAAATGAGCGCCTGTCACGACCTGTTCAAGACCTATGAAGAATGGCGTGATTGGTCGGTACTTGAAGGCGAGGCCATTCGCAGTGCCGATTGGTCCCGGGTTAATTCCTGCCAACGAGCCAAGATGGAACTTCAGGGGCGGATCATTCGGTTCACTCAGGCCGCCCGAGATAACTTGACCACAACGGGAGGCAATTGGGCTGAGGTAGAACAGCGACTTCGCCGCGAGGTGGCGTCGCTGATCGACCTTGAGAACCGGAACGGTGAAACCCTCGCACAAGTCCGATGCCAAGCCTTGGCGGAGGAAGCGGAACTGGATCGATCCAGCCGCCAACTCCGCCAAGTTCGCTCCTATGCTCCGGTAGTGCGCTCGGCCTGGACCTCCTACTCCTAGAGCTTCGGGTCCTAGTAATTTGTACGCCGACCGCCGACCCAATCATTGGCTGGGTGCAGTCCTCAATAAAACTTCCTCGGCATCGCCCCTTCAACGGCTCTCACCGAGTCACGGCGCATCCAGAATAAGGAAGAGAGCCGGGAGTCCATCTCACCAAGAGCCCCTGTTTCCCCTACAACTGACTCCCCAGGCGCCAGCGGTGTCGGGCCGGAGCGAGCCTTGGAGGCGAACACCCAAAAACCCCCTCGCGCACAGCGCGAAAGCTCCTCCTCCCCAGAGCCTACTCAGCGAGCGGAGGCCTGACACCGCGGAGCCCCACCCACCAAAACCGCAGCGGAGCGGTGTCGGGCCGGAGC
>CAINWP010000058.1 GCA_903854475.1 uncultured Verrucomicrobiota bacterium
GGAAGGGCTGCTTCGTGAAGCGGTTTCCGCGCCGTATCGGCAGGTGATGCTGTGGGTGGGGTAGTGCTTGAATGGCTCCCTCGCCAGACCAACCGGGGCAGGCCCGTGCCATTGATCGTGCCATCCACCCTCAGGGAACCCTTCAGGGCGAGTCCGCAGAGGATGACGATGGCCAGGCCGACCAGCCGGGTCCGGGCCCGAAACCGGGACGAGGCGAGGAACCAAATCAACAGCGTGAGTGTACCGAGAAGGGCCAAGGCAGCCGTAGCCCAGGCGCGCAGGTTGCGCTCGAGCTCTGGTTGCCACCGAACGGCAGCGATGCCCGCCGCCACCAGCGCGAGGGTGACCACGGGAAACCATGGCAAACCCGTTTTCCTTTGCGGGGATGTCACTGAGTTGGCGGCCGGAGCGCCGGATGTGTTGCCGACCGTCGGCCTTGGTTCGGGGATCTTCTCGTTCACTGTTAAGGATCGCGAACGTATCCCGACCAAAAGGAAAGCAACTTTCCGGTTCCGGCCAATCAGGCGCGGCCGAGGGCGCCATGCCGCAGAATGTTGGTATCCATCAGGATCTTCACGCGATGCGGTGCTTGGTCTTCAGCGCTTGGAGGCGAAGGTCCTCGGTCCCGCCTTCACGAACGGTGAACTGGCCTGCCCACCGTTCCACGAAACCGGACCGATCCAACTGAACCGTTCCGGCAGGCTTAATCTCTGTCTGGTGGGCTTGACGTTTTGCCCGGACGATTAGCTCGCGGTCCGTGGTGACGGTCACTCGGTCCTTCATGTGTTTACCTTACCGAAACCCATGCGAACGCGCTACCCCACTGCGACCTGTCGCCCGTATTCTCGGACTAAACAGTGCGTTGACCGGCTGGAAACTGGGGCGGTAGCTTGCGTGCGCCGTCCGAATGGGCGGTGATTGGGAGCTTGGATTTCCTCAGCAAATCCTCTGCGTTTCAATCGGTTGAACCCTGATCGACATCACCTCAATTTTCGCCATGAGCCACCCCCGTTGGACCGGTGTTTTTCCTGCTGCTATCACCCACTTGAACGCCGATCAGTCGATCGACTTTGCGGCGACGGCGCGTCACTTCGAGGTGCTGATTCAATCCGGGGTGTCCGGGTTGGTGGTGTGCGGTTCGTTGGGTGAGAATCAATGCCTGCTGCCTGATGAAAAACGGGCCGTAGTGCGCTGTGCGTTGGAGACGGCCAAGGGTCGGGTGCCGGTTTTGAGCGGGGTTGCCGAGATGAGCTTGTCGTTGGCAGCCACCTACATGCGCGACTGCGCGGCCTTGGGCATCTCCGGGTTCATGGTCATGCCTCCGATGGTGTACAAAGCCGATCCCGCCGAGTTGCTCCATTGGTTCCGCACGCTGGCCGCGGTGATGCCGCTGCCGTGGATGCTCTACAACAACCCCGTGGGCTATCATGCCGATGTCACCCCGGAGATGTTTGCCCAGTTGACCGATGTGGCCAATTTGGTGGCCATCAAGGAAAGCAGCGCCAACACGCGGCGCATCACCGAGTTGCGCAATCAGGTGGGCAATCGGTACCAGATTTTTACGGGTGTAGATGACTTGTTCTTGGAGTCCGCCATTCTGGGGATCGACGGTTGGGTGGCCGGCAGCGGCATCGCCTTCCCGAAGGAAAACCAGCAGTTGTGGGACTTGGCCAAGGCCGGTCAATGGGATGCGGCGCGCGCGCTGTATCGCTGGTCGCAGCCGCTGATGAAGCTCGATACGCATGTGCATTTCGTGCAGTACATCAAGCTGCTGTGCCAGGAAACCGGCCTGGGCACGGAGTGGGTGCGCGAGCCGCGTTTGCCCATCTCGGGCGCGGAGCGCGAGTCGGTGCTGAAGATCATCCGCACCGCACTGGCTCAAAGGCCGAAGTGATGCCTGGGTGGCTGATTTCCCTTCGGGAGTGAAGGGAGCCGGCCCTTGGATTGATTGGACCAGCTTTGGAATCGTCAGCGTTGGAATCGTCTCTGGAAAGGAGTCGGAGGCGTCGATAGCCTTCGCGGCAATTCCATGAATTCCTTCCGTCCTTTGCAAGCCGTGGCCCTGTCGTCGTTGTGCTGCTCTCTTGCAGTCTCTGCTGCGGATTGGGCGTGTTGGCGTGGCGTCGATGGCTTGGGGATTAGCCCCGAAAAGTCGGCCCCAGTGGCGTGGTCGAAGGAGAAGAACCTCGCCTGGAAGGTGTCGCTGCCGGGCCGTGGTGCGTCCTCACCGATCGTCGTGGGCAAACGGATTTACCTGACGAGCCAAACTTCCGACCAAGGAATGCATTTGTTGGCCCTCGATCGCGAGACCGGGGTGCTGGTGTGGGACACCGAAATCGCGCGCGGCAAGCTGCATGCGCACGATCTGCACAACATGGCCACCCCCACCGCCGTGTCCGACGGTCGGCACGTGTGGGTGCTTTTTGGGACCGGGGATCTGGCCTGCGTGGGCGCCGACGGTCACATCGCGTGGCAACGCAATCTCGTGAAGGAATTCGGCCCGTTGAAGACCAACCACGGCTACGGATCGTCGCCGATGCTCGATGGCAATCGGCTCTTCGTCGTGCGCATGCATCAGGGAGTTGACTCGTACGTGATGGCGGTGGATGCCAAGACCGGCAAGGACTTGTGGAAGAAGGACCGCTCCAATGCGGCCCGCGAAGAAGGCAAAGACTCCTACTCCTCGCCTGTTTTCCATCGGCACGGTGGCAAACTCGAAGTCGTGGTGGCCGGAGCGGAGGTGCTCAATGCCTACAATCCGTCCAATGGTGATGTGGTTTGGAGTGTGAGTGGCTTGGATGTGGCGCATCCCTACGGTCGAACCATTGCCGGTCCGACCGCGGGTGAAGGCGTGGTGGTGGCGGTGGCCTCGGGCTTTCAAAACCGCGGTTATACCGTCGGTATTAAGGCCGGTGGGCATGGCGACATCACCACGACCCATTCGCTCTGGAAATCCACCCGCTACTCGGCGGATTGCCCGACCCCGGTGATCGTCGGTGGGCATTTGTTCTCTATCCGCGATGACGGCATGGCCTCCTGCCTGAATTTGAAAACCGGCGAAGCCCTGTGGCAGGAGCGGTTGTTCACCGAGAACGTCAAGGTGTCGCCCGTGGTGGCGGCCGGTCGGGTGTATTTCACGAGTGGCCGGGGCAATACGGCGGTGGTGGCGGCGACTCCGAAGTTCGAGTTGCTCTCACGCAATGAGCTCAACGAAGACACACTGGCCACGCCAGCGGTGTCGGGCGGCCGAGTCTACTTGCGCACCGAGGGTGGGCTGTATTGCTTCAACGGTCGTTAACAGGCTTTAAGAAAATCCTCGCCCGTGGTGGTTTATGGCGCATGGTTTTTCCATGCCTATGAGATCTACTTCCCGCTTGGCGGCACTCGTCCTCGGCCTTCAGTTGGGCCTGGTTTCGGTTTTCGCTCATTCCGCGATTGAACCTGCACCCCGCACCGACAAGGGGTGGGTGGATCGTCAGGCCAGCTTTAACGCCACGGTGGCCTCTGTGGGCTCCAAGGCACAGTTGATCTTCATCGGCGACTCCATCACCCAAGGCTGGGAAGGGGAAGGCAAGGAGACGTGGGCCAAACACTACGCCCACCGCAACGCCATCAATTTGGGCATCGGCGGCGATCGCACTCAGCACGTCCTGTGGCGCCTCGACAACGGCAACCTCGACGGTCTCAAGCCCAAGGCGGCGGTGGTGATGATCGGCACCAACAATTCCAACGGCGAAGATAACTCCCCAGAGCAAATCGTGGACGGCGTCCGCGCCATCGTGGACAAGCTCCGCACGAAACTTCCGGGAACCAAGGTCCTGTTGGTGGCCATCTTCCCGCGCGCCGAGAACTTCAGTGCCCAACGGGGCAAGTTGGCTCAAATCAATCAGGCGCTGCGCCGGATCGCCGATGACAAGACGGTGTTCTGGGCCGATTTCGGTCACAAGTTTTTGAACGATGACGGCACCATGCCTCACGAGTTGATGCCCGATTACTTGCACCTCTCCAAGAAGGGCTACCAGATTTGGGCTGACTCCATCGAAACCCAATTGTCCCAGTTGCTCGGAGATGCACCGGTGCAAGCGGGTGTCGCTTCAGGAAATGACGTTTCGGGAGCTTGGGTCCTGACCATTTCGGGACCGGATGACCAGCCCGTAGACCTGCCGATGACATTGAAGCAGGAGGGCGCTCGGCTGACGGGGCAGATTGTCCGCGGCCGCGAGGCGGGCAAATTTCTGGATGTGACCGACGGCAAGGTTCAGGGCGACATGCTGACTTGGACGATGCGCCGCGACCGCCCGGACGGTGGCGTGATGGTGTATTCGATGTCGGGCAAGCTGGTGAACGGGAAGATCGAAGGAAAGACCGAGACCACGATGGATGGCAACGCGGTCAGCCGAGCCTGGACCGCCCATCGGAAGTGACTTGAATCGGGCCTTATTCGTTGAATCCGGCGGAGTTAGCGGCCGGTGGTTTGGGTCGGCAAATTGAATCGACGAGCGGTGTAGAGTTCGTCGGCCACTTGGAACAGGGCGATGCCGTCGGTGCTTAAGTTGAGCGCGGCGGCATCGGGTTCGGGTTGTCGGGCCATGGCCCCGGAAGCGGGTTCGCCCGCCCAATGTTCAATCATCTTGTTGAGGCCGAAGACCACCTGGTGTCGATCCCGGTAGACGGCGATGGACCGGTTGTGGTGCATGAGGCTGCGGGCCTGCTTGGCGCCCGAGGTCTCGAGCACATTGTGACCGAAGAAGAGGCTCTCATACGGTCGGCCGATCATCCCGAGTAGCGTGGGAGCGATGTCCATTTGCGAGGCTTCGGCGTCGATGCGCGCAGGCAGATTCCGCAGGGCCGGGGCGACCACCACGCAGGGAATTTGATAGCTCCGCAGGGGGATGGTTTGGCTGCCATAGACGCGGGCTCCATGGTCGGCGATGACCACGAACACCGTGTTGGTCCAGAAGGGCTCCGATCGGGCTCGCTCAAAAAAATCACCCAACGCCCAGTCAGCGTAGCGGACCGCGTGGTCGCGTTGGCGGGCCGCGGGATCCTCGGGAATGCGTCCGGTTGGGTAGGTGAACGGTCGGTGGTTGGACACCGTCATGAAGGTGGTGAGAAAGGGTTTCCCAGTGTGGTGCAGCGTCCGCATTTCCTCGATGCCGCGGTGGAGCAAGTCCTCATCGCTGACACCCCAGGCAGTCCGGAAGGCGGGATGAGTGAAGTCGGATTCCTCGACCAGTCGCTCCCAACCATTGCGCTGCGAATAACTGCGGATGTAGTCGAAGGTGCCGTGACCGGCATACAAAAAGAGGGTCGAGTAGCCGTCCCGCCCCAGCACCCGCGCCAAGGTCTCCACATTCTCGGTCTTGTCGCGCGCGAGAATGGAATCTCCGGGCAATGGGGGAAAACTGGAGTAGATGGCTTCTAGGCCGCGGATGGTGCGGTTGCCGTCCGCCAGCAAATGCGTGAAGAGGGTGGCTCCGTCTTGAACGAGGCGGTCCATTCGGGGCGTGAGGGTGTCTGGACGGCCGTCCTTCTCGCGGCCCAGGCAGCCCCAGAACTCGGAGCCCAAGCTTTCCTCAGTGATGATGCACAGGTTGAGCCGCGGCTTCGCCGGATCGCCCGGGATCGTTCGACGGAGGGAGTCGCGGGCCGAGTCGAGCCAGCGGGCTTCCGCATTGGCGTCGACGCTGCCATCGGGTCCAGGTTGTGGTGCTGCGGAGACTTCAGGTCCGAAGAAGTTGACGCCCGACTCGGTGAGGAGTGATCGCACTCGACGGAACGCGTCGGTCCGGTCGATCACGGGATAGAAATCAGAATAGTTGAGGTTGCGCGACCAGGCCGCCCGCAGGGCTGCGGCCCATCCGTTGGCGGACAGCTCGGACACCACTCGTTGCCGGTGAGGCGGGATGGGTTGAAGTTGGTTGTGCAGCACCCCCATCGCGGCCACTAGAATCCAGGCCGAGGCTAAGGACCAACGGGTCAGAGGACGGACGGAATGCCAAGGGGGGGGCGATGTTCGCAGGAAGAGCCAAGAGGACAGTCCTAATCCTCCGATGAAGCACGCCAGACCGATCCAGGGCAGGGGGTAACTCTCACGCAGGTTGGTGAACACTTCATGCGGGTAAATCAGGTAGTCGATAGCCACCGTGTTGAAGCGGCTTTCAAACTCCGCGAAGAAGTACCACTCACTGATCCACAGGAAGAGGGTCACCATTAATCCGACCGTCACCGCGATGCGGAATAGGGCTCGTCGCACTGGAATCCAAGGGTGAAACCCCAGTGGAAGCAGCAGCAAGCTGGGCAACGCCAGCACGGAGGAGAGGAAGCTGCACAGCCCGATGATGAAGGCCGCGCCCGCGACCGAGATGGCTGCATCAGCCAGGAGGCCGGTTCCGAAAATTCGCAAGGATTCGGCCGTGCTCAAACCGGAGGGAGCAAATCGGAGCCAAAGCACCATCCTCAGGAGCTGCCAAGTAATCAGGAGGCACACGCTGAGTGCCAGTGGGAAGCGGAGCAGAGGCAGGATGCCTCTCGATTTGAGTGTGGACGCAGTCTCTCTCAATAGGTCGATATAAGTCGATTAAGTAACGATTATCAAACGTATTTATGACATTCGAGCCGCAGCTCCGGAGGGTTGGCCGGTTGATGGGTGCGCGTTAAACCAGTGGAAGCAACGGAGATCCCGCTGGTCCGGGCCGTCTGTCGACGCTGGAGAATCGTACGCCGGGTGCATCTGCCCCTTGAGGTGCTGAGCAAATTTCGCTCAAACTGCCGTCATGTTCGACCTCCTCGCAGAATCTCCCCAGGACCGGGTGCGTCTCTGTGGCCCGGGCGTTTCGCGGAGGGAGTTCCTTCAAGTGGGTTCACTGGCGGCGGTGGGGCTGTCGTTGCCGCAGTACTTGCAGGCCAAAGAGGCTGGGATAGTGAAGCCCGCGGACGACCGGCGTTCGTGCATCATGATCTTCAACCTCGGCGGCCCCAGTCACATCGACTTGTGGGACATGAAGCCGGATGCGCCCTCCGAAATTCGTGGTCCGTTCAAGCCCATCCGCACCAAGTCGAACGCCTTCGAAATTTCCGAATTGCTGCCGCGCCATGCGGCCAATGCCGACAAGTTTTCGCTGGTGCGGTCTTGCCACCATGATGGCGCCGCGGTGCATGACGCCGGTTGGCAGATGATGCAAACGGGTCGGCGATTCACCGGGGGTATCCAGACACCGCATGCCGGAGCGGTTCTGTCTCACCTCAAGGGGCGACGCACCGACTTGCCGCCCTTCGTGGTGCTGCCCCAGTTGATGGGACGTGGCGGTGGGAATTTGCCGAACGGTCAAGCCGGCGGTTTCTTGGGCAAGGCCCATGATCCCTTTGCGTTAATGGCCGATCCGTCGCAGAAGAACTTCAAGGTGCCCGACTTGCTGCCGCCCGATCAAATTGGCGCCCATCGCCTCGAGCGTCGTCGCAAGATGCGGGACATCGTTGAGTCGTCGATTGCCCAATTTGAGGCCAGTGAGGATGCCCGATTGATGGACGAGAATTTCCATGCGGCGTTTCGCATCATGACCAGTCAGAAGGCTCGCGAGGCCTTTGATCTGACCCGCGAGCCCCTGAAGGTGCGGGAGCGCTATGGCATGAACCGCTTTGGCCAGTGCTGCCTGTTGGCGCGGCGATTGGTGGAGAGCGGGGTGCGCTTCGTGACCGTCAACACCTTCCTCACCGTGTTCGACGAAATTACCTGGGATATCCACGGATCTAAGCCCTTCACATCCGTTGCTGGTATGAAAGAGCTGGTCTGCCCGATGTATGATCAGGCGTACAGCGCGCTCATCGAAGACCTGAGCCAGCGGGGAATGCTCGAGGACACGTTGGTGGCTAATCTCTCCGAGTTTGGTCGCACTCCAAAAATCAACCCGGCCGGAGGCCGCGATCACTGGCCTCAATGCTTCACGACGTATTTTGCCGGTGGCGGTGTGAAGGGAGGTCGCGTGGTAGGAGCCAGTGATCCCATCGGGGGATTTCCGGCGGAACGACCGGTCAATCCGGGCGACATCGTGGCCACGATCTTCCATTCGCTGGGCCTCAATCATGCGTCCCATTTGCCAGGCCCGGGCGGTCGCCCGTTCACCCTGACGGACCTCGGCACCGAACCCATCCGCGAATTGTTCACATGAGAGCTCTAACGAAGTTTATTTCGCTTCTGGCGCACGGTTGCCGTTTGCGCGGGGCTTGCCTCCTTTGGCTGATGCCATTGCTGGCTACCCAAACGCGGGCGGGTTCGGTCTCCGAGGCCCCGGTGTCCTTCCGCAACGACGTCGTGCCCATCTTCTCTAAGGCCAGCTGCAATAGCGGCGGGTGTCATGGGGCCTTGGCCGGGAAGGGTGGATTTCGATTGTCCCTCTTTGGCTACAATCCAGAGGCAGACCACTTGTCTATCACCCGCGAGGCACAGGGTCGCCGTGTGGAAGTCTCCCAACCGGGCCTGAGTTTATTGCTGACCAAACCAACGACGACCGTTCGACACAAGGGAGGCAAACGACTCGAGGTCGATTCGGACGATTACCGCACGCTGGCCCGCTGGATTGCTGAGGGTGCGCCCGGGCCCAAGGCGGGAGAAGCGGAGATGCGAACCTTGGTTATCGATCCGGGTGAACGTTCTGTGCGGGTCGGGGAGACTCTGACACTGACGGTCAAGGCTCGGTTCAGCGATGGTCGCGAACGGGACGTCACTCGATGGGCGAAGTTCACTTCCACCGATGAGACCGTGGCCTCAGTGGACGGCACCGGGAAGGTGACTGTGATGGGGCCAGGGGAAGGGGCCATCACGGCTTGGTATTTGTCGCGGATTGTTATTGCGCGCATCACCTCGCCCTATGACGCCACGATCCCTGCGGAGGTCTATGCCTCCGCCCCGCGCACCAGCGCCTTCGATTCCCTGGTGCTGGATCAGTTGAAGCGCCTGCACTTGCAACCCTCGCCGCCGGCCGACGATGCCACATTTATCCGCCGGGCCTCGCTCGACACGCTGGGCCGCCTGCCGACACCGGCTGAGGTGCGGGCATTCGTCGAGGATGCGCGTGCCGACAAGCACGCTCGCTTGGCCGATCGGCTCTTGAGTGCGCCGGAGTATGTCGATTTCTGGGCCTACAAGTGGTCGGACGTGTTGCTCGTCAGTGGGGCACACCTGCGCCCTGCAGCCGTGAAATCGTACTACGGATGGATTCGGAATCAGGTGGCCAACAACACTCCCTGGGACCGGTTCGTGCGGCAGGTGGTCACGGCCAAGGGGTCTTCAGTCGATGAAGGGGAGTCGAACTTCTTCGCCGTTCATCAAGATCCCGAGTCCATGGCTGAGAACGTCAGTCAGGCGTTCTTGTCGCTCTCCATCAACTGCGCCCGTTGCCACAATCACCCCCTCGAGAAGTGGACCAACGACCAGTATTACCAGTTCGCTAACTTGTTTTCGCGGGTCCGAGCCAAGGGTTGGGGAGGGGATCCACGCAATGGAGACGGACAACGGCAACTGTACGTCGAAGCCTCTGGAGACCTGATTCAGCCCCGCACGGGAAAGCCCCAGCCGCCGGCACCCTTGGACGCCCCCGCGATGGCGACGACCGATACCCGCGATCGCCGCGAGGTGCTGGCCGACTGGCTGACCGCGCCTTCTAATCCGTACTTTGCCCGGGCCATCGCCAATCGTATTTGGGCCCATTATCTGGGTATCGGTTTGGTTGAGTCGGTGGATGATTTGCGCGCATCTAACCCCGCATCTAACGAGCGATTACTGTCGGCTCTGGCCGACTATCTGGTGGCTCATCGGTTTGATTTGAAGTCGTTAATGCGTGAGATCCTCGTTTCGCAAACGTATCGGCGTTCCTCGGAAATCCTGCCAACCAATCGGGAGGACCGACGTCATTATTCGAGGCATTTCCCCCGTCGACTTAGCGCTGAGGTGCTTCAGGACGCCTTTGCCGATGTCACCGGTATTCGGGAACAGTTTACGGAGCTGACCTTGAGCGATGGGTCGACCGAAAAGACTTCGTTCTACACCAATAGTCCGCGATCGCTGCAGCTCTACGATGCCTCGGTGACCTCCTACTTCCTCAAGACCTTCGGTCGCAACCAACGCGAAATTACCTGCGAGTGCGAGCGGTCCAATCAGCCGAGTTTGGTCCAGGCGCTACACCTCTCGAACGGATCAACCGTGAATGATAAGCTGTCGGCCCCCGCGGGACGATTGGCTCGCCTGCTGCGTGAGGAGGCTGATGCCGATCGTCTGATCACCGAGGCGTATTCCGTGGCGCTCTCCCGAGCTCCGCGTGAGGCGGAGCGGAAGGCTTACCTACAGTTGTTTCAGGAAGCCGGTCCTGCCCAGCGGACTTCAGTGGCCGAAGACTTGTTCTGGTCGATTCTCACCAGCCGCGAATTCCTCTTCCAGCACTGACCATGAAACGCTTCAACGCCTACGGGATTCTTTGTCAGCGGGCCGGATTGCGGTGGCTTATTGCTTGCCTGCTGCCTATTTGCACGACTTCGGCCGCGAGTCGCAATTGGCTCTACGAACGCGACATCGCGCCGATCCTGCGCACGTATTGCGCGGGTTGTCACAACGACGCCGATCGCGAAGGCGAATTTTCGGTGGAGACCTTCGCCAGCCTGAACAAGGGCGGCGATAAGGGGGCGACCCTAAAGCCGGGCGACCCGGAGAGTTCGCTGCTGGTGAAACTCATTGAGGGCCGCAGCAAGCCGTCGATGCCGCCGAAAGACGAGCCCAGGGTCCCCGCGGCGGAGTTGGCACTGCTGCGCCAATGGATTGCCGACGGGGCTCCGGGACCTCAACGGGACGAGTCCCTCCTGAAAAATCTGGTGGTGCCTGAGGTGGCCGTCGGTCGGGGTGTTGCCCGTCCCTGGACGGCGGTTGAGTATTCGCCGAACGGCAAGATTCTGGCGTTGGGAACGGCAGGTCGAGTGGAGTTTCGAAACGCCTCAGGGCGTCGTATCCAACGAGTGATTGATGGGATTCCCGGGAAGGTGAATGCCCTTCATTTTTCTGCCGATGGGGCCACCTTAGTTGTGGCGGCGGGGATCACAGGCATTGATGGCGTGGCCGAGCTTTATTCGGTGGCGACGGGTCAGAAATTGGTTCGATTTGAAGGTCACCGCGACGCGGTTCAAGATGCTGAGCTATCGCCAGATGGTCGTTGGTTGGCCACTGCGGGCTATGATCGGTCGATCCGGTTATGGAAGGTGGCAGACCATTCTCTGGTGTGGTCCAACGCCGTTCACAATGGGGCGGTTTTTGATCTCGCCTTCGATCCGTCTGGCACAGTGCTGGCTTCGGCCAGCGCTGATCAAACGGTGAAATTGTGGCGCGTTCGGGATGGGTTGCGGCTCGACACACTCAATCAGCCTCAGGGCGATTTGAATCGGGTGTTGTTCACCCCGGATGGGCAGCACGTGCTGGCCGTCGGGGCCGATCGCCGGATCCACCAATGGCGGTTTGTTTCCCGAGAGGCGCCGGCCCTGAACCCGGTGGTCACGGCGCGCTTTGCCCATGAGGCCGGGATTGTTTCCATGGTCCTGTCTCGCGATGGGCGGCATCTCGTCACCGGAGCCATCGACCGATCTCTCAAGCAATGGCGGCTACCCGAACTGCAAGAGGTGGCCTCCTGGACCGGTCAATCGGATGTGGTTGGGGCCTTGGCCATGGATCATTCAGGAGATCGAATACTGGTGGCGCGGATGGATGGCTCTGTGGAAACCCTCGCGCTCAAAGGCGACGTCGCCGTGGGTTCGGCCGGGATGGGCACCGCAAAACACGGCCCGGCCAAAGTGTCTCCGGCGGGCCGCTCTTCCGCTCCCAGCCCTGCGGGATTGCTGCGTTCTCCCATCCATCAGGCGGAGTTGGAGCCCAACGATGGGATCCGGCGGGCTCAGTCGGTGGCCATTCCGTCGGAGACCTACGGTCGTATGGGGCGCCCGGGCGATGTGGATCATTTCGCATTCCAGGCCCGCGCGGGCGAGGCGTTGACCTTGGAAGTTCAGGCGGCGCGCGACGGTTCCGCGATGGACTCTCGTCTGGAGGTTTTGACGACGTCTGGCCAACCGGTGGAGCAGGCGGTGCTTCAGGCGGTTCGCGATTCCTGGTTCACCTTCCGCGGCAAGGACTCCGACACCGTGGACGACTTTCGCCTCCAGAACTGGGCCGAAATGGAATTGGACGAATACTTGTACGCCAACGGTGAGGTGGTGCGGTTGTGGCTCTATCCGCGCGGGCCGGATTCCGGGTTCAAGGTGTATCCGGGCGAGGGACGTCGTCAGTCCCTCTTTGGAACAACGCCCTTGTCGCATGCGCTCAATGAACCGGCTTACCTCGTGAAGGCCTATCCGGCAGGCAGTCGGCCCATTCCCAATGGCTTGCCTGTGTTTCGATTGAACTATCAGAACGACGACGATCCCAGCCGTCTGTCAGGGACGGATTCGATGCTGCTGTTCACCGCTCCCACGACGGGCCGGTATTTGGTTCGCGTGACCGACACTCGAGGATTTGGCGGCGGTACCAATTATGCCTACCGGCTCTCGGTCCGTCCGCAGCAGCCCGAGTTCACCGTGCGCGTCGATGGCATGAATCCGAAGGTGAGCCCGGGCAGTGGTCGCGAAATCCGCTTCGTGGCGACCCGTCGTGAAGGATTCGAGGGCCCCATTCGCATCCATCTCGATCGGTTGCCGGCCGGGTTCACCGCGAGCACTCCAGTAGAAATTGAAGCCGGACAAATCCGCGCCGTGGCAGTCCTCTACGCTGCGGTCGGTGCGGCCGATTCACTAGAAGCGTCGGACCGCGCGGTTCGGGTGAGCGCCACCGCTCAAATTCAGGGCAGGGAGGTTCGTCGTGAATTGGGAGATCTGGGGAATGTACAATTGGATGCGGCTCCCAAAGTGACCGTGGAGATTTTGCCCGGCCCTGACCGTTCGGTCGTGCGCCAAGAGGCGGGACGTCCCATGGAATTGCTCATCCGACCGGGTCAAACCATCACCGCCCGTGTGCGGGCCGAGCGGCGTGATTTCAAGTCACGCATTGAGTTGGGTGGAGAAGACTCGGGCCGCAACCTGCCGCACGGAGTGTATGTGGATAATATCGGCCTCAACGGCCTGTTGATTGTCGAAGACCAGACCGAGCGGGAGTTCTTCATCACCGCCGCGCGCAAAGCCCGTCCGGGGACTCGCCTCTTCCATTTGCGGGCGACGGGTGACGGCGGGCAGTGTTCCCAACCCGTCCTCTTGCGCATTTTGGAAGCCTTGCCGGGGCAGTGATTGCATTCGCGCGCTCGACTTCGCCGGGTTCCGACGTAGCGTCCGCTCACTTAACGGTATGCTGACGCTCACACTCGGCCACTCGCCGGATCCGGACGATGCCTTCATGTTTTATGGCTTAGCGCGGGATTTGATTCCCTCCCCCGGCCTGCGCTTCGAACACATCCTCGAGGACATTCAGACCCTCAACGAACGGGCCACCCGCGGTGAGTTGGACATCTCGGCCATTAGCATCCATGCCTACGCGCATGTTTGCGACCAGTACGCCTTGTTGCCCAGCGGCGCGAGCATGGGCGATGGCTACGGCCCCATGCTGGTGTCGAAGCACCCTTACACTCGCGACGAAGTGTTGCGCCGGCGCATTGCCATTCCGGGGCGGATGACCAGCGCCTTCCTGGCCCTCCAGTTGTGGGCGGGTCGTCTTGGGGCCGAGCTGGACCTGGTAGTGGTGCCGTTCGACGAGATTTTCCAGGCCGTGAAGTCGGGTGTGGCCGATATCGGACTCATCATCCACGAAGGCCAGTTGACCTACGCCAACGAAGGCCTGGTGGTGTGTGAAGACCTCGGAGTCTGGTGGGGCCGCGAGAATGACGGCCTGCCGCTGCCCTTGGGTGGCAACGTCATTCACAAGCGGCACGAGCCCGCGCTGCGCAAGCGGGTCAGCGACGTCTTGACCGCGAGTATCCAGTACAGCCTCGACCACCGGCCCGAGGCGGTGGCGCATTCGCTGCAATGGGCCCGCGACATGGGGCATGACTTGGCCGACCGCTTTGTGGGCATGTACGTGAACCACTGGACCCTCGACTACGGCGAGCGCGGTCGCGAAAGCATCCGTCGCTTCCTCGAACGGGGTCAGGCCCTGGGCGCGATCCCCAAGGCCCCGCCGCTGGAGTTCGTGGTTTAGTTGGCTGCCGCGTGAACCCTTCCCGGGCTCTTGGATGCCCGAGGGTTCGGCCGGTGGTTCAGTGGGTGATTCTACCGCTGCCTTGAGTTGCTCGAATCCGAGCCATCACGAGGTCTTCGAAACCAAGTCGTCACTTGTCTAAATCAGTACTGGGTCGCAAGCATGATTTTAGATGAAGCGATTCTGGATGCCGTGCTTGGCCGGTCTGGCGTTAGTGGCCGGTTGTCTCACCCACCAGCAAACCGGTAGCTCAGCCCCACCTGAAGCGGGTAACTGGCCGGGCAGCCGCCCGGATGGAACGGTTCGATTGCCCAATCAATGGCTGTTGGATCCGGTGGGCAAGCAAGTCTCTCTGGGAGATTTCCCTGTAAACATGGCGGTGGATCCATCGGGGCGTTTCGCGGCGGTGCTCCACTCCGGCTTTGGCCCCCACGAAATCATCTTGGTGGACATTCCGAGTGCCAAAATTCTTTCCAGGACCGTTCTCCCAGAAGCTTTTCACGGAATCGCCTTCACCCCGGATGGCAAGCGGATCGTCGCGAGTGGTGCGGGAAAAGAAGTTATCCACTTGTTTGATTTCCAAAAAGGCAGCCTCGCCAATGGCAACACCGTGGCGCTGCGGCCTGCGTCTGAAAGGGGGATTCCTGCGGGCATTGCAGTCAGTCCGGATGGTCGGAAGCTTTGGGTCGCCAACGTGTTGGGGCAGTCGGTGACGGAGGTCGCCCTTCAGGGGGGCACGAACGCGGGCACCGTGGTTCGCGATATTCAGTTGGGAGAGCGCATAGCTCCGCCGGTCGCGGGAGAAAAAGACCCGTGGCACGATCTCGAAGAAGAATCCATCACCAAGCGCGCGCGCGCCCTTTTGGAGGTCCTCAACACGGAGGCTCCGTATCCGTTCGCCTGTCTACCCGACGTCGCCCACGACCGACTTTACGTCAGTCATTGGGGCCGCGCGGAGGTGGGTGTTTTGGAGCTGAGTTCCGGGCGCAAGCTGGCTCGATGGGCTGTGCAAGAGCACCCGAATGAAATGGTCCTCAACCGGGCGGGCAACTTTCTGTTCGTCGCCAACGCCAACCGTAACACCATTAGTGTTCTCGAAACGGCTGGCGGCAGTTGCGTGGAAACCCTCGCCTCCGAACTGGAGCCGGATTCGCCCCCGGGCTCAACGCCCAACAGTGTGGCCCTCAGCCCCGACGAATCGTTGCTCTTCGTGTCGAACGCCAACATCAACGCGATTGCCGTTTTTGATGTTCGGCAGCCCGGTCGCAGCCGATCGATGGGGTTCATTCCAACCGGATGGTATCCCACTTCGGTCCGCGTCACTCCGGATGGTCGGCGGCTTTTGGTGACCAATGGTAAGGGATTGGCTTCCAAGTCTAATCGCATGGGCCCTCAACCCGGCCGCGAAGCGCCAGCAACCATTCGTGAATACATTGGCGGCCTCTTGCCGGGATCGTTGTCCATCATCGAACTGCCCAAGGATCGCGAAGACCTCGAGAAGCAATTGAAGCGGTACACCGCGCGAACCTTGGCGTGTCGCCCGCCGGCACCGCCTGAAACGCTAGAGCCGGGACACCCCGTGCCGTTGATCACCGGCGCCCCCTCTCCCATTCGCCATTGCATTTACATCATCAAAGAAAACCGCACCTACGATCAGGTGCTGGGCGACATGCC
>CAINWP010000059.1 GCA_903854475.1 uncultured Verrucomicrobiota bacterium
CTGCGCCAGTCGGTCGGAGATATCCAGCTCAGCCCGTGTCATTCGGCGCGAATGCACGCGGATCGGGCGGGGGAGTCGATCTTCGGGCACTTCCAGTCCGCGCTGACTTGCATCGAGCAAACCGCCTCGCCGCTTGGAGGTCAGGAAGTGGGGCAAATTCAGACCCCGAGTCGTGCGAGTCTCAGAGGCCGTCGCGGACAATTCGGCCAACTGCTCATGCTTGAGAATGAAGAATGGGGGGCGACCCGTGCGCAGTGCGTCCTTCTCTCGCCAATGCCACAGTTCGCGCAGGACTGCCAATCCCAGAGCATCGAGCTTATCGTGTCCCTTTGTGCGCCAGATGGCGTCGTCATCGATGCGCTCGGGCTGGCAGCAGTCGCGGATTAATCGCTCACAAATTTGTTGGTGCCAGTCGAGGCGCCCCAAAGACTCTAACCGGCCCAGGAGCGACTGCTGCAGGGGGAACAAGTGCCGCACATCGTTCAGCGCGTAATCCACCATGGCCGGCGTCAGGGGGCGTTTTCCCCAGTTGGCCTTTTGCGAACCCTTTTCCAGGGTAATGCCGAGGTGGGTATTGAGGGCATCGTTGAGGCCGAAGCGGGCTTCGCCCACCAAGCGAGCGGCCAGCATCGTATCGAAAATGCGGGCGGGCTTGAAGTGATGCCCCCGGAAGAGCAGGCGAAGGTCGTAGTCAGCAGCGTGGAAGATGATGGAATGCTGATCCATGGCTTCCCACAAGGGTTCGAGGTGGAGGTCCGACAACGGATCCACAAGGTACTCACTGCCCGGCACACCGACCTGAAGCAGGCACAGTTTTTCCGGGTAAGCGTGCAGAGAGTCGGCCTCGGTATCTAGAGCGACCCATTCTGACTCGCGTACTCGGCACGCGAGTTCCCGCAGTTCGGCAGTGGTGCTGATCACAGGTTGGTAAATTGGCCGATGGGGAAACCGAGGTGAAGCCGCAATTATACCGGAATGAACATCGTTCCCGCCCGGCAGACCTCGGGTTGAGGGGCTATCATCGGAAGATCGAGACGTTGACGGAGGCTAATCAACGCAGTCGAACTGGCACCCAGTTGCTTCAGAAGTTCTAGGTTTCCGAATTCTTCAACGAGGAGCCACCCGCCTGAAACCGACGAAAGGCCTGCAATTCAGCGGGGTGATCCTTCCAATACCCCACCAAAGCCGTGAGCGCGGCCAATGTCTGGGGTGTCAGGTGGTGTTCGATGTCTTCCACCTCGCGCTCGACGGTTTCGGCCCCCAGTCCCAGCAAGGTCAAGAGTTCGGTAAGGGTGCGGTGCCGATCCTTGATGTGGGCGGCGACGGCCGCTCCTTCAGCAGTCAGGGTGAACCCCCGGTAGCGCTGGTAGTTGACGAAGCCGCGTTTGGCCAGACGTCGGACCATGTTGGACACGGTGGATGAACTCAGCCCTAGGGCCTCGGCCAGATCGCTCACCCGGGCATACCCGTTGCGCTCGACCAATTCCTGGATGCGCTCTAAGTGATCCTCGGTCGATTCCGACCGGGACAACGTCTGGGTGGCGGTTTCCTTGAGACGACTCATGACACTCCGATCCTCCAATCGTTTAGTGACTCAACTGCCGGGTCGCTGCGCCTCGAAGGCGAGGATCCGGAGAGCCCGTCAGTTGTGTGAGCCACGGGCTTCCAGGACGGCCGAAGGCCTGATGCAACCAGACGACTTCCAGTGCGGCACGTGGGTCCTTCTGGGTTTTGACCCAGGATGCAGCGCGTCCGAGCACCTCGCTCGCATCGCGTTGTCGCAGCACGAGGCGGGACTGTTCTTGCTCCCAGCCATTGGCGGAGAGCGTCCGGTCTAAGAGGTCCGTAGTGGGCAGCTTTGTTAGATCGGGAGCGCGCCGATGCGGGGCCTTGCCGGAGGTGTTGGCAGTGACGCGCCAAATACGCCCGTGCTCTTTGTCGCGGCGCGGATCTCGGAAATCGACCTCGCCGTGCTGGATAATGGGATTGCTCCAGTCAGCGATGTACAGAGCGCCATCCGGCCCGAGGCGCAGGTCGATGGGTCGGAAGGTGACGTTGGTCGAGCGGAGCAAGTCGGGCTGCTCCTGAGTCTGGAACGAC
>CAINWP010000060.1 GCA_903854475.1 uncultured Verrucomicrobiota bacterium
CCTACCAATCTCATCCCTACCAATCTCATCCCTACCAATCTCATCCCTACCAATCTCATCCCTACCAATCTCATCCCTACCAATCTCATCCCTACCAATCTCATCCCTACCAATCTCATCCCTGCCAATCTCATCCCTACCAATCTCATCCCTGCCGATTTGGCGCTTGCTGATGGGCTTTGGACTGGAATGCGTGGGACTTGATGACGCGGTGCGACCGAAGAGTTTAATCACCGGACTACGATTTTGACGGGGAAAGGAATCTGGGTCGGGGTGAATGAACCGATGGAAGGGGGCGTCGGGTTGTGAGTGGATCCCAGATGGGCTCCCAGCCCGAAGACTGAATGAAACCTCCCGACCTGGACTTGGAATCCGGTTCCGCCGCTTCGCCGGAGGTTCAGAAAACCCGCTTCCATGCCGCAGACCTCTCTGCTGGAGGTGATAATGAGGTCAATGGAGGTCTCGGCGGATCTGTCACTGAGGCCGTCACCGAACTTCCGATAGCGAGTTGTTCGCGGGATTCTAAGCAAAACCCAGAAACTCAGGCTGGTCACGTGTCCGAGTCCGGCAACCCTCAGCATAAGGTGTTTCCATCGGCGAACACTCCCGAGTTTTCTGAGAAGCCCACAACGCCCCCCGAGAAACGCGCCAGGACTGCACCATTAGCCCTCACAAAAAAAACAGTCTCTCTCGCAGAAGGCGGCGGCCTCTCTCTCGCAGAAGGCGGCGGCCTAGAACCCCTTCGGTTTGGGGCTTCCGTTCCCGTGGCGGTCTGTCAATCCTCACCGCTAGTTCCGCTACCCCTGCGTCAGTCGGGTGCGGCTACGGTGAACGCCGCCTCTACTCCATCTCGAATTCGGGTCGCGGTTGACGGAAAGGGTTTCCGACTGGGACCCGCCAAGTTCCACGGCAAGGGGGTCACCTACGGCCCGCTGGCTCCGGGCAACGATGGGCTGACCTTCGGATCGCCCGACTTAACCCGCAGAGATTTCACACAAATTCAGGCCCTCGGAGGCAATCTCCTGCGAGTGTACCATGTGCCGCCCCGGTGGTTCCTCGACCTAGCCCATGAGCATGGACTCAAGCTCTTGGTGGATGTCCCCTGGAACCGCCAGCAATGCTTTCTCGATTCAGCCGAAGCGCGCCGAGAACTCGTCGAATTAGTCCAAGATGCGGCCCGTCGCTGCGCCGGACATCCGGCAGTCTTCGCCCTGAGCGTCGCCAACGAAATTCCCGCTGACATCGTCCGGTGGAGCGGCGCCGCCGCCGTGGCCGCATTCCTCGACGATTTGATTCGAGCCGCCAAAGCCGAAGATCCGGAATTGCTCTGTACCTTCGGCAATTTCCCCACCACGGAGTTCCTGCAAGCCGAGTCGGCCGACTTCCTGTGCTTCAACGTCTACCTGCACGATCGCCAACCCTTCGAGAACTATCTGGCGCGCCTGCAAATGCTGTCGGACACCCGGCCGCTCATCCTGGGAGAAATCGGAGTCGACACCGTCCGGGAGGGCGAGACCCGGCAATCGGAGGTGCTCCGCTGGAAGATAGAGAGTTCTTTTCGCAACGGCTGCGCCGGCGTGGTGGTGTATGCCTACACCGACGAATGGTGGAATGGCGGAAAACTCATCGAGGATTGGGCCTTCGGATTAACCCGCTCAGACCGAACCCCGAAGCCCGCCTTTGAGACGGTCCGCCAGCAGTTTGCCATCGCACCGTACTTTCCGCTCCCGACCACTCCCCGGGTCTCGGTGGTGATCGCCAGCTACAACGGAGCCACCACGCTCAAGACCTGCCTCCAGTCGCTCGAACACCTCAATTACCCCAATTACGAGGTCATTTTGGTGGATGACGGTTCCACCGATGCCACCCCGTCCATCGCCGCCCTCTTCCCCAGCATCGTCAGCCTTCGGCACCCCAAGAACCTCGGCCTGAGCGCCGCCCGAAATACCGGCATCGAAGCGGCCACCGGAACGATTGTCGCGTTCACTGACTCCGACTGCCGAGCCGATGAGGATTGGCTCTTTTTCCTAGTCGGCGACCTGTTGCGTTCCCGCTTCACGGGCATCGGCGGTCACAACCTACTGCCCCCGGACGACTCCCCCACGGCCGCGGCAGTGATGGTTTCGCCAGGAGGCCCCGCCCATGTGATGCTCAACGACCGTATCGCCGAGCACATCCCCGGCTGCAACATGGCATTCTACCGGTGGGCGTTGCGGGAGATCGGCGGCTTTAACCCCATTTACCGTAAGGCCGGCGATGACGTCGATATTTGCTGGAGGCTCCAACAGCGAGGCTACCAGATCGGATTCAGCTCAGCCGGTTTCGTTTGGCACTACCGACGCAATACCGTTGCTGCCTATCTCAAACAACAAACCGGCTACGGCGAGGCCGAATCCTTGCTCGAACGCCGACACCCCGAGAATTTCAACCGATTCGGCGGATCCATGTGGCACGGCCGTATTTACACCGCTGCCAAGATCGGCGTGGAGACCCGCCGACCCGTCATTTATCACGGTATTTTCGGCAGCGCCCCCTTTCAAAGCATCTACACCCGGGACACCAGCCTCACCCTAGTTGTAGGCACCAGCCTCGAATTTCATGTCCTGGTCACCCTGCCCCTACTCGTCGTCAGTGCCGTAGTGCCCTTCGTCTGGACGCTGGGCGTAGCCAGCCTTCTTTTTTCTCTGGGCCTGAGCGTAACAGCGGCTCTCCAAGCGGAAATTCCGTCTAGTAAATCGCGCTTCTGGTCGCGGCCGCTGGTGGCCCTACTGTTCCTCTTGCAACCCATCGTGCGCGGCTGGGCTCGGCATCGCGGCAACCTCCTCGGAAGCCAAACGCCCTTGAGCGCCCGGGAAACACTCGACTCGCTCAGCCTTGCTGATCGCACCGGAGCATTGGACCACCTGCTCTACTGGGCCGAGCACGGTCTCGACCGGATGACCTTCCTCGCCCACATCCTAGAACGATTAGATTCGCTGGGCTGGCAGAACAAACCCGACGCCGGCTGGAGCCCCTTCGACGTCGAGATCTACGGCTCCCGCTGGGCCCGATTGCAATTGCTCACGGCGGTGGAGTTCCACGCGGGCGGCCGCCGGATGCTTCGCTGCCGGTTGCATTCGGAATGGAGTTCGTTTGCCCGAGTCATCTTCGCGACGGTATCCGGCACGATGTTGGTCTCCATTGGAGTCATGAGCCGACTCCCCTTCCCCGAGTCCATCGCCTCCAGTCCGCTAAGATTCTGGCCTTGGTTCAGCTTATTAATCCTCTGGCCCCTGGCCTGGAAGCTCAACGCCGCCAAGCGTGACCTGCACCGCCTGGTCGTCTGCTTCCTCGACGGCTGCGCCAAGGAATTTCGTTTTCTCCGAGTGCCACCAGATCGGGGTTGATGCCTAATTTTCCGACCCTTCCCGGTCCTCAAACCTGAGCACCCCGCCCCTAGAGCCTGTCCCCTAAAATCACCAGCAAGACAAACCCGGCCATGGCAGCAGCGGGACCGGTCCGGAGCGAGCATTGGAAGCGATCTAACCCTCCCCTCACGCGAAGCGCGAAAGCTCCATCCTCCCCCAAGCTTCCCTGCGAGCACAGGACCGGGCCCGCGGAGCCCCGCCACAAACCGACGACTGCCCTCACTTACTCCCCAACTCGTTGGCAAGAGGGACCCTTCGATAATAGTAAAGAGTGACCCCTTTTGTGTAAATAGGTGGGACCGACCCCGCGACCCCGCGACCGAAGAGCCTGTCCCTAAAGCCCGAACGCTCCAACACTTGCAGGAATGCCCGCGCTCTCGGCAGGATTTGTCCCGTGATCGCCGCTTCACTGTTGCCCGCCCCAAAACTGTCCCCCGTTCTCGATCCCGGATTTCGGCCCGCCGCCCTCGCTCGCCGCGCCTTTGCTGCTGAAGCCAAAATCCCCGTCCTGATCGCCCTCGAACAGGCCGACGGCTCCGTCTTCCACCATGCGACCGCCGTCCTCGAAGCCTCCCACCCGCAGGCCCAAGCCAACGGGTTTTTTATCGAACGACTGTGCAAAACCCTCCTGTGGGCCTACGGCGGCCGGCGGATTTGGATCAGCGGACCGACTTCCTTAGCCACCTACCTTCAGGCGCACTACCGCGATACCGCCGTCGGTCGCTTCGACTCAGAAATTATCGGAGAGCGAATCTATGGAGGCCCCATCGACGTCATCCACACCGATAACCCGCCCTCCGCCCGAGCCACATCAGCACCCCTGGGACGCCATCTCGAAGGCTGCCGTATCGGTTTCGACCTCGGCGGCTCCGATCGTAAAGTAGCCGCCGTGCACGACGGCAAGGTCGTCTTCAGCGAAGAAATCGTCTGGGATCCGTACTTCCAGTCCAACCCCCAGTATCACCTCGACGGCATCCAAGATTCCCTCCAACGCGCCGCCGCCCACCTGCCCCGTGTCGACGCCATCGGCGGCAGCGCCGCCGGCGTCTATGTAAACAACCAGGTCAAGGTCGCCTCGCTCTTCCGCGGCGTCTCGAAAGAAGACTTCGACACCCATGTCCGAGACCTCTTCCGCACCCTCCGCCAACAATGGAACGACATTCCCTTCGATGTAGTGAACGATGGCGAAGTTACCGCCCTCGCCGCTTCCATGTCGCTGGGCGTCAACTCCGTGCTCGGAGTCTCAATGGGCACCAGCACCGCCGGCGGCTTCGTCACCGCCGAGGGCAACATCACCAGCTGGCTCAATGAACTGGCCTTCGCCCCGGTCGACTACCGCCCCGACGGACCTGCCGACGAATGGAGCGGGGACCGCGGCTGCGGCGTGCAATTCTTCAGCCAACAAGCCGTCGGACGACTCATCCCCGCCTCGGGCCTGGACATCACCTCCAGCCTTCCGCTGCCCGAGCGCCTAGTGAAAGTACAGGAACGCATGGCCGCCGGTGACGACCGAGCCGCTCGAATTTATCAGACCATTGGCACCTGCTTTGGATATGCCATCGCCCACTGGTCCGACTTCTACGACCTGCGCCACGTACTTATCCTGGGACGCGTCACCAGCGGAGCCGGCGGTGACATTATTTTGCGCGAAGCCCAGTCCGTGTTGGCGGCCGAATTTCCGACCCTGGCGGCTCAGGTGCGCTTCCACATGCCCGATGAAAAGGACAAGCGCCACGGCCAAGCCATCGCCGCCGCCAGCCTGCCGGCCCTAGGATGAAGCCTTTTTCGTCCGCGTCCCATTCCGCAGACCCGACGCCCATTCCCATTGACCCCATGCAAGTCTGGTCCACCGTTTGCAGATGAACACCCGCGGGGGCACACTTTTCCAGCCAGCCTTTTTGGCTCAGCCGGAATGGAACTATTCAGGCTCTTCAGACACCATGGTCTCACCCCAGACGCTCACACCCATGATCTGCTCGTCTCCCCGTTGAGCAGCCCCATGACTTTTTGAACCTGCGTCTCCTCTCCGGAATCCACGAATGAACGTCACGCTCTTCATCCCCTGCTTCGTCGATAGCTGCTTCCCGCAGGTCGGCATGCACATGGTTCGCATCCTCGAACGGCTGGGACACCGGGTCACCTGCCCCGAAGCGGTCGCCTGCTGCGGCCAACCCGCCTTCAACTCCGGTTACTGGGATGAAGCCCGGATCGTCGCGGGCAAAACCCTCCATCACCTGCAAGAGGCCGAGGCAGTGGTCATCGCCTCCGGTTCCTGCGGTGCGATGCTCAAGGTTTTCTATCCCCAACTCTACGCCGGTCGGCCAGAAGAAGCCGCCGCTCAGCGACTCTCAGAACACACTTGGGAGTTCTCCGATTTTCTAGTCTCCAAGCTGGGTGTCACCGACCTCGGTGCTCGTTTTCCAGGCAAAGTCACCTTCCACGACGGCTGCCACGGCCTGCGCGAATTAGGCATCAAATCAGGCCCTCGAAAACTGCTCGAAAAAGTCCGCGACCTCGAACTCATCGAAATGGGCGATGCCGAGACGTGCTGCGGCTTCGGAGGCACCTTCGCCGCCAAGTTCCCAATGATCTCCACGGCCATGGGTGAAGTGAAGTGTGCCAGTGCCGCAGACACCGGAGCCGAGTACATGGTGTCCAACGACTCCAGTTGCCTCATGCACCTACAAGGGTTGCTCAGTCGTCAGGGCAAGCCACTGAAGACCCTCCACCTGGCCCAAATCCTCGACTCGCAATGAGCAACGCCGCCCAACAGTTCCTCGAGGCCGCCGGGACCATCACCCGCAACCTCCGCCACCGCGGCTTGATCCAAACCGCCCTGCGCAAGTACGAGGTGGCCCGGGACCGCAAAAAGTCGGCCTTCAATGATTGGTCGTCGGCCCGTCAGTCGGCCGCTGAAACCAAGTGGGATGCCATCAACCACCTCGACACCTACCTGACCGAGTTCACCTCGAAAATTGAGGCCCGAGGCACAAAGGTGCACTGGTGCACCACCGGGCCCGAGGCCCGCGACACCATCCGCGGCATCATCAAGGATGCGAAAGCCAAGTGCGTGGTTAAGTCCAAGGCCATGACCGCCGAGGAAATTCACCTCAACGAGGCCCTCGAGAAAGACGGCTTCGAAGTGGTGGAATCCGACTTGGGCGAGTTCATCGTCCAACTCCGCAAAGAACCGCCTTACCACATCGTCTTCCCGGCCATGCACCTGACCCGGGATGAAATCAGCGACCTCTTCGAACGCGAACTGGGCAGTGCCCCCACGCGGGAACCCGAGGAGTTGACGATGATCGCCCGACGGGCCCTGCGTCGAAAGTACATCCAGGCCGATGTGGGCATCACTGGGGCCAATTTCGCCATCGCCGAAACCGGCATGGTATCCATCACCGAAAACGAGGGGAACGCCCGCCTCACAGCAGCCCTGCCGCGGGTGATGGTCACACTCCTGGGCATTGAGAAAATCCTGCCCAAGCTCGAAGATCTCGCGCTATTTCTGCCGCTCCTGGCCACGGCCGGGGCTGGCCAGACGGTCACCGGCTACAACACCCTTTATGGCGGTCCTCGGCAACCCGGCGAATCCGACGGCCCCATCGAGTGGCACGTCGTGTTGCTCGACAATCGCCGCACCGAACTCCTGGCCGATCCCGAGCAGCGCGATGCCCTGCACTGCATCCGTTGCGGGGCTTGCCTGAATGTGTGCCCGATTTTCCGCAATGTCGGAGGGCACACCTACGGCACCACCTACAGCGGGCCCGTCGGCAGCGTGATCACGCCGCACCTCCGCGGACTGCAAGAATGGAAGCACCTCAGCAATGCCTCCTCGCTCTGCGGGGCCTGCACTGAGGCCTGCCCGGTAAAAATAGACCTGCACCACCACTTGCTGCAAAACCGCCGCAATGCCGTGGGTGACAGCCCTTCCTGGATCGAGCGACTGGCTTGGCGAGCCCATGCCTTCGCGGTCAACACCCCGGCCCTGTACCAGTTTGGACAAGAAGTTGCGCGCATCGTGGAACCCTTGCGCCTGCGCCTGCAGGGCACCCCGTTGGATCCCGTAAAATCCTGGACCCGCACTCGAGATCTGCCGCCCGTGGCCCCGGAGAGTTTCAAGGAATGGTGGAGGAATCGCCGATGAACGCCCAAGAACGCATCTTAGCCCGCATTCGCGAGGCCCTTAAAGTTCCCGCACCCAAGCCGGGATCGCACGGCCATGGCGGGCATGGCCGCGACGTGGCTCCTGCACCTGTCTTTGCGTTTCAGGGGCGTCCGGTCCAAGTGGCTCGGTCTTGGTTGCCACCGGGTGGTTCTACCCCCCAAGAGCATCTCACCCGCTTCGCAGCGGCCTCGGCCGAATTGAAGACCGACTTCCGGTGTGTGGAGTCTGAGTCAGAGGCACACGCGCAATTGCGACACATCGCCGACTCCGAAGGTTGGGCCCGCGTGGCCTCTCACCACTCGCCGTTGACCGATGCAGCCACCGCCGCGCTGGCGCGCCCCACCTTGTTCACCGATGGCGGCTATGTCCCCGACGAACTGGAGGTCTGCGAGGTGGGTATCACGACCTGTGATGTGCTGGTGGCCCAAACCGGCTCTCTAGTGGTCAACAGCCGCACTTCGGGAGGTCGGGCTCTGAGCGTGTTGCCGCCGCACCACGTGGTGTTGGCCCGAAAGGATCAATTGGTTTGTGACCTGACAGATGCTTTCCAACGGGTGGAACAACTCCACGGTGCCCACTGGCCTTCGATGATCTCTCTGGTGACCGGCCCGAGCCGGACTGGCGATATCGAGCGGATTTTGGTCCTCGGGGCTCATGGCCCGAAGAAGCTCACGGTCTTGATGTGGTAGGCTCTTGGGCCGGGCTCGAAATAGGACTCTCAAGGCGGTCTTGGAGTGGGTCTCGGCCCCTCCAGACCGTCTCTCGGCACCGTCCTCTGGACCGCAGCTTTCAGCGCAGCCCTTAGATTCCCAAGGGAATGGCAGCATATCATCAGCCCGCAGTACCACCCTCTGCCCCGTTGGGGTGGCCCCGAATGCAAGCCAGAGGACATTCATTGAACGCCTGAACCATGAACCATGAACCATGAACCGTTGAACGCGGGTGGGTGAGCGGATTTCTATCACCGCTGCTCTCTGCGGTTCTACCGGTTGACCGGTTTGGCGCCGAGGGTTGTTCGAACCAAAAGCTCCATCGCCAACGGCGCCAGACCCGGCAGGTCGGCGATATTGGTCATTACCCGCCGGTTGATGTTCAAGGCGGCCATCTTTTCCGACAGGGGATCTTTGACGTCCACAAAGCGGACGCGCCCCAAGGTCAACTCCAGTCGATCAATACCGCGAAAGGTCGCATTGCCCACCCGCTGGGCGCGGTCGAGGTCTACGCGGTTAGTGAGTTCACCAATACGATTGGTGTACGCGACGACGAGTTCCGAATAGCCCTGTAGGCGCTGGAACATATTGGTCTGCCCGCCGGCGAAGCCGTCCATTAGGGTCAGCTCATTAATTCGGATGCGCACCAACCGGAACTTCAATTCCTGACGCTTGAAGGCGTCCCGATCGTACTCCACACGCAGTTCCGGCAGATCGAGCAGCTGCACACCTCCGAACTGGGACTGACCAAAGACCTTAAGGTCGCGCACTTCAAGGTGAGGACGAAACAGTCCAATATTGAGGCTACCGATCTCCACCTCGGCCACTCCACTGGCGTTGACGCGCGATTGGATGATCCGCTTGACGATCCAATCGAAACTCAGCAGACCCACCAAAAGCAAGGTGGCCAAGACCGCTACTCCTCCCAAGACGATCTTGAGACCGATCCGAAGCCATCGAGGCATCCGCGATGCGGTCGAAGGAATTGAAATCTCAGAGCCCTCCTTCACAAGACCACATCCTCGGGGCGCACCTCCAAGCACTCGTCCTGATCTTCCCAAATCACGGCCGCGTACGACTCCAAAAGCGGCGGCATCAATTCGGTGGCCGCCTCGATGAGAAGTTTCTCAGCATCTTGCGCCGCATCTTCGAAGGCGGCGTCATAGTCCTTGGATTTGCGCCGCTGTTTGTCATCCCAGTGGGCGACCTGATGGACCTCCTCATATTGCTCAGCCCAGCGCTCGAACCGAGGTCGGAGTGCGTCGGAAACCTCCTCGAACGGCACGCACGTCTCGCCGCAATGGTGGCACCGCAAGCCATTGGCGACCACATCCCGGGTGAAGAGCGGCAGCAGCGGAGCCCGACAACACGGCGACTCGATGTAACCGGCGGGAATGCTGACCAGACGCTTGAGCCAAATTTGACGATCATGGGCCAACTGGGATCCCAATCGGTATGCGCCCACCAGCGGATGCGACAGTCGCCAAACCTGCCCATGGAGCTGCCCCAAGGTCTGGGAGCACCATCGGGCCAAGGTCAGATCGTCGAACTGTCGGAAGGTCCGGGCGTACTCCTTCCAGAGTCGATCCAACGGTGAGTCTTCCTGCAATTCGGACATAAGTTTGAAAACCTAGCGGATCGGCAGACGGAATCCAAGAACGCTCGACAGAAGCGATTGGGGCTGAGTTTGGCCCGATGGAAGGCCGTGGAGTGGGTCTAAACCAGGGGCCCCTCACTCATCCAACGAGGGCCTGGAAACCCGCAGAAATGGGCGAATCGAGCGACACCAAATCTCGGGCTTCATTTACCGAACCTGAGAGACCTCTGGCCTTAGGTCTCGCGGCAATTGTATCGTTGGCCCAGCCCCCGACTCGGCTCCCATACGAACACCCACCGACTCCGCAACTCCCGACGGTCCTGCTTACATCGCTGACACATGGTTTTCCAACGCCCCATCCCATGGCTTCGATTCCTTCTGAGAGGCCTGCTGGCTCTCCTTGGGGGCCTTATGCCCTTCAACCACTTGTGTGCGGGCGATTATGAGGCCGTGCTGAAACCCCTACTGCGGGAACGGTGCGTGTCCTGCCACGGGGCCCTCCAGCAGAAGGCTGGCCTGCGGCTCGACACGGTGGCGGGAATGCTCCGGGGAGGAAAGCACGGTCCGGTGCTAGTGGTCGGCAAGGCAGAGCAGTCGGTGATGGTTCTACGGACGTCGAGCGCCGACGCCGACGAGCGCATGCCGCCCGAGCACGAGGGCCAACCCTTCAGCGAGGCTCAGGTTGCGTTGTTGAAGCAGTGGATCACGGACGGAGCGAGCGCCCCTGCGGGCGAAACCCCCGAAGCGGATCCGAGGGATCATTGGGCATTCCGACCCCGCCAACGCCCGCCCGTACCGACACTGGTTCGCGGCGATTGGGTGAGGAACCCCATCGATGCCTTCATCTCCCGGAGCCATGAAGCCGCGACTCTGTCCCCACGGCCCGAGGCCCCGCGCCGCCTCCAAATTCGTCGCCTGTACCTCGACCTCATCGGGTTGCCGCCCAGCGAAGCCGAGATGCGGCAGGCCCTGAGCGACCCGTCCGAAGAGGGCTACGCGCGCACCGTGGATCGACTGCTCGAAGACCCTCGCCACGGGGAACGCTGGGCCCGTCATTGGATGGACGTGTGGCGCTACAGCGACCCGTGGGGCCTCGGCGACCAACACCGCAACAGCGCGCGGCACCTGTGGCACTGGCGTGATTGGATCGTCGAGTCGCTCAATGCCGACCTGCCGTATGACGAGATGATCCGCCTCATGCTCGCCGCCGACGAATCGCACCCCGACGACCTCGAGCAATTGCGGGCCACCGGTTTTCTGGCCCGGAACTACTTTCTCTTCAACCGCAACCAATGGCTCGACGAGACCGTGGAGCATGTCGGCAAGGCGTTCCTGGGGCTGACGCTCAATTGCGCCAAATGCCACGACCACAAGTACGATCCCCTGCCCCAGACCGACTACTACCGGATGCGGGCTTTTTTCGAGCCTTATCAAGTGCGGATGGACCTGGTGCCCGGCGAGGCCGATCTGGCCCGCGACGCCATCCCGAGGGCGTATGATCGAAATCCCGAGACGCCGACCTACTTGTTTGTCCGGGGTCAGGAGACTCAACCGGACCGCTCGCGGGCGATGGCGCCGGGCGTGCCCGCGCTGCTGGGCGTCACGCTTCCGGACATTCGGCCCGTCGACCTACCATCCTCAGCCTGGCAGCCCGAGCGGCGGCCCTGGGTACTCGAGACGCAGGTTCGTGTCGCACGGCAGGAACTGGAGACGGTGCGCGCCGAAGCGGCCCGGGCTTTGGCTAAGGCTGCGGCTTCGACCAACGCCGCGGCTTCGGTGAGTTCGTCCGCAAAAATCGCCGTGGCCGAGGCGCGGTTGGAAAGCGTCGTCCGGCGCGCCGAGGCCCAGCGCGCCTCGTGGAAGGACGGTCCGACTTCGGCCTCCGCCGCCGAAACAACCGACGTGGCCCGACGCGCCGCCGTGACGGCCGAGCGCCGCGAGAAGCTCGCCCGCCATCGACTGACCTTGGCCGAGACCGAGCTGAAGCGGGCCACCGCGGAGTCCCGCAAAAGGGACGCTCTTGCCAAGGAGTTGGCGACCCAAACTGAGCGACTCGCCGCACTCGAAAAAGAGACCGCCCAGGAGCCCGCCTCGTCGGACACCTTTTCATCCCTGTCCGGGGCGGCCTGGGTCCCCACTCGATTTCTCGACTCAACCAAGGACGACCCTGCCGTGCTGCCTCAGCATCACAGCACCGGACGCCGCACAGCCCTGGCCCGCTGGATCACCGATCCAGGCAATCCTCTCACCGCACGGGTGGCGGTAAATCACCTGTGGAATCGGCATTGGGGTGCGTCCTTGGCGCCGGCTCTCTTCGACCTTGGCCGCAAGGGCGGCACGCCTGAGCACGCCGAACTGATCGACTGGCTGGCCTGCGAATTGGTGGAGCATCGTTGGAGCCTCAAGCACCTCCACCGGCTCATCGTCACTTCGGCCGCCTACCGCATGGACTCCAGTCTCGCCGGCGCCGGTGCGGAACTAGCGCGCGATCCGGACAATCGCCATTGGTGGCGACGGACACCCATCCGCCTCGAATCGCAGGTCATCCGGGATGCACTGCTGGCCCACGCGGGACGTCTCGATACGACGCACGGTGGGCCTACGGTCGGTTCGTCGGATCAGGCGCAATCCCGGCGACGCAGCCTGTATTTCCATCACTCCAACAACGACCGGAACCTCTTCCTCACCACCTTCGACGAGGCCCTGGTCAAGGAGTGCTACCGGCGCGAGACCAGCATCGTGCCCCAACAGGCGCTGGCCCTGCTCAATGGCCGACTCGTTGGCGACTGTGCCCCGGACATCGCGCGGAACTTGGCGGCCACGTCCCCGAACCCGAGCGACGAGGCCTTCGTGCGCCACGCCTTCGAGCAGCTCTTAGGTTTCGAGCCCGGGCCCGCCGAACTTCAGGCGGCCCTCGAGGCGCTGCGTGGGCCTTTCGCCGGATTTGCCGGAGAGGCGGGCGGGAAGGTCGGTCCAGCGACGGGCGCATCAGCCGTAAAGGCTCAGAAAACTCAAGCTCAGGCGCAGCAGGACGCCCCGATGCCAGCCCGAGCCCGACTCGTGTGGTCGCTGGTCAACCATGGTGATTTTGTGACGCTCCGATGAACCCTAAGCCAATCATCTCGTCCACCCCGTCCATGACTTACGCTCCGTCGATCGCTGCTTCGCACCCACTGTCCCCTGCCGATCGACAGACGCCGTTGCGTCCCCGCCGGGCGTTCCTCGCCGACCTCGGCATGGGATTCACCGGCCTGGCACTGGGCACGCTCCTCCAGCGAGACGCTAGAGCCGCCAACTCGGCCCTGTGGACGCCCCCCGACGGTCGCCCTCATTTCACGCCGAAGGCCAAGAACGTGATCTGGCTTTTCATGAACGGCGGGGTCAGCCACATGGAAAGCTTCGACCCGAAGCCCATGCTCACGAAGTACGCGGGCAAGACCATCGCCGAAACCCCGTTCGCCTCGGTGCAAGATCCGAAGAAGCTGGCCCTCGAGCGACTGGTGGTGCCCGACGCCAACGGCAACCAGCGCAACACGCTCTTTCCGCTCCAGGTGGGATTTCGCAAGCACGGGCAGAGCGGCATGGAAATCAGCGACTGGTTTCCACACATCGCAGCGCACGCCGACCGGTTGGCGCTCGTGCGTTCGCTGTGGACTACCGACAGCAACCACGGCGCGCAAACGCAGTTCCACTCGGGCCGTCACCAGAACGACGGCGACTTCCCCAACCTCGGAGCCTGGGTGCATTACGGGTTGGGATCGCTCAATGAGAACCTGCCGCAGTTCGTCTCGATGGGCACGCGGGAGTACTGGAACCAGCGCGACGGCCACTACCTCGGACCCGCCCACGACGCCGTGCCGCTGCGGATCGATCCAGACCGCCCGCTCGACTTCGCCCGGGCCGAGCACCCCTTGGTCGGAGCAGGCCAACGCGGCGGCATCGACCTCATCCGCCGGCTCAACGAACTGCGGGGCATCGAGTACCCCGACGATCCAGCCATGGCCGCGCGGATCGCCTCCTACGAACTGGCCTACCGCATGCAATCGTCGGTGCCGGAGGTGGTCGATTTCTCCAAGGAAACGCCAGAGACGCAGGCGCTCTACGGCCTGGACCAACCGCACTGCCGCGAGTTTGGCCGTCAACTGCTCGCTGCGCGCCGGATGGTCGAGCGGGGCGTGCGGTTCATCCAAATTCAGCACGGCGGCGGCGGCGCTGGAGCCTGGGATGCGCACTCGGGGCTCAAGGCCAACCACGAAGGTCTGGCGCGGGCCGTAGACCAACCCATCGGCGGCCTGCTCGCCGACTTGCATCGCCGAGGCCTGCTCGACGAGACGCTGGTGGTCTTCGCCACCGAGTTCGGCCGCACCCCCGGCACTCAGGGTTCCGACGGCCGCGACCACCACATCTTCGGCTTCAGCGTCTGGATGGCCGGCGGCGGGCTGCGACAAGGCATCGTGCACGGAGCCACCGACGAGATCGGCTTCCACGCCACCGAAAATCGGCACTACGTCACCGACATCCACGCCACCATCCTGCACCAACTCGGTCTCGACTCCCGCCGCCTCGAAATCCCCGGCCGCAAGCGCCTCGACATCGACCACGGCCAACCCATCCGCGAACTCATCGGGTGACTGTGATTCGTCCGGCACCCACACCGGCCACAGCGATCCGACTCGGCGGTCTACGCTCCAAGATCCGTCGGAAACCGAAGATCCTGTTGCCGGGGACCCGGCGCGGGTGGTGACCCATGGTGACAACCAACCTCTGTTCAAGGCGTCGAGTGGCGAACAGCAGCCAATTCCGATTCGGTAAATCGTTCCCTGACCCCGATTCGCCGATTTCCCGAGTGGTGGAGGCGGGTTGAAATCATCCGCAAGATCGGTCAGATTACCAAAGGCATGCGAATCTCGGGCGACGATACAGACCGGCCGTGGCGGAAATCCCGCCTCGCTGCCCGCATCCTGTTCCGGAAGGAGGCTGGGCGCATGACGGCCCGAGATCAGCGCATCGGGCGACTGCTCGCTCACGATCCGGAAGTCACCAACCGCCTGATCCAACAGGGGATTTATTCCATCCGATACCAGGGACGCCGCATCGGAGACCGCAAACATGAGTTCGACCAAAACCTGGGACTGGTGGCGCGGTGAGGTGGATTGGAGCACACCGGCCGGGCGGTTGCTGCGCACCTTTTTCGACGGGCTGCCAACCGACCGCAAATTCCACTTCATCCTCTTCGGCTCAGCGCCGCTCCAACTGACGCTAAACCGTTCCTGGACCAGCGCCGACGTGGATTTGTTTTCCAACGACGATGAGGACCATCATGAGCGAATCCGCAGCCTGGGTCTCGGCAAGGGACAGGCCGATCTCTACCTGGAACTCGGCTACCGGCTCAGCTTTCGCACCACCCCATTGATGGCTGAGCGGGCGAAGGTTGTATGCTTGGGGCACATCACGGTGACCATTCCGCATCCCTTGGATATTCTGATCGCCAAATTGGCGCGCCTCGATGCCAAGGATCTCTTGGCCTTCCGGCGGGTAATCGACCTCACCGGGCACCCCACCCGGGAAGAATTGACCCAAGAATTGCAGAATGCCGTGGACCTGTTTCGACCGGCGTTCGAAGAGGAATCCCCCAACCTGTATCCCACCAACTCGGTGCGCCTGTGGCGGGAACTCTGGCAGGCCCCCTTGGATGTCGGACGTGATATCGTGGCTCCAGCCTTGGCCCGTCGTCGCGCCGGTTATGGCGATCCGCCCCCGGACTACCAACGGTCCTTGGCGGATTGAGGTGCAAGATCGAGCGTCACCCACTTCCGGACTTCGCAAGGGGCAAACTCAACGTCACGTCGCCAAGGGTGGTGACCCCAGCAGAACATCCAAAAGGCATCCCATGAAAACGATTCCCTATCGGTGCGACGAATCGCGAGGTGCGACCAATCGCGACACAAGGCCTCGCTGAGCGTGGCACGAGACTCCGGGACGAGTGTGCAACGGCTGTTCGAAACCTTCGTGACCCATGTCCTCGCCGAAGGTCAGGCGGAGGCCCGATTTGTCGCACGCCAGCAACGGGGCAACCCGGCCTGCGGCCGCAGACTGCTCGCAGAGATCCAGCAACGCATCTCGCCGAAACCTAATTTGATGGGAGGTTGATAGTTTGATCGAGGCTCCACGATCCAGGCCGCTTTCACCTTGATGCGAGTGCTGGTAAGAGTGCTCGCCCCAGTCTTCGGTCCAGTGAAGCCCACACCCTCGAGGCTCACGCCTTCGGGAACGTGAGGCGATGGGTCTTCTGGATCTTGTCACTCCACTCATCGGGGACTCCCGCCTCGGCGGCGAACTCCGGCCAGCGGTTCACCGCAGTCTGAACTTCGTCCAGGATCGCCGCAGCGCGCCCGCGCTTCATGAGCGCCGAGCGGGCGCACTGCACGAAGTCTTCCCGCGTAAAACCATCCCGCTTCCCGTTCAAGGTCATCTGGTGGGTACCGGTCCACGCGCCCGCAGGATTGAAGCTGTAGGTCACATCAAAAGCCGGTGCGAGAAACCACTCGCCGAGCGGGTTCATCAGGAATGCGATGTTCTTCAAATGGTCGTCCTGATTCCGCGCGACGACGTTGAACACCATCCGGCGGAATTGTTCCTCCACGGCCGCCATCGGCAGCTGGAGCCGACGGATCGCCAGCAGCGCCTGCTCGTAGCCGTAGGCTCCCGCCTGGTTAAAATCGAAATGGGCCAGGGCGCACAGCGACTGCAGGTGCAGTTTTTCCCCGCCCGCCAGCCGGTCGAAACGGCGGGTCATGAAATGCCGCCGCCCATTCTCTTCCAGCAGCCGGCACTCGCTCATGGTGATGCCCGCCGCTTCCGCCATCCGGTGATAGGCAAACTCCACGGCCCCGTAACCCTTCGGGTCGTCCCGTTCCTTGTCTCGGTTCTCATCCACACCGTCGAATTTCAGCAGCCAGTACTCGAAGCCATCGCCCGCCGCGATCTGACCTGATCGCACCTCGTGGGTTTGAGGGTTCCACGCGATCACCGCCTTGGCCCGCGCGCCACCGGCCGACGTTCCCACAGTCAGGATGTCGCGCAGGGCCTTCGCTTTTCCCGCCGCATGAAGATGCCCCTGCAACTGGCCGCGATGTGTTAGCACCTCGCCCGCCAGCCGCACCAGCGCATCCACTTCCAGCTTCGAGGCCTTGCGCGGCTTCGGCCCCAGCACCGGCGCAAACTCCAGCGCTCCCATGCCGCGCGTGCCGGTGTAGCAAAGTCGCTCCACCGCGCTGAAGCTCTCCGGCGAACGCCCCTGCGTGGCAAGCCATGCGTCGATCAGCGCATTGCCGAACTTGTCTGGCAGCGAATCTGCGAGCAACCCCGGCAGGCCGTGGAAGGTATTCCGTGGCAGCTCGGGAAACTGATGCACTTGCCCGCTCAGCGGCATCACTAATGGCGACAGTTGGATCCCGCTGCCGGCGAACTCGGGATCATACTCGAAGGCCGCGACATTGCGCCCTTCCTCGAGCGAGACCGCGCCGATCGTCCGACCCCAGAGCTGCACCTTCGCGATCATGCCCCCTCACCCCATGTCCATTGGCCCGTCAGGGAGGGCGCCGCCGTGTTGCCCGAGGCACGCCGCCGCTTCCGGCCGGCCTGCTTCAACTGCGCCATTGGGCTGGCCACCGCCTCCGGTATGAGCAAATCGAGGCGCTCCACCAGCCCGAGCACCCGGCAGACCCGCAGAAACCCGGACAACTGCGTCGCGGACGCGCCCAACTCCAGCCGCTGCACCGTCCGCAAGCCCAGGCCCGCCTGCTCTGCGAGTTGCCCCTGCGTCAAATTCTTCGCCAGCCGCAACTGCGCCAACCGCTCACCCAGCAGCTGGAGCAACGCCTGATCATTGATGTTTTTTGACGCATTCAAACACGCCAAATATGACGTACTAAATCCTATTTTCAATTTTAAACGCCATTAAAGGCGCTTTGTTTTGTTATTGAGACATTTTTGAGGAGCTAGGGCAGAATCGGCTGATTTCCAGGCCGAAGGTTGCCGCCGCCGCGACCACCCCCCGATCCACAACCCTATCGGACGAGAATAACCGTCATTGCGCAGACTGCCGACCGACCGCTGATTCCACTTCATCCTCTTCGGCTCGTCACCCCCGCGATCGCCCTCGGCGCCAAGCCCCCGGTCGCATCGTTGCCCGACGAAGGGTGGCTTGCGAGGGTAGCGCTGATGCGGACCTCGAACACAGCTCCTCCTGCCGCCGTCGGCCTGCGGCTGCCCGAGGCGCCTCGGTCCATCGCAAAGGGCAGTTCCATGGCGCTACTCCTCGACCGCGAGGCTATCGAGTGTCTTGCCCACAACGTCGGGCTCGTTCATCCGACCTTCGATGCCGCCGGGTTCCAACGCGACGCCCACGAAGGCCTTGCTCCGTTGTCGATCCTCCGGCGCGGCGAACACCTCGCACGCGTCCTTCGGCGGCATTTGCCACCGGCTTACGACGACGCCATCGCCATCCTCACCCGCTCCCTCACCCCGGTGCTATCGCGCACCGAGGGTCTCGGGTTGGGGGTGTTCTTTTACCTGCCCCATGTCTCCTTCATTGCCTTGTACGGACTCGACCCGGCGGACAACGGCGGGCGCGATCCGTTCGAGACCTCCATGGCCGCCCAATATGAACTGACCCGCCGCTTCAGCGCGGAGTTCTCCATGCGCCCCTTCGTCATCCAGTGGCCCGAGCGAACCCTGACCCGACTGTTGGAATGGACACGGGACCCGGATCCGCACGTGCGCCGACTGTGCAGCGAAGGCACCCGCCCCAGACTCCCTTGGGCGATTCGCATCCCGGCCTTGCTCCGCGATCCGCGTCCGGTGATCCCGATTTTGGAGGCGCTGCGGGATGATCCGGAAGAGTACGTCCGGCGCAGCGTGGCCAACCACCTGGGCGACATCGCCAAGGATCATCCCGAGCTGGCCTTCGAAATTTGTGAACGCTGGGTGCCCGGCGCCAGCGAGGATCGCAAGTGGCTGATCCGCCACGCAGTCCGGCATCCCGCCAAAAAGGGCATCGCGGCGGCCTTGCGACTGAGGGAACTCGCCAAGGCGGCCTAACGCGAACGATAGCTCCCTCTCACTCGTCATCCCACAGCACCCATCGGCCGTTCTTTTCAAACAATGGCTGTCCGGGTTGGATTCCATCCTTTATCTGAAAATCCGGGATATTGCTCTTGATTGACAACGCAAACAATCTGTCGAAAAAGGCCTCGTCCAGTTGGGGAAACTCGACTTGAAGGCGAGTCCGAAGGGCTGCAGACATCTTTTGAATCCTAGATTGATACAGTTCGAGCTCTGCCTGATAAATCAACTCCGTGGAAACGCTTTGACCATGCAATCGATTTTTATTGCTCTACTTTGTCGCCAGAAAACCCACCCGGCCGTGCTACTGAACCACTGTAAATAGCAGGCAAGCACAATTATTTTAATATTTAAAAATTAAATCAACCTTCTCCGAATGAATAAAAATAACAAAAATGACGATACAGCCACAGTAATAACAACAAACCAGAATCCCACATAGTTACGATCTAAGCCAATCGAAACGGCATGATATTTTTTTGAATATTCAAACCGATCTTCCAATGTTTTTATCAATTTTATTTCATCCGGTATCCTAGTGCGCACCTTATCCAACAATTGACCAATATCATTCACGCGGTTTGAATTTGATCTAATTTCTGAATATCTTAATACCGCATCCAAATAGACCGCTCTAACAATCGGATCATCTTTCAAAACCCCAGGATTTTTCAAATAATTATAATCAAACCTATCCATCACTTCTTTCAGAACACTTAAGTATTCCTCATCTGACACAACCTCTTTTTTTTGATACAGCAACTGCCCAACAACAAAGCATTCATTGTAATTGACTACCGATGGGTGGTTCCATATTTTAGTAAGCAATTTAGACAAAGTCGCTTGATCTAATGATTCTTTAATAAAATCGAGCGACTCTAATACTATAGAAAAATTCTCCTTTGAGCAATTGTTTGTATATATTAGTCGATCAATTATACTTTGATACGTCTGATTAGATTCCTTAATATTCCCCAACTTATTCCAATCACGTGCATTCTCCAACAAGGCATAATCATACGAATATAGTTCAGGAGATACATTTGTTATTTCTGAAATAAACTTACTCCGCCATGAAATCGCCATTGGAAAATTAGATAATTGAGAATACAAGTTAGCGCCCTTTAGAAGGGCGTCTGAAAAAAACAATGCCTTCATTGGGATTTCTTGCTTTGACTCCTCGAGCAACTGAACGATTTTTTGGTAGTGGCTCAAAGCTTTCTCGGGATATTTTCTTTGGGAGGTAACGCTATCAGCAATTAACCTAAGCCCATTCACTTTTTGAACATCAGAGCAGCTTGCATCGATAACTTTTTGAATAATTGGAATCGCTGATTGCTCAAAACCCTCTTTAAACAACTTGATTCCAACCCACTCTCTTGTCTCACACAAAGCCTCGGTGTCGTTCAAAAACACTTCCTCAATCGATTTTTCAATAATTAGCAGATTTTGCAATCGTTGACTTTTATTTTGATTTAAAATTAATTTTTTCTCATTTTCATTGATCCACTCGGCAACCCGCAACTGCTCATTGCTTTGCATCGCAGATATCGTAAGCCCATTTTGACCTTGTAGGCAAAATTTAAGACACACAGCAACCAACAGGAATCGAAGGATTTTAAACTTTTTTTTCATGTTTACTTATTTGCGCGTTGATAACCAGCACAGCTTTTTAATGGATTGTCACACGGAAATCCAGAACACGATCCAGGACTCGAGAAAACTCCACGTCCCCCTGTCCATCCTGTTGATGAACCCTTGGCGATCTTTTGATTGCAAAAACCAGAATGCCCTTTCGAATCGGACCATGCATCTTCTGCCTCTGCTTGTGTGCCGGATGCCACATGCTTCACCTTATAATATTTATATTGATGTTTAGTACACTGAGGCATTGTTTTATTAATAGTTACATCGCAACCCTCTTCCCAACTCCCCTCCCAATCAGCACTTATCTTAACTGTTGCATTGGCCTTTGCTATTAACGCTGTAGCTAATCCGTTTTTCAGACCAACAGTAACTTCTCCCTGGACACCGATTTTATGTGTAACATTTTTTTTGGTAACTTTGCTCCACGACGCATCACCACATGAGCAATTATCATTATCGTCTTGATACACTATCTCTTCAACTGAGACCACAGAGATTTTTTCTACTCCTTTCCAAGGCCCATAACTTTTAAATCCTGGACATCCGAAAAAGAATGCTTTGTGATTTGAACATGTATGATCTTGGTCAGCATGAATATTTTCAAAGCATAAAAAAACAGCAACTGCACCCATTACAAATGAATTCCATCGAATTGACATAGTGTTTGTTTTATATTTTATTATTTTATTTAAACCGTTTTGATTTTGCAGCTTGGTGAATCCTGTTTTCAAGGTTTTTTATTAAAAATTAATTACATTTTATTTCAATCATAAGTGTAATTTTTATATTGTACAACTCTGTTTTTAACTCGATCCCCATATTATGACCTTTATTGTAAATAATAATCACACAAAAAATTATGGTTCGTTTAGCAAAGCGCTGGCGGTGTTCAAAATCGGTTCAGCCCTCGCATGAGGACTGCCGAACCTAGAGCAGGTTGAACCCGTTGAAGGAGGTCGCGGCGTTCGTCAGACACTGGGTCGACTGCAACAGGGCTTTCCACTGGCTTCACGGAATTTCCCTGTTATCCCTGTTTCTCGTCTTGGCTCTGGGGGTGGCGGGGGCATGATCGAAGGACATTCCTCATGAGCCAAGAAACCAACACGGTCGCCTGGTGGCGGCTCCTGAACCGCTACCAGTGGTTCGTCCTTATCATTGCCGCCGCGGGCTGGTTGCTCGACTGCATGGATCAGCAGCTCTTCAACCTGGCCCGCACACCGGCCATGAAGGAACTGCTCAAGGGCACCTTCGCGCCCGATGCAACACCCAGCCAAATCGCTGCCTCGGTCCAGGAACATGCGGGCTACTCGACGGCCATCTTCCTGCTCGGATGGGCCACCGGCGGCCTGATCTTCGGGGTGCTCGGCGACCGCATCGGCCGCGCCAAGACGATGCTCATTACCATCCTCATGTACTCGGGCTGCACCGGCCTGAGCGCGCTGTCGCAGGCCTTCTGGGACTTCGCTCTGTACCGCTTCATCACCGGCCTCGGCGTGGGCGGTGAGTTCGCCGTGGGCGTGGCGCTGGTCGCCGAGGTGATGCCCGACAAGGCCCGCCCCTATGCGCTGAGCCTCCTGCAAGCCTTGTCTACCGTGGGCAACATCGGGGCGGCCGTCACGAGCATGAGCCTCGGGCACTTGGAGACGACCGGCGTCTTGGGGTCCCTCGGCGGTTGGGCGGCGTGGCGCTGGATGTTCATTGTCGGAGCCTTCCCCGCCCTGCTGGTGGTGGTCATACGCCGCAACTTGAAGGAGCCCGAACGCTGGTTACAAATGAAGGCCTCGGGCATGGACATGAAGAAGCTGGGCGACTACGGCGAACTGTTCGGCAACCCGAACTGGCGTCGGCCCGCGTTGGTGGCCGGACTGCTGTTGCTCACGGGAATTTTGCTCGGATTCCTAGGACCCGCGGCCTGGAGCAAGATCATGGTTCTGCCGGGGTTTTCGCTCATTAAGACGGTGGTCTTGGGCTTCTCGCTGGCGGCGCTGGCGGCGGGTTTGTGGGTGGTGTACGGCGGTGGCGGCGACACCCGCTACCGGAGCCGTGCCGTGGTGGGACTGCTGCTGGCGCTGGCCGGCGTGATCGGCGTCTGGGGCATCGCCTTTTTCAGCTTCGAACTCGTGCGGTTGGTGCTGAACCAGAAGTTCCAGGCTGAGGGCCTGAGCGGGGCACAGCTGGCCGGCAAATTGACCTACTGGACCGGCATCACCTCGATGATTCAGAACATCGGTGCTTTCTTCGGCGTCTACAGCTTCGGATTACTTGCGCAGCGAGTGGGGCGCAAACCGGCCTTCGCCGTGTCGTTCGTCTTGGCCATGACTTCCGTGGCCTCCACGTTCTGGTTTCTGCGGGATTTCGGCGACCTGTGGTTGGTACCTCTGATGGGCTTCGGAACGCTGTCGGTCTTCGGCGGGTATGCGATCTACTTTCCGGAACTCTTCCCGACCCGACTGCGCAGCACGGGCACCAGTTTCTGCTACAACGTCGGGCGCTTCGTGGCGGCCAGCGGGCCGGCCCTCTTGGGGCTGCTGACCGGGGTCGTCTACAAGGACACCGGAGCCACCGACCCCGCCATGCCGCTGCGCTATGCCGGCGTGACCATGTGCTCGGTGTACCTCATCGGCCTCGTTGCGCTGAACTTTGCCCCGGAGACCCGGGGTCAACCGTTGCCCGAAGAAGAACCCACCCATTGAAGAACCGTTGAAAGTCCACCGATCGACCACGGATCACTTTCTTATTCCATCACCTCATCCACTCCCTCCTCCCCATGTCTGAATGGCTCTTCGCGGTTTTGCTCGGCGTCATCGAAGGCGTCACCGAGTTCCTGCCCGTCTCCTCCACCGGCCACCTGCTCATCGCTGAACGTCTGGCCGGTCGGCATTATTCGGATCTCTTCAACACCGTGATCCAAATTGGAGCGGTGCTAGCGGTGGTCGCGGTCTTCTCCGACCGAGTCCGCAGCCTGCTGACCCGCTGGAGGGAACCGGCCAACCAAGATTACCTTCTCAAGCTGGCCGCGGCCTTTGTGGTCACGGCCATCGGCGGACTCGCCCTGAAAAAGGCAGGATTGAGACTGCCTAAGACACTGACTCCAGTGGCCTGGGCCACGCTGACCGGCGGACTGCTATTCGTCGGCCTCGAGCGCTGGCTGTACGGGCGACGCACCACCGACCGAGTCACCTGGGCCATCGCCCTGGGCGTCGCAGCAGGCCAACTCATTGCCGCGGCGTATCCGGGGGCCTCCCGTTCCGGAACCACCATCTTGATTGCGCTGGCACTGGGCCTCTCACGGACCGCGGCGGCCGAGTTCTCCTTCTTGTTGGGCATCCCGACGCTCATGGCTGCCGGGGCCAAGGAAACCCTGGATGCTCTCCGCCAGGGCGACGCCCACGAACCGTGGTCCATGATCGCATTGTCCAGTGCAGTCGCGGCCCTGACGGCCTTCGTGGTGGTAAAGTGGCTGCTGGGCTACGTGCGTTCCCACACCTTCACCGTGTTTGGATGGTACCGAATCCTAGCGGGCGCGGCGTTGTTGTTCTTGGCCTATCGGGGCTGAACTCCGAAGCCACTGTCTCCGCGTCATTCGGCCCGCACACTCACCCGCAGGAAGCGAGCCTCGGAGACCGGTTCCACAGATCCCGTCCAGGTGGCCAATCCCACGGACGGATAGCTCAAAACGCCGAAAGCCGGCACCCACGTTGTCAAATCGACACTGCGTTCGACCGAATAAATTCGGTTGGGCCGAATAGAAAATTGGAGCGTCGGTTGGGTGAGAGGACCCGTGAGGGTGATTCGAAAAACCTCTGCGGACGACAACGGATCGGTTCCGGCCGTCCATTCAGACAAATTCGAAGCACCGTCCGCGTCGGGATCTCCCGAGGCCACCTGAGCGAGGTTCCCAAAACGCCACAGTTCCCAATCATCGGGCAATCCATCGGCCTCCGAATCGGTTGGCCCGACAACGAACCCTTCTAATTCCAGAACGGGACCAGGAAACAAATTGTCTTCGCGAGTGGACCATTGCGGATAAGCGCCGCTGCCGCCCAATCCAGTGCCGCCCGGCGTGACTTGCTTGGCCGGTGAGAGCGAACTCACCATGAGAGACAATCGACCGTAGGCCAGCGATCGAGCCACGTAGCCGGCGATCTGCGGGTCGGACAAATTGAGATCGAAGGTAAAGGTATTGCCCAACGGCACACTCTCGCCCGGGTTGACCCCGACGGTCTGGCCCACGGCCCAAGGCCGGGCCTCGAAGGGCGGCTGTGTCCACGCGGCATTGGCCTGCCCCACATGGTTGGCGATGTCGATGAGTTCGCCCTTCGGGTTGAACACGGCCGCGAACGAATTGCGGGTACCGATGGAAATGGTGTTCGAGGTAAAGGCTCCAACCACGCCGAAAGAGCTGTCTTCCGTGTAACCCACCGCATCGAATCCATTGCGGAAACCGACACCAAAGATCTCAACCGGTCGGCCCGCATCGTCATCGGTTTGATGAGCCGGGTCCGAGTCCGGAAGGTGGGTCCGGTAGCTGTCGAACGAGGGGTCGTACAAAAACGTCACTCGCTCTCCGGTGGCATTATTTACCAAGTCGCGCCCCACCGTGAGGTTCAGGCGAACCCGCCGCAGAATGTACCGGCTCGGGATAGCATTGGTGGGAATCACCGTCTGAGTTTGCCAGCCCAAGAGAAACTCGGCATCGCGGGTATCGAAGCGCGGATCGAACGAGGCGAACGTCGGGGCCACCGGTCGGGAACCTCCGGTCCCGAACTCGAAGGGGTACATCCATTTGTCCATGGCTGGGCCCAGCTGGGTCTTGAATTCGCCCGCGAGCGCCCCAAGCGCCAGCGCCGTGACCCCTGTGATGGCCATGCAATAGCCCCGTCTGCTGCTCAATCCACTCGGTATTCCCAAACGCATGATTGCCTCAACCATCGGGGCATGCCTCTGGCCCGCAAGTCTGGGATTAGACCCAGATCCAATTTGCTGGAGAGACCGCCGTGAGTAATCGACTGCGCCGCAGGCAACTGGAAGTGGTGGAGGGCCGCCGAAATCGCCTCCACTTCCAGTGCGCTGCCAACGTCTGGGACAGTCTTCCTCTCTAGGAGGGGGCTTTACTTATCGAGGGCGAGGCTCGAAGCGCAGGTAGGCGGCCTTGAGGTACCGAGCTTCGTCGAAGGTCGCGGTATGATCTGGGGCGTGCCCGGTGTAGACTTCGTCGCCAAAGGGACGACCACTGCGTCGGGCCGCCTCGGTGACGGCGGCGTAGAACTCCTCGGGGGTTACGTGGGCCGAGCACGAGGCCGCTAGGAGCAATCCGCCGGGTCGCACCCGAGCGATAGAATGCATCGCCAACCGATGGTAGGCATCAATGGCACCGGCTCGCTCGGTCTCGCGTTTGGCCATCGACGGTGGGTCACAAATGACGATATCGAATTGTTCCGAGCTCCGTTCTAACCAGGCAAAGGCATCGGCCTGCACCGAGTTGTAACGGACAGCAGCCATGCGAGCATCGGCCGCGTTGAGTTCAAAATTACGACGGGCCGACTCGAGGGCGTGCGGCGAAATATCCAGATCGGTCACGCTGCGTGCCCCTCCCCGGGCCGCATGCAGAGAGAACCCGCCGCTGAAACTAAAAGCATTGAGCACGTCCATGCCGGCGGAGCACTGCCCGATGCGCCGACGATTGTCCCGCTGGTCGAGAAAGAAGCCGGTTTTCTGACCCTTGACCACGTCGGACCAAAACTGAATACCATCCTCCAGGAAGACCACCGAACCCGAGGTGTCGTCGCCCCAGAGGTTTTGGCCATCTTGATAACCGGCCTGTTCGAAGCTCGTGGTGGCGTTGCGGCTCAACCGCAGCACAATGCGTTCGGGCTTAATAAATTCGCGCAGCCAACGGGTCAGGTCGGCGATGCGCGGCAACCAAACGGCCGAATACAACTTTAGAACTAAGGTGCGGGCGTACTGATCCACCACCATGGCGGGCCAACCATCCGACTCGCCATTAATCCAACGCACGCCGTTGGTCTGGTCGGTCACGACGCCTTCACGGCGGGCCAAAGATGCTGCCATGCGGGCACGCCACCAGTCGTCGTCGACCATCACCGGTTTGCCGGAGTAGAGAGTGCGGAAGCGGATCGGAGAATCCGGATCGTAAAGTCCGAGAGCCAGGAAGCGGTCTTTGCGGTCGTAAACGACGGCGATTTCGCCGGAATCCCCTTCCCGATTTTTCTCGCGGATGCGTTCGGCATACACCCACGGGTGACCGGTTCGGATCGCGTATTCGGCGGCCGGGGTGAGTCGCAACCGCAAGCGGGGCTTCGCTGGACTGGCTGAAGACGTGGGGGATGAACTCATGCTTGGAGCGAGGCAAGGACCTCGGGGTCACGGACATCGACCCAACGGCCGGCAATTTGGAGGCCCGCTAACAGCCGGCCCTCGGCCACCATCGCCGACAGGGCATCGGTCAGCTCGTATTCGCCGCGCGGCGACTTTTCCAACCGGGCGGTGTAGGCAAAAAGCGAGGGCTTGAAGAGGTAAATGCCCGCGTTGTACCAGACAGGTTTGCCAGGGCAGATCCAGCCTTCAGCGCGGAGGGTCTCCAACTGCGAGGCGCTGGGCTTCTCGACCAACCGAGTCAGGCAAAATTGCGCGTCATCAAAGAAGAACAGGCCTCCCTTAGTGACGTCCTCGGCGGCGGTCACCGTGAGCACACCGTCGAATCGACCGGCTTGCCAGCGCTCGATCATGTGGCGGTAAGTCTCAGGCTTCACCAGGATATCTCCGTAAGTCAGCACGAAGTCGTCGTGCCCGACGAACTCCTTGGCCAGTTCAGGGGCCTTGCCCGTGCCATCTTGCACCACCTGCCGGGAATAGCTCATCTCGACCCCGAAGCGGGATCCATCGCCGAAGTGCGACTCGATCACCTCGGCGCGCCAACCGGTGATCAAATGGAACTGGCGAATCCCCACTTCCTTCAACCCTTCGACAATGTGCTCCAAGATGGGACGCCCCTGCACCTCCAACATGGGTTTGGGAATCTCCTGGGTGAGGTCGCCCATTCGGGTTCCCTTTCCGGCGGCGAGGATGACAGCCTTGGTCATAATGGCTGACAGTGTGACCGGACCGACCTCGGGAAGGAAGCTTCGGAGAAACAAAGCCTGCCAAAAAGCAACAAAGCCAGAGAGAGCTCGCACCCCTCTCTGGCCCTCTCTAGCCTTGTCTCAACCGTCGGAAACCGGCGACCGGTCAGGCCAGTTTAACGGCTTTTTTGAGCTGAGCGCTCTTGACGGCCGCATCGACGATTTCTTGGCCGATCCGGCTGATAGGAAGGCTCACCGGCCCCTCCAGCGGCACATTCTTGTCGAGACAATGCAGCAAGTACTGCACGGGGTTCTGGTGGGGGGCCTTCGTTGCCGGAGCGGCCATCACATGCGGCACAGGTTGCTTGCGGGTTTGCACCGTGACGTAGTCGTCGTAGTCGTAACTGCTCACCGAGCCCTCGGTGCCCAGGATCACAAATCCACACTTGGGCTGCGGCTGGATAATCCACGGATCGGTGAAGGTGCCCCAACGGGTCTCGAACTTGGAGAGTCCGTGGGCGTAGCGGGCCACCACGATGCTGTGCTCATCGACTTCGAGCCCGGCGGGTTCATCGACCACGGCCGTGACTTCGATCGGACGACGGCCCCCTTGGTACCAGGTGCCCAGAGTGGTTCCGTAACCCAAGTAATCGAGCAGCGAACCGCCGCCGTGAGCCTTCTTGTAGAACCAGGAGTTCGGCTTCTCTTTGGCGACTTGCGCCGGTGTCTTCTCATCCTTGTCGGCGCCATGGAACAAGGGCCCCCGATTGCCACCGATGTGCCACACGTTGAGCACCTCGCCGATTTTCCCGCTCGAGACCAGCTCGTAAGATTTTCGATGCGAGGCCACCCACTGGAGCGGCCAATTGATCATGAGGCGCTGATCCTTGCCCATGCATTTGACCATGGCATCGGCTTCCTTCAACGAGGCCGCGAAGGGTTTCTCGACCATGAGGTGCGCCCCGTACGGAGCCACCTTCTTGACCCATTCACCGTGCTTCGAGGCCGCCGGGCACAGCAGCACCACGTCGGGCTTGGTCTTTTCGAGACACTCGCGGTAGTCGGTGAACGCCTGATCCCGGGTCACCAGTCCCTTGCGCACCGCTTCTTCCATGCGGGCCGGCTGTTCATCGCTAATGCCGACGATCTCGGCATTCGGATGCTCGTGGGCGTACCGGAGCAAATCGCCCATGTGGAAGTGATCGAAGTTGATGCCAGCAATTTTCCAGGATCGTTTTTTCATTGGAGACGCGTGCTGAAATCTGGTGCCAAAGACGCCATGAGCGAAGCGCAAAATCAGCCACCGCAGCAGGCTCGACGGCTTGGGCCATAAAGGGGTCAGTTCTTGATATTGTCTACTCTCCGCCCAGCTTTCTCCGGCGATACAAGAGATGATTCAGATAACCGCGCGTGCCCATCGCCAGACGCTCGGCGATCCATCCGACCGTCATCGTCGTCTCCGCCCGCAAGCGCGCCGCCAAAGCCACCTTCACTGAATCCCCCTTGGGCCGAGTTTTCAGATCCGCTTCCTGCCACCGCCCCCGCTTCAACTCCTCTGCGATGATGAGTTCCGCCAGCGCCTCCGCCGTCTCCGCGCGCTCATCTGCGTCAGCAACTCCTCCCGAAACTTCTCCTCGCCCAGACATCAGCCGCGCCGAATCGGCTTGAACTCCTCGCCTTCCTCCGCCCCGCGCCGTTCCTCCAACGCCTGCTCAAGCCGTTGCCGCCCCGCCGGACTGTCCTCGGGGATGCCCCACCCGCCCAGCAACCGATCCACCCGCAACCACGCCGGGCGTTTCGCGCGCGCGGGGAGCGAGCAAGTACGCCGGCCAACAGCTCCTGGCAAAACTCTTCAAGGGCGCATCCGCCACCACCCGTTTCGCCCGCGCCGGATTCAAGTGGACGTCATCGCCCACGCTCTTGAGATAACCGCTGCCCGATCCGTCCACGATCAGCGACTTGTAGCGCCCGGAGAACAAGTGGCCGAAGAGATTGTGACGCCGGTTGAAGCGACTCGTGTAAGTGCCCAGCAACCATTTCATCCCGGCGACCAGATTTGGCTGCGGCGTCTCGACCACCCAATAAAAATGATTCGGCATGAGGACATAGGCGTGAACCTGCCCTGCCCGTCTTAGCGCAAGCCTCGCCCAGCGTCTCAACGAATCGCTGGCGATCCGCATCATCCATGAAGATCCGTTCGCGCCGGTCACCGCGATTCATGACGTAATAAATCGCGCCAGCGTACTCGACTCTCAACTTGCGGGCCATGACGGGGGGTGGCTTTGGCCGCTTCATATATCAATATCAAGAACTGACCCTTTTTCCCACCTTCTCTTCTGGCCTCGGTGGATGCCCGATTCCGTGCCCAAAGACGGTCCCATCATCGTCCGACGAATCCAACCTCAAGGGTCGCTTTGCCGCCCCCACCGGAACTCACTGGCCAGTCGCCCGACGATTCTAATCTTTCAACCCCGGTTCAGGTCTCAATAGCAAACAGGAGCGCGCCCTTCTGGCATCTCCCGCCCCTAGGATAAACCTCAGAGTCGACCTGAAGACTCGCCGCACCTCAAAGTTTCGTACTGACGAACCAGGGGTTAAATGAGGTCTGGGAGACCTAAAACCCTCGTTTTCCCGAGGAAAAACGCACTGGAGGCGAGGGTCGGAATCGGCCTGTTTGGCCCGCATTTGTGGAATCCGCCCCCTCATGAGCCCTCGCCACTTCATACATTCTTCCTGGGCCACGGGGTTGTCCGCGAAATTGAACCGCTCGGCCGCTGGCAGACTGCGCTAACGGAGAATGACTGCACAGTGGTCGCAGGCTCGAACGCAGGATTCCCGGAGTTTGTTTCCGGGCAATGGTTTCGGCTCAGCCAGAACGAGCTTCGTTGTTGGCTTAAGGTTCCAATCGGTAGAAGCCCAACTCGCTCAGCATGGACTGACCCTCCTTACCCCGCATCCAGGCCACCCAGTCTTGGACCGCCCCTCGGTCGACCGGCACATGGACATACACATAAAGCCTCCGCCATAGCGGATAGCGGCCGTTGCGCACGGTGGCTTCGGTGGCCTCCTCCGGGGGCTGTCCGGGCCGCTGGGCCAGGCGCAGTCGTCGAGTTCCAGCACCGGGCAGCCCGCCTGAAAAGCCCAATCCTCCGGGATCGGCCGCCACCGAGGCCGCGACCTGAGCGCTGCCCTGTAGTGGCTGCAACGACGACGAATAGTTGCCCCCACGGAGCACCAGTTCCCGGAAGAACTCGTAGGTGCCTGAGCTGCTTTCCCGCCCATAGAGAACCACCGGCTGATCCTTGCCGCCCACTTCCTTCCAATTGCGAATCCGCCCTGAGAACAGGCCCGACAATTGATCGAAATCGAGGGCGCTCACCGGGTTGGACGGATGAACATGCACCAGCACCGCATCCAAGGCGACCGGGTACTCCCTCGGTCGAACCCCGAAGGCCCGCACATAGGCCTCCACCTCGCGGGCTCGAATCTTGCGGGAGCAGGTCGCCAGGTCGGCCGTCCGGTTCACCAGCGCCGCAACCCCAATCCCAGAACCGCCGCCGCTCACCTCGATCCGCAACCCAGGATGAGTGCCCATGTACGCGCTGGCCCAACGCTGAGCGAGCAACACCATGGTATCGGAACCCTGAACCGACAGGTCTGCGGCACACGTCCCACGGGACACGGCCAGCATCCATCCCATCCAGAATAACCAAGCCCAGGGTTTCATCGGGCCGCATTGCCCTCCAGCGGGTGGCCAAAGGCAAGCCCTCGTCAAGAGGACTGCGCTGAATTTGGCCATTGATCCCAGTAGAGAATTCAGGGATTGGACGCGAGTGCGGATGAGACGCTTTCACTGGATATCCCTAATCGTGGCGGGCCTGACCGTGGCCGCATGTGCGGGGCGGCGGGGTGGGAACGAGGGTTCCTTGGCCCACTCCACCCCCTCGGACCGATCCGGGGACACTATCTACCGCGAAGACTGTGCCCGTTGCCATGGGCCTCAGGGCGAGGGAGTCGCCGGCCAATACGACGAGACCTTGTACGGCGAACAGTCCATGACGTCGCTGGCCCGGTACATCCACCGGACGATGCCCGACGATCGCAAGGAAAAGACTTCCGAAGCCGATTCGCAACGGGTCGCTGAATTCATCCACGGAGCCTTTTATTCGCCCCAGGCCCGGGCCCGAAATACCCCCGCACGGATCGAGTTCAGTCGCCTCACTCAGCGGCGCTACCGCGAATCGGTCGCCGACCTCCTGAGTGGTTTCGCCGAGACTCGTCAAACCGAACGATCCGGAGGGCTTCAGGCCGAATATTTTCAGTCGAAGGGAATGAACAAAAAGGACAAGTCGGCCCTTCAGCGGATCGATCCCATCGTCCGCTTCGACTTCGGGACCAACTCTCCGACCCCGGACATTACGGCGGACCAATTTTCCATCGCTTGGAGCGGATCGGTGCTGGCGCCGGAGTCGGGCGAATACCAGTTCCGGGTGACGACCCCCAATGGCGCACGGCTTTACGTCAACACGGACCTGGCGGCGGGCGACAGCAATCGACGGGATGATTCAGACGCCAAGCGCGAAGTGGCTCTGGTGGATTTGTGGGTCAGTTCGGGTGGCGTGGAACGTCAAGGGTCAGGGGCTTTGTACTTGCTGGGCGGACGCAGCTACCCGCTGCGCTTAGATTACTTCAAGTTCAAGGAGAAGACGGCCGCTGTGAGGCTCGAGTGGAAGCCACCGCATGGTCCCTGGACGGGGATTCCCTCGTCGGTCCTGTCCCCGGACGCATCCTCCGCAACCCCGATCATCGGCACTGCGTTTCCGGCCGAGGACTCCAGCCTAGGCTACGAGCGCGGGCATTCGATTTCTAAGGAATGGTGGCGGACGATCACCCGAGCCGGGACCGAGACCTCAGAACTAGTGGCTGAACGAATCCCTCGCCTGGCCGCCCTCCCCACCGACCTGACCAACCGCACCGAACTCAGCCGACGGATGCAGGACTTCTGCGCCCAATTGGCTGAGCGAGCGTTTCGACGCCCCCTCGATACGGAGCTGCGTCACCGCACGGTGGATCTCTGGTTTCAGCCCGGTATCGCTTTGGAAGACTCAGTGAAGCGATCGGTGCTGGCAGTCATGACTTCCCCGCGCTTCCTCTATCCGGAGTCGGAGGGACGTCAAGACAGCCATGCGGCCGCGGCACGTCTGGCTCTGGTGCTGTGGGATTCGCTCCCAGATGAAACGCTCCGGAAGGCTGCAGACCGCGGTGAAGTCGTCACTCCGGAACAAATTCGTGCCCAGGCCCGACGCATGATCCAAAACCCACGGGCTAAGGCCAAGCTGCGGGGGTTCTTTGACCATTGGCTCGATGCGGAGGCGGCCGATGACATTGCCAAGGATCCCAAATCGTATCCAGGCTTCGATGCCGAGATGGTGCAAGATTTACGAACCTCCCTGAACCACTTCGTAGATTCGGTGGTGTGGAGCGACGCTTCGGATTACCGACAATTGTTGTTGTCCGACGAGCTCTACCTTAACGCCCCATTGCGCCGGTATTATGGGGTCGAAAGTTTGGGGAGCACTCAGCGTGGGGCGGGCGGAGGTACCACAAACGCCCTTGACGACGCCTTTGTCCCCGTGCGTTTCAATCCAGAACAACGGGCTGGAGTGCTCACACATCCGTTCCTCCTCTCGGCCCATTCCTACTACCGGTCTTCCTCACCGATCCACCGAGGCGTTTTCCTGACTCGCAAGGTGCTAGGCCGTTTTCTCAAACCGCCGCCGATGGCCATTGAGTTCATGGACGACCGATTTGATCCGTCGCTGACCATGCGCGAGAAGGTCACTCAACTGACTGAAAAACCGCAATGCATGGCCTGCCACGCGACCATCAACCCGCTGGGCTTCAGTCTGGAACAATTCGACGCGGCCGGGCGGTTCCGCTTGGAGGACACTCGGAAACCCGTCAACGCCACCTCCGAGTACCAGACGGCCGACGGCAAGACCCTGACCCTGCGGGGCCCGCGAGACCTTGCTCGCCATGCGTCCGAAAGCCCGGATGCCCGCCGCGGGTTCGTCCGACAACTTTTCCAGCACACAGTCCAACAGGCGCCGGACGCCTATGGGGTGGGGTCACTCCAGAAACTCGATTTGGCCTTCGAACACTCCGGCTGCAATGTCCGCCAACTGCTAGTAGAGATCGCTGTCCACACCGCCACCTTGGATCCGAAGAACCCGTCACGGAAATGAAGCCCTCCCTCACCTCCTCACCGCGTCGCCGCTTCCTCCGAGACCTAGGCCTCTCCGCCGCGGTCTTGCCGTTTTTGGGCGGATTGCCCTCGCTTCAGGCTGCCCCGCGCAAACGGTCTGCCCCGCGCATCGTCTTCGTCTTCACTCCCAACGGCACCGTGCCCAATGAGTTCTGGCCGGAAACCGCGGGCACCGAGTTCCAGCTCAAATCCATCTTGGAGCCGCTGGCTGCCTACCGGAACCAAATGCTCATTCTCAAAGGATTGTGCAACCGGGTCCGCGGCGATGGCGACGGGCACATGCGCGGCATGAGCTGCCTGCTCACGGGCATTGAACTGCTCCCCGGCAATATTCAGGGAGGCTCCGACACGCCGGCGGGCTGGGCCAGCGGGCCGTCCATCGACCAAGAATTAAAAACTTTCTTGCAGGGGCGACCAGAAACGCGGACCCGCTTTGGATCCTTGGAGTTGGGAGTGGGTGTGCCTCATCGGGCCGACCCCTGGACCCGTTGGACCTATGCCGCTTCCAATCAGCCGGTCGCTCCGCTATCCGATCCCTACGAAGTGTTTGAGAAACTTTACGGGCAGGTCAAAGACCGGGAGAATTTGGGCAGCGTCCTCGACCAGGTTCGGTCAGATCTGAAGCAAGTCTCCCGACGGTTAGGGCGCGAGGAGCGGGCCTTACTCGACCAGAACGCCACCCTCGTCCGCGAGATGGAACGAGAGATCGCCGAAGCGGGACGGCAAAAATTGCGAATGGCCGCACCGGTCTTGGAACCAGGCATCGGCAACGAAAACGATGCCATTCCCCAGTTGTCTCGCATGCAGGCCGACCTGCTGGTCAATGCCTTCGCCAACGACATGACCCGAGTGGCCTCCCTGCAATACACCAACTCGGTCGGGCAAGCCCGCATGCGCTGGCTGGGCATCGATGACGGCCATCACTCGCTCTCGCACGATCCCGATCTCAACACCGGCTCACAGGAGAAACTGGTGAAGATCAACCGCTGGTTCGCCGGCGAAATCGCCACGCTGGCCCGGAAACTCGCGGCAACGCCCGATCCGGATGGCAACGGATTCCTCCTCGACCACACCACAATTCTTTGGACCAACGAGCTGGGTAAGGGCAACAGCCACTCCCATGACAATATTCCCTTTGTGCTGGTGGGCGGTGGACTGGGGTTTGGCACCGGCCTTTGTCTGCACCTCGATAAGACGCCCCACAACCGCCTTTGGTTGTCGATTGCCCAGGGCTTTGGACATAATCTGACAACTTTCGGTAATCCGACGCTCTGCAGCGCTGGGCCGCTGCCGCTCGGCTGACCCCAAAAACAGCCTCTTGGGGCCTCGGATACCTGCCGGGCGTCGGGACAGACGGCTTACAGGCGCACTTGACCCAGTCCCAGTCCAATCTAGGATGCAATCCGAACCGCAACGTCTGCCGTTGGAGTCTTGCCCTTCTGCTCCGCCCTCAGATCTTCGCGGAAGAGTCACATCCATTTGAATCAATGAGCACTGCTGCTTCTCCGCAATCTTCGCCCAAGATTTCAAAAATCTCCGAGGCGGTCATCCGTATCGCCGGCAATTCACAGGACGGTATCCAGGCCATCGGCGGCTTCCTCGCCCGCCTCGCAGGCCGTTCCGAGCAAGAGGTCATGACCTTCATGACCATCCCGTCCACGATCTCCGGCGGACCCTCCATTTTCCAGGTGCGCATTGGCTCCGGCGAAGTGCTTTCGGCCGGTGACGAGGCCGACATGCTGTTGGCCTTCTACGATCACAGCTACAAGGCCCACCTCAGTTCTCTCAAGCCGGGCGGCATCGTGATTTACGATTCCGATCACATGAAGGCCGAGGACATCTCGGTCGAAAACCTCACCAAGTACCGCCATGTTGGCGTTCCCATTTCTTCCCTGACCGTCGAGGCCATCGGTGGCACCGGCCGTGACAAGGGTAAGAATGTTTTCTCCCTGGGTCTGCTCGCCAAGATGTTCGACCTGAATGTCACCAAGCTCACCCGCTTGCTGACGGAGCGTTTCACTGGCAAGGACCCCAAGGTCGCCGAGACGGCCCTGAATGCGTTCAATGCGGGTTACAATTACCAACTGGCCACCGCGCCCGAACTTTTCCAGTTCAACCCCGGTGAGAATATTGGTCTGAGCCAGGTGGTCATGAGCGGCAACGAAGCCCTTGCCTACGGCCTCATCGCCGCGGGCGTCCGCTTCGGTGCTGGTTATCCGATCACTCCCTGGACCGACATCATGGAGCTGTTGCGCCGCGAACTGCCCAAGTACGGCGGCAGTTTCCAGCAATGCGAAGACGAAATCGCCTCCATCTCCATGGCCATTGGTGCCAGCTGGGGCGGACGCGTGGCGGTGACCGGTTCGTCCGGCCCGGGCATTTCGCTGAAGACCGAAGCTCTGGGATGGGCTGTGATGGCCGAGATGCCCTTGATCGTCGTGGACGTCCAACGCGGTGGCCCCTCCACCGGCATGCCGACCAGCATCGAGCAGTCTGACCTGAACATCGCCTGCTTTGGCGGCCACGGTGACAGCCCTCGCGTGGTCATCGGGACTTCCTCGGTCGAAGATTGCTTCTACACCGCCATCGAAGCGGTGAACATCGCTCGCAAGTACAGCACCCCGGTCGTGATCCTCACCGACCAAGGCATCGCCACCCGGATCGAGGCCTTCAAGGAGCCCGACCTCCAGAAGATCGTTCAGGACATCTCCCCCGATCTCACCCCGGTCACCGATCACAAGCCCTATGACCTCTCGGCCCCGGATGGCATTACCCGCCATCTGGCACCGGGCACTCGCATCGCCAGCGGCAAGTACCCCGTCGTGACCGGCCTCGAGCACGATGAACTCGGACACCCAACGGGTTCTTCCAAGTTGCACGTCCAAATGGTCGCCAAGCGCCGCAACAAGCTGAAGAAGCTCGCCTCGGAACTGCCCGTGCCCGTCGTGTACGGTGCGGCCGAAGGACAAATCCTGCTGGTGAGCTGGGGTTCCTCACAAGGTCCGGTTCAAGAAGCCGTCAAGCTGGCCCGAGCCGCAGGTCACGCGGTTTCCGCAGTGCACATCAAGTACGTCCACCCGCTGCCTCCGGGTCTCGAGAATATCTTCGCGGGTTTCCGCCACGTGTTCGTGGTCGAACTCAACGACGAGGGATTCGCCGGCATCGGCCAGATGGGCGCCCTCATCCGCACCTACATCCCGGACGCCAAGATCCGTGGTATCACCAAGACCGACGGCCTCACCTGGAAGGTGAAGGACATCGTGGATCGCGCACTGCAAATGGCCAAGTAAGCCGCCCGGGAACCAAAGAACTCTTTATCCATTCATCATGAGCGAAGTTGCCATTCTGAACCCCACCACCTCGCGCGGGGTCAACACCAACACGACGCCGGTCGCGCCTCTGCTCGACGCCGACCGCAAGCCGCTGACAAAGAAAGAAGTCTCCGCCGATCACCCGACGTGGTGCCCCGGTTGCGGTGACTTCGCCGTCCTGGCCCTCTATTTCAAGTTGATCGAGCGCCGCAAGCTCCACCACGAGAAGATCACCACGGTGGCCGGCATCGGCTGCTCGTCGCGCTTCCCGTACTTCGTGCAGGCGCACGGAGCCCATTACATTCATGGCCGCGCCCTGCCCTTCGCTTCGGGCGTTTCCCTGAGCCGGCCTGACTTGCAGGTGTGTGTGTTCGGTGGCGACGGCGATGCGTTCTCCATCGGCGGCAACCACTTCACCCACACGGCACGCAAGAATGTCCGCCTCACCTACGTGGTGATGGACAATAGCGTTTACGGCCTGACCAAGAATCAGACCTCGCCCACCTCGCCCATTGGCTTCAAGTCGAAGACCGACATCTGGGGTTCCAAGGATCGCCCCATCAACCCGATCAAGCAGGCGATTTCGGCGGGCGCGACCTTCGTGGCTCGCACCACGGCGACCAACCCGAACCACGTGTTGGCCATGATGGAAGCCGCCATGGACCACGATGGGTTCAGCTTCATCCAGTGCCTGAGCGAGTGCGTGGAGTTCTATCCGGGCGCCTTCGATGCCGCGACACCGCGCAAGGGTGGCGTGTTCAACGAGATCCCCAAGGAACACGACGTCACCGACGAATATGCATCGTACAAGCTGGCCGACACTGATTGGCCCGGCCTGTTCGGTGTGTTCTACAAGACGCAGCGTGCGACCAAGAACGCCAACGAGCAGTCGATCATCGATGATTTGCAGGGCAAGAGCGCGGGCTTGGAGCCGTGGCAGATCCTCAAGAAGAACTTCGACCGCATGAAGTAAGCGGGCCCACCGGCCCGTCGGCTTTTCAATCGGGAGCAGGGAGTCTGAAAAGACCCCTGCTCCTTTTGTTTTGCCCTGATCACTTGCCAACTCTGCACACCGGCTTCAAGCGCCGTGCGATGGGCTGACCGATCATTGTGCGGCCGCCACACGAACGAGCGCGGCATCGGTATTGTCCGACCACCGACTGCCCCACTCGATCAAGTAAAGGAATCCCTCGGGTCCTAGTTGGAGGCAAATGGGGCGGCGGAACTTGTGTCCAGGCAGGAGCGGTTTCAGTCGAGCCAACCCCTCCCGATCATCGAGCCAAGCCCCGAGTATCCAGCCCCGTTCCCAGTCGAAGAGGAAGGTGGCCCCATCCCACTCCACCGGCAGTTTGCCGCGGGATTGGAGCTGAGCAGAAAAATGATAGGTCGGCCCCGCCATAGCGGAGCGAGGTCCGGAACCCACCTCGGGCCAGCGCGCCGAAGGACCCGGCGGATACCAGAGAAAGGCCGGCCGAGCCGGCGGCAAGTCACGCAACCCCATATTGAATGGGGATTCATTGACGGGCCGCTCCGGGTTCCACGGTTCCCCGCTCGCCTGAGTCGCAAAGTCGAAACGCCGATAAGGCCGATTGTCGGCAATGAAATAAGGCCACCCAAAATTGCCCGCTGTGCGAGTCACATGAAACTCATCAAAACCGGCAGGCCCTCGGGCTGGATTGGGTTGGGTGGCGTCGGGGCCCACATCACCCCAGAATAGCCGACCGGTGGGTCCATCCAGGCTCAGGCGGAACGGGTTTCGGCACCCCATGGCGTAAATCTCAGGCAATGCCTTGGGATCACCCGGGGGAAACAAGTTGCCCGCCGGAATGGTGTAGCCGCCCTCGGGCTCCGGGTGGATGCGCAAAATCTTGCCCCGCCAGTCTGCAGTATTGGCAGCGGTGCGCTCAGAATCGTTGAGTTCCTGACCGGGGCGATGGTCTAAGGGAGCAAAGCCCTCCGAGCGGTCCGCGTAGGTGTAATCGCCAGTGCCCAAGTAAAGGCACCCCGCAGCGTCGAAGGCCAACCCACCGCCCGAATGATTGGGCTTGGGGATGCGTGTGGGCACCCGCAGGAGGATGCGCTGCGAAGCCAAATCCAAGACACCGTCTCCACGCAGGGTGAAGCGGGACAAGCGATTCTCCAGAACTCCCGGCGTGCCGTGGTAACAGAAAATCCACCCATTGGTGGCGAACCCCGGATGCAGGGCCAACCCCAACAATCCATCTTCCGGGCCGGAGAAGACATTCAATGCACCGGCCGTTTCCAGGCGGTCACCGCGGGGATTCCAGACAGCGATCCGGCCCCGACGTTCCGCCAAAACCACGCGTCCATCGGTCGCCACATCGAGGGCGATAGGCTCGCGCAGGCCTTCGGCCAACACGGTGCGCTCCAGTCGGGAGGAGGGCTCTGCGGCTCCCACATTGGCCACAGCGAACGCGCCAGCAGCGAGCAAGGAACCCAGCCATCCTCTCCTGCAACGCGGCTGCATGAACACCTTCTCAGGGAATCGGACGGACCACATAACCGCCGCTCTTGGCATCGGCTTCCATGTCGATGAGGCCACGCTTCTTGGCCTCAATGAGCAGGTCGTTAAAGGAGCGGAACCCACAGGCCCGCTCGTTGAATCCCGGATTACGGCGCTTGATGGCCTGCTTGATCATCGAACCCCAGATGACGTCGTCTTCGTCCCGCTCTTCGGCGAGGTCTTCCACGGTCTCGACCACCTGGTCGAACGTCTTTTCTAGCAGGGACGCTTTGGCCTCCACCGCGGACACAGGCGCCGCCTTGGCGGAGGACGCGGACGAAAGACCGGTGGTTGCCACCGGCGCCGGCGCCTTGGGGCGGACTCGGGATCGGGACGGCGTCACACGGACCAAATCGTCATAGTAAATGAACGTGTCGCAGTTGTTGATAAAGAGATCCGAGGTGGAGTTCTTCACCCCAACACCAATCACGGTCTTGTCATTTTCCCGGAGCTTGGAAACCAGCGGGGAAAAATCCGAATCGCCGCTGAGAATCACGAACGTATCGACATGCCCCTTCGTGTAGCAAAGGTCGAGGGCATCCACGACCATGCGAATGTCGGCCGAATTCTTGCCGGACATGCGCAAGTGCGGGATCTCGATCAACTCGAAGGCGGCCTCGTGGAGGTCTCGCTTAAACTCCTTATATCGGTCGAAATCACAGTAGGCCTTCTTGACCACGATGTGGCCCTTCAGCAGGAGACGCTCCAACACCTTCTGGATGTCGAACCGTGGAAACCGCGCATCACGGGCTCCAAGGGCGATGTTCTCTAGATCGAGAAACACAGCCATGGTTGAATTGGGAGCGGAATGGCTCATAACGCCCCTAGCCTACCGAGATCAATGGCCGGGGATAGAGTTTCTTTCCCAAGAGAGACCCGGCAATCTCGGCTTCCCCGCCGAGACCTCGGTCATCATTTTCCCACCCGGCGCCGAGACCCATGAACAAAGCGATCCTCATTCAGCACATCGTTGAAAAACTGACCGTGGACATTTCGCTCTACCTCAAGGCAGCGAGTGCGGCACGGGCCGAAGCCACCCACGAACAAAGCAAGGCGGAGAACAAGTACGACACGCGCGGTCTTGAAGCCTCATACTTGGCCCGCGGACAAGCGCGCCAGGTGGGCGAATTGGAAGCCTCGATCCAACAAATTCGGACGATGACCCAGCGTCCCTTCACCACGGAAAACCCCATCGACCTTGGGGCCTACGTGGAGACCGAACGTCGCGGTATCCTGTCCGCCTACTTGCTGGCGCCCCGGGCCGGCGGCACGGAAGTCACGGTCGATGGTCAAGAGGTCATGGTGATCACGCCGCAGTCCCCATTGGGGCGACAATTAATCGGCCACCGGCAGGGTGATTCGGTGAAGATCGACTTGGCGGGTCGCTCCGAGACCCATCGGATCCATCGGGTGAGTTGACCGGCTCTCGAGAGGGGCTTGCCGAAGCCTCACCCACTGAGGATGGTCTCCCTATGTTGATTCGGCACCTGGCGCTCCTCGCCCTAACTGTGGCGTTGTCGGCGGACACTCTTCCGGCCATCCCACCTCGGCCGGAGGCCCTCAAGTTTCCGGCTCTGAACTACGAGCCTCCGGACCCCCGACAGTACCGGGTGGCCCTGAAGGCCGGACCCGTGGCGTATGTGGTTCCGGATCGGGAACTGCCGCTAGTGACGGTCTCCATTTTGGTGCGCTCCGGCGCCTACCTCGACCCGGTGGGGCAAGAAGGCCTGGCCGCGTTCACCGGCGGATTGCTGGTGCGGGGCGGAACCGCCACCAAGACGGCGGAGGCCTTGGACGAACGCCTGGCTTTCCTGGCTGCGCAAATGGCTGCGTCCATCGGTGACGACCTCGGCACGGTGAGCCTCAACCTCCTCTCCAAGGATTTGCCGGAAGGCTTGGCGCTCTTGCGCGAAGTGCTGACCCAACCCCGATTCCAGGCCGACAAGCTCGAACTCCAACGCCAGCAAACCCTCCAAGCTCTCCAGCAGCGCAACGACGATTCCTCCTCCATCGAGGCCCGCGAACTGGAAGCCCTCAGCTACGGAAATCAATTTTGGGCCGCGCGCCAACCCACCTCGGTCAGCGTCAACTCGCTCAAACGCGAAGACCTCCAAGCCTTCCATCGACGCTGGTTCCATCCGACCAATTTCGTTGTGGCCGTCAGCGGCGACTTCGATCGTGCCTCAATGGTCCAGGCACTGGAAAAACTCTTCGCTGACTGGCCGTTCCCGGGTGAAGTTCCGCCGCCGATCCCAACGAATCTCAAGCCGGCCGCCCCCGGGGTCTATGTGGTCAACAAAGACGTTCCCCAAGGCCGTGTGTCGATACTACTGCCCGGTGTGCTGCGCGATGACCCCGATTATCCGGCAATCTTGCTGATGAACGACATCCTCGGCGGAGGCGGTTTCACCTCCCGGATCATGAACCGTGTGCGCAGCGATGAGGGTTTGGCGTATTCGGCAGGCAGTTCGTTTCCCGCGGGCGTCTGGTACCCCTCGACCTTCCGGGCGGGCTTCCAGAGCAAGAGCCGCACGGTCGCCTGCGCAACGAGCATCGTGCTCGAGGAAATGAAGCGCATGGCCTCAAGTCCCGTGACCGAGGTAGAACTCCAGACGGCCAAGCGGTCGTTCATCGAGAGCTTTCCGGAGAACTTCAACACCAAGTCCAAAGTGGCTGGGATCTTCGCACGCGAAGAATTCACCGGCCGCTTCGCCAAGGCACCCGACTTCTGGAAGGGATTCCGAGAGCGCCTCGAGCGCGTTCAACGCGACGACATTCAGCGAGTTGCCAAAAAACACCTGCATCCGGAGCGAGTCTCGATCCTGGTGGTGGGCAACCAAGAGGAAATCCTCAAAGGCCACCCCGACCACCCTATTTCGCTCGATAAACTGGTCTCGGCCCCGTTGACCGAATTGCCCCTGCGCGATCCCCTGACGTTGGAACCCATTAAGACTGAACCGGAGGCCGGGACGGCGAAATAGGCACCGAGACGCCCAGAGCGGGAATCCTATCGGTAGTGCCGTCGGGCTGAAGGCTGCCAGGGCTGGTTCCGCGCTGTTTCCAGTGGAAAAAGGGGGTGGCTTGACGGCCACAAGCTGATGCGGAGCGGTGACACCGGAGGTGACGCTTCGTAAACACGGACCGCTCGGAGATCGGTCCCTACCTCGGAAGTCTTCGGATCACATCCAAGGTGCCTGCCACAAGATCAGCCTCACCGAAGCGCCTCCGAGGTAGGGCGACAAATAAGGGACAGGCTGATCTTCGTCAGGGATTCAGAATGATATCGTTGTTTTGCCTAAGTCCGGAAGAGTTGGCATCCTCGTCGGCACAGATGCGTCACATTATCTACATCTGGGTGTTGGTTTGGTTGGGAGCCGGGTTCCGCCTATCAGCGGCGCCGGTTGAAGCAACCACTCATGCGACCAATGCTTCAACCCAAGCCCCAACCAAGGCCCGGATTCATACGATTTCGGATCCTCGGGCAACCTCCGCATTTATTCCTGATCCGGAAGTGGTTCGGAAGCTGGTGGACCGGGGGCTGTTGGCGCTGTCTGGGAAGACCAATACAGCCATCGCTTGGAAGGTGTGGGTTAAACCGACCGATGTGGTGGGTTTCAAAGTAATTTCGGCCCCTGGAACGCTGACGGGTACCCGACCTGCCGTGGTCGAGGCGTTGGTCGAGTCACTCATCCAGTCCGGGCATCCTGCTCAGCGGATTGTGATTTGGGATCGTCAGGCTCGTGATCTCAAGACGGCCGGTTTCCAGGAACTGGCTCGCCGATTGGGCGTCCGCTGTGTGGCTACCACTGATGCGGGATGGGATGGGAATCAATTTTACGAGGCGGCAGCGCAGGGGAAACTCGTCTACGGCGATTTGGAGTTCGGGAAGGGCGACCGCTTTGCCGTTGGACGCCGCTCCCACGTCTCAAAACTCCTCACTCAGGAAGTGACCCGAATCATCCCTGTGACCCCCATTTTGACTCACCACTCCGGTGGAATCTACGGCCACCTGCTGTCGCTGGCCTTTGGTTCCGTGGACAATATGTACCGGTTTGAAATCGACTCCAGCCGGACCGAGGAGTCTGTGCCGGAACTCTGCGCGCTGGATGACCTCATGCCTAAGGTGGCCTTTGGAGTCACCGATGCGCTGGTGGGCCAGGTCCGTGGCGATGACAAGGCTCGGTTGCATGACACGATCGCTCTCAATGAATTGCGCTTCGGAACCGATCTGGTGGCTTTGGACGTGATTTCGATGTCCGACGTGGTGGGCGCTCGCAAGGCCTATCCCATCGAAGGGGAAAAACCTATGCGGACCGACCTCTTCTTCAATGCGGAGTTGCTGGAACTCGGAATCGCCAACACCAATCGGATCGAGCTTCTTCGGGCTCCGTGATGAATCAGTTGGAGGCCGAGGTCTGGATTGAGCCCGTGGGTGAGGCAGATTTGCCGAAAATCCGCGACCTGGCCGAACGCATCTGGCGCTCTTCTTATGCCGGGCTGCTGTCGCCAGGACAAATCGAGTACATGCTGGACTGGATGTATAGCCTGGAACGCCTCCGCCGTGACTGGACGTCCGGGGTCGTATTCCATTGGCCCATCGTGGACCAAATCCCGGTGGGCTACATGGCCACCCAGACCGATTCATCCGCCGCGGTCTTGCACCTACATAAGCTGTATGTGTTGCCGCAGTTTCAGGGAAAGGGCCTTGGTGGCCGACTTCTTGAACATGCTTTCCAAGCCGCCACTCAGGCCGGGTGTCAGCAGGTCCGCCTTCATGTAAACAAAGGGAATCTCCGGGCCATCGACTGCTACCACCGACATGGGTTTCTCAAGGAAGCCTCGGTGGTAAACGACATCGGCGGCGGATATGTTATGGATGACTACGTGATGGTCCGTCGATGGGATGGGAACACGGCCCAGTCGGTACCGAGTTCCGATTTGTTGCGGTGAGGAACCGCAGTCAACACGGTCCAGACTTGGATCCCTGTTGAATCCGGCTGGGGCCTCAGACAACGAAACCGGACAAACCGCGATGAGAACTCGCGGAATCCGCCGAGGCTTAACTGGCCAGATGACCCAGACGCTCCTGTAGTTGCGAGGTCCAGCGACTCACGTAGCTCATGGCACGGGCCGCGTCCTCAAGGGATTCCAGCGGCAGGTGAGTCTTTCGATCGGGCGCTGAGGGCGAGGGAGCCAATTCCCAAGCCTCATTGAGGCTTTTCAACGTCGTTTCCAATGCTTCTCGCCGCACGTTCACTTGACGCTGAAGGACCATTAATCGGTCACTCCATTCCAGAGCTTGTCGCATTCGCTGGAGTTTGAGCATGGGAGACTCCGAGTTCGGGTTCGACGCCAAGAAGGTGTCGGCATCGCGGCAGCACTGACCAATCTCGACGAAAAGATCCATCGTCCCGGCGGGAATGCGCTGAATGTCTCGGGATGGAGCCCCTCGTTCTAGCTCCAGCAAGTGGAAGAGCCGGTCGCGGGTCTCCCGCAATGTGTTGTAGGCAGCATTGAGTTCGGCGGAGCGGTCATTGGCTTGTGCCCGCTCGGAGTCCGTACCGCTATGGAAACGGTCCGGGTGTGCGGCCGCGGACAATTTTAGAAAACGGGCCTTGAGGGCGTCGGCATCGAGCCAGGGGCGACGCGGTTCTTGCAGCAACTCGAAACAATCGGTCATGAACGGGGAGACCGTGGCCCCGGAAGGCTTCGGCTTCAAATGCTACGTCAAATCATCGCCCGGATTATTCCGAGGAACGGTTGGGCAAGAGAATGGGTAATATTGGTGACGCGGGTTGAGATGCGAGCCATGGAATTTCTCTGGATGAGCCGTTCAGTTTTATCCTGGCATCCGATGGTTCCTGTCGCATGGAAGGGCTTTGGCCTTCGCCCCGGCGGCGCGCTGGTGCATCGCTGACATTCCAGCGTGCCATCTGCGCATAGCGCTCCTCGCAGGATCCGATACCGTGTGGGTCACAGCGTTTCGATGGACTGCCCGGGTTCTCCCTTGCCGTCGTGCGTTCCGGGAGGGTCAATCCTTACCTGAATGCGCGCGTCGGCGACGGCGTCCGCGATTTGCGTTGTTTGACTTAAGCCATGAAACAGTTCCTTAGATTCCTCCAGCCGATGTGGGCCTTGTTGGCGCTCACCGTCGGACTTCACGCCGATCCGCTCCGCGTCTTCATCCGCGGCGGCGTCAAAACCCACGGCCCCAACCAGCACGATCATCCGCGATTCCTGGGTGAATGGGCCAAGCTCCTCACCGAGCGGGGAATCACCGCCAGTGGCGCTATGGAATTTCCGACGGCCGCCCAGTTGGAGGCGACCGATGTGCTGGTGATTTACGCGGCCGACGGCATGAAAATCATCGGCGACGAGCGAGGGCGCTTCGAGCACTTCCTGTCCCGCGGCGGTGGCGTGGTGGTGCTTCACGACGGCGTGGTCAGCGGTGATCAGCACGAGTGGTGCAAGAAGATCATCGGTGGCGCCTGGCGTTGGGATGGCGAGAAAAAGACGCAGTGGCACGAGGGCAATGTCGGGGTCTATTTCGTCAATCCGGAGCATCCGATTGTTAAGGGCGTGTCCAACTTCGACTGGAAGGACGAGGTCTACAACCGCCTCGATATGGCCGAGGACGTCAACGTGTTGGCCCAGAGTTTTGTCGATGTCTTCAACATTTGGCCCCAGCTGTGGACTTATGAGAAGACCTTGCCTGAGGCCAAGGCACCCTACCGGGCCTTTGTCAGCATACCCGGCCACGAGTACGACTCGTTCAATACCCCCCATTACCGGGCCATTTTGCTGCGCGGCATCGCCTGGGCTGGAAAGCGCGCCAACGCCGACGAGTTCTGCAAGCCCGAGGAATTGGCTTCGCTCAAGTACCCGGCCGGGGGCCCGAAGCCCGCCGCTGAGGCGCTCAAGACCTTCCAGACTCATCCGGAGTTCAAGGTGTCCCTCACGGCCGACGAGAACGTGGCCGAGAAGATCATGTCCATGGACTGGGACGAGAGGGGTCGCCTGTGGGTGGTTGAGACTCCCGAGTACCCGGGAGGTCGCGACGTGAACAAGAATGACTTCAAGGCCTATTGGAACCGAGCCCAAGACCCCAAGACCTTCCCCGTTGGCGGGAAGCAAGTTCGCAAGCCGCTGGATCGCATCTCGATTCTGGAAGACACCAACGGCGATGGCGTGGCCGACAAGCGCACCCTCTTTGCTGACGGTCTGGAACTGCCCACCTCGCTGGTGTTCTGGAAAGACGGCGTCATCGTGGCTCAGGCCCCGGACATCTTGTGGATTCGGGACACCAATGGCGACGGTCGGGCGGACAAGGTTGAAACCCTCTATACCGGCTGGGGCACCTTCGACACCCATGCGGTCATTAGCAATTTCCGCTGGGGCATGGATGGCTGGATTTACGGATCGGTGGGCTACACCCGCGGACGCGTGAAGTCTGGCGACGGATCCAAAGACTTCGGCGACATCGCCGCGGGTATCTACCGCTTCAAACCCGATGGCTCCGCGGTCGAGCAAATCGCCGCCGGCGGTTGCAATACTTGGGGCTGCGAGATCGCGCCCGACAACGAAATCCTCTTCACGACGGCCACCTGCGGCGAGCCCATCTGCCACGTGGTCATTCCCGAAAAGATTTTGGCCCGCGGACAGGTGGGCGGCATGAAGTCGTTCTTCAATGTCATTGAGGAAAACAAGATCTACCCAGCCTTCGATGAGAAGCGTCAGCCGTACGTGCAAATCGACTGGGTGGGCGCTTGGACCGCGGCTGCGGGCGCGACGATTTATGACGGCGGCGCTTGGCCGGCCAAGTGGGCGGCCAATGAGCGGTACTCTTTCTTTATGAGCGAGGCCACACGCCAGCTCTTCCATCATGAGTTTCTGGATCCGAAGGGCGCGACCTACCAGGGCCGCAAGGAAGACGGCCGCAAGCAGACCGAGTTCTTGGCGAGCACGGATTATTGGTTCCGCCCCATTCACAGCCGCGTAGGCCCAGACGGGGCCATCTACGTGGTTGATCTCTATAATCAAATCGCCGTTCACAACGACACCCGGGGTCCGGGTCACGGAGCCCGCAATGCGGCTGCCCGCCCGGATCGGGATCACCACTTCACCCGCATTTGGCGCATCCAGCACAAGGATGCCAAGACGCTGCCGACCGCGAAATTCGACCGCAACGACGCGGAGACCCTGGTCACCGCCCTGAATCATCCGAATGGTTGGGTTCGTTCCACGGCCAACCGCCTCTTGGTTGAGCAGCCCGCCGTGTTGGAATCGGCATTGCCCGGTTTGGGTCAGCTCATCGGCGATACCTCGGCCCCGGCTGAATCCCGCATCCAAGCCTTGTGGCTTTACCGCGTGGCCGCCTCCAACGGCCCCGTGCCCTGGGACGATGCGGCCGCCGCTTCGGTCATGAACGATTCGTCCCCCTGGGTTCGCAAGAATGCCCTTCGGGTAGCTACCGAGTTGGTGGCCAACCCAGCCAATCTCCGCTCCGAAGATTCCGATCCGCTGAAGACCACGGAGAAAGCCGTTATCGAGCGCCTGAGCGATCCCGATGGCCGCGTACGCATTAACGCCCTGATGGCGGCGGGTTCTCTGCCGGCGTCGCGTGCCTTGGCCGATGCCGTGGTGGCCGCCTGGCCCAACCTCAAGGATCGTTGGCTGGAGTCCGCCGCGGTTGGTGCCGCCGACAAGGATCCGCTGCTTTTCCTCGAGGCGGTCTTTGCTGCCCAGGATCCGGCCTTCGTCGTTGGATATGTGCCGCACCTGGCCCGGATGGTTGCCAATCGTCGTGATGCCGCGCTGGCCGGACGCATGGTGCAATTGCTCGCACGCCAACCGGCCGCCACCGATGGCCTTAAGGCGGCCGCCCTCGAAGCGTTGTCGGCCGCGCTCGACGCCCGCCTGCAGCCCGAACTCGATGCGGCCAATTTGGGATCCTTGAAGTCGCTACTGGCTTCGGGTCGCACCGCTGGTTCGGTGTTGCCCTTGGTGGCCCGCTGGAAGGCGGCTTCGGCCTTGGCTGCCGAACTCAAGCCCGCCATTCAGGCCGCCTCGGCCCAGATCGGGGACGCCGCGTTGTCGGACGCCTCCCGCGGCCAGATCGCCGCCAATTTAATTGGTGTCCGTAACATCGATCCGTCGGTGATCCCGGCCGTCGCTTCTCTGGTGACCCCGGCCGTGAGTCCGGCGCTCCAGAAGTCCTTGATCGAGGCCCTGGGCTCTGCCCCCGAAGGTGGGATGGCTCTGGTCCAACGATTCACCCAGTTGCCCACCGGTCAGTTGGAGACGGCCTTTGCTCAGGTACTCAAGCGGGCCGACTCATCCGCCGCCTTCATCGAGGCGCTCGCTACTCACAAGATCGACGTGGTGCTGCTCGGACCTGCCCGCTTGCACCGTCTCCGTACCCACGGTGACGCCAAAATCGCGGCCCGCGCCACCCAGGTTATCGACGACCTGAAGGGGCCGGAGGCCAAGGAGAAGGACGCCCTCATCGCCAAGTTGCAGCCGGAAGTGGAGAAGCCGGGCGATGTGGCCAACGGTAAGAAGGTCTACACCGCCAACTGCGCCGGCTGCCACATTTACAAGGGTGAGGGCCGCAATTTAGCTCCCAACCTCAACGGCATGGGGGCCCACGGTGCGGCCGACTTACTCATTCACATCGTGGACCCGAACCGCGTGGTCGAGCCGAACTTCATCAGCGTTAGCATCGAGATCAAGTCGGGCGATCAGTTCGATGGCATCATCGAGCGTGAGAATGCCTCGGAAGTCGTCCTGCGCGATGCGTCGTCCGACCACACTTTGCGTGTCTCTGACATCGCCAGCCGCAAGTCGACGGGGCGCTCGCTCATGCCTGAGGGCTTCGATGCCTTGGGCGCGGCGGCTCTGCGGGATTTGCTGGCCTACATGACCGTGGATGACAATCGTTTCCGCATCATTGATTTGGGTGGGGCCTTCACGGCCAACAGCGGTCGTGGCCTCTACATCACGCCGGAGCAGGAGGACGACACCGTCACCTTCCGCAGCTACGGCCTCAAGCGTGTCGAAGACATTCCTTTCGACGTGATCAGCCCTGAGAAAGCCGTCGCCAACGTGGTCGTTCTCAAGGGGGGAGCGTCGGACTCCTGGTCGCGCAAGAGTCTGCCTAAGCGGGTTGAGGTGAAGGTGGGCGTGGCGGCCTCCAAGCTGCACATCCTGGGCGGCGTGGCCGGCTGGGGATATCCCGCGGTGGGCGAGAAGGTCAATGCCCTGAAAATGACGGCTGTTTTTGAAGGCGGCGCGACGCAGGAGATCCTCCTGAAGAACGGCGTAGAAATCGCCGACTACCGCGGTCGTACGGATGTGACGGGTTCCAAGGGATTGCCGAGTTGGACCAAGGGGCCCGGCCAAATCCGCTGGCTGACCAAGAACATTACCAAGCCCGGTGTGATCCAGAAATTGGTGCTGGAGAGCTACGACAATGAAGTGGCGCCGACCCTCTTCGCCATCACGGCCGAGTTGGGTGCGCCGGCGGGACCTGAGCAGGCGCAGGCCAATCCGGTGGCGGCACCGCTGAAGTGGGGCAATGGGCTCAAGACACTGCTCATTGGCGGTGGTTCTTCGCACGACTATAACCGCTGGTTCAACCTGGCGGACGTGGCGATGCTCAATGCTTCCGGGCACATTTCGGCCAACTACCGCGAGCCTCAGGACGTGAGCGTCGAGGCTGTGACATCCGCGGACATCCTGCTCATCAGCGCCAACAAGGCCTTTCCCGATGCGGCGGTGCGCGAGGCCATCGCTGCCCATGCTGCGGCCGGCAAGGGACTGGTGCTGTTGCACCCGGGCCTGTGGTACAACTGGGCCAACTGGCCCGCTTACAACCGTGAGTTGGCCGGCGGTGGATCCCGCGGCCATGACGCTTACGGGGAGTTCGAAGTCACCGTCACCGGCGTGAAGCATCCCTTGCTTCAGGGTGTTCCGGAGCACTTTAAGCTGAGCGACGAGCTCTACTACTACGAGGCCGACCCAGCTGGAACGCCCATTCAGGTGCTGGCCACCGCCCACTCTAAGTCCAAGAACAAGGACTTCCCGCAGGTCTTTGTGGTGAACCATCCCAAGGCCCGCATCGCCGGCATCACGTTGGGTCACGACGCCATCGCTCACGGGCATATCGCCTATCAGCAGTTGCTCAAGAATGCGGTGCTGTGGACGGCTCACAAGGAGGCTTGGATCACGGCCAACGCGAAGTAAGCTTCAGGCTAGATTCGATGCAGCGCGGCGGGTGTGCCAATCACCTCGCCGCGCTGTTTGTTTTTCGGCGACCGGTTGAAAGAGTCCGCGCGTCGGCTCACAGTGTGCAGACAACGGTGGGTGCCGTTGATGGGTCCCTCGATGAACCACCGCATTCTTGCACCGAACGGTTGGAGAACCTTTTGGACCATGGTCCTGATCGGGTGGGCCATGGCTCTCCGAGCGGGGGCTGTCACTCTGGATTTGGACTTTCGGCCCACCTGGGATGCCAAACCGCTGGAGCTCGAGGCGCTGCGCCATGAGAGCGGTGCCGGTGAGTTGTTGTCGGTGACCCGCCTGAGCGCTCTGTTATCGGGAGCCGCGCTGGAGACCGTCGACGGAAAATGGGTGGAAGTGACTCCGGCCCATGCGTGGATCGATCTGGCCTCGGGTCGTTTGCGTTGGACCTTGAATCCGGTTCCGCCGGGATACTACCGAGCGCTGCGTTTTTGGATTGGGCCGGACTCGGTCGAGAACCACGCCGATCCAGCCAAACGGTTGCCCGACGATCCCTTGTCGCCCGCTCTCAATGGCCTGCATTGGGACTGGCAGGGCGGGTACATCTTCATGGCGCTGGAGGGGCGCTATCGTTCG
>CAINWP010000061.1 GCA_903854475.1 uncultured Verrucomicrobiota bacterium
CAAAATCCCGGAGGACCGAAGTCCTTCCGGGGAGTTGCAAGGGACGCCTTGGACACAGAAATCAATCCGCAAGAAGACCGGTTTTGAAACCCTCCCTGAATACCATCGGGCCTGCCGATCCGATCAATTTTCAGGAGTCTTCTCCCCACCCGCCTTACGGACTGATTGCTGAGTCCACGTCCCCACTTCCTTAGCTAGCTCTCTGTGATCCAGTCTATTCTGGCGCTCAGAAGCTTCGATCCAGAGCCGGAGGAGGGAGATTTTCTCCACTCCTCCCGGCCTGGGGCGCCCGAGGCGGCGCGCCCAGGTCCGAACCATCCGGAGGGCTTAGCCCAAGAGACGGAGGGCCGACTGCGGACTGGCGTTAGCCTGGGCCAACATGGCGGTTCCCGCCTGGACCAGTATGTTGAACCGCGCAAAGTTCGTGCTTTCGTCAGCGACGTTCACGTCCTTGATGCGGCTGTTAGCCGCCGAAAGGTTGTCTTTCGACACTCCTAACTGCTCCTGATACATGTTCAGGGCGGCTTGATTGGCTCCCACCGTCGCTCGATCGCTAGCCAACTGATTGATGGCTGTCTTCACTTTGCCCAACGCGGTGGTCGCACTGGTGGTCGACGTGATGGCGGAACCTACAGTAGCGTCGGTGTAGCTAGTGGAATTCAGGTTGACCGCAGTGTAGGCGAAGTTGGATGTCGCCTCGCTGTTAACCGTCACACTGATGGCGTTACCACCGAACATACTGACGCCGTTGAAATCACGGGTCCCAGTTGCAGTGACAAATTTTGAGAGATTCTGGAACTCGGTGTCGTAGAGCCCTCGGTCCGTGTTGCTCTTGGTTTCATCGAGAGCGAGCATTGAGAGCTCACTCATGCGGTCCAGGGCCTTGGCCACCTTCTTCAGGTAACCGTCCTGGGTTTGAGAGAACGAAACTGCGTTCCCGATGTTATCAACGGCCGCCTGTGTTCGATTAATTTGAGCGTCGAAACGCGTGGAGACCGCAAATCCAGCTGCGTCGTCCGTCGGGTTAACCAGTTTCGATCCCGAGCTCAATCGAGCCAGCGAGCGGTTCAGATTTGCCTGTGACTCACCCAATTGCCGGGACGATGTCAGTGCCGAGTAGTTAGTGTTAATGACCATAGTGTTGGCTCCTTCCTTGAAATCGCTCCGTCGCCAGAGCTCTCTCATACTGCAAGACGGCATCCTTGCCGCCGGAGGTCTTATTTAATCGGGTGACCTCCTGAAACCCGTTCCGGATTTTTCAACGTCCGGCCGCTTGGCTTTCGCCATCCGTCACACGACGGAGAAAAGTGGGTTGTGGGAAGAATTCGTGGTCCTACATCGGATTTGTGACGTTCGTTCAGGATTCACAGCCATCAGTGGGACTGATCAGGAGCGTTGAACCGAGACCCGGGAAACTGCGGAAGAGTCCGTAGTGAAGAGCGCGCGCGGAGCCGGCCGGGTGGTGAACGAGGGCGGGCTCATCCAGCTACCCCGGACCGCATCAAACGGCTGGATTAGCCAAGCAGTCGGAGAACGCTCTGCGAGCTAGAGTTGGCCTGCGACAACATCGCCGTGCCGGCCTGGACTAGGATGTTATACTTCGCGAAACTAGTGCTCTCCTCCGCAACATCGATGTCTTTGATGCGACTGTTGGCAGCAGACATGTTGTCTTTGAGAGCCCCCAATTGCTCATGATACATGTTCAGAGCTGCCTGATTGGCACCCACCGTCGCCCGATCGGAGGCCAGCTGATTGATGGCGAGCTTCACGTTGGTCAACGCAGTGGTCGCACTGGTGGTCGTCGTGAGCTTGGTCGTGACGTCAGTCGCGTTGAGGAAGGTGGTCGTCGCCAGGTTGATCCCCGAATACGTGATACCACCCCCTTCGCTGTCGACCGTCACCTGGAAGCTGTTGCCTCCGAACATGCTCACCGCATTGAAGTCGCGGGTGGAGCTACTCTTGACGAAGTTCTGGAGATTGAGGAACTCGTTATTGTAAAGGCCTCGGTCGGTGTCGCTCTTGGTTTCATCGAGAGCAAGCATCGAGAGCTCGCCCATGCGATCTAGAGCCTTGGCCACCTTCTTCAGATAACCATCCTGGGTTTGCGAGAACGACAAAGCATTTCCGATGTTGTCGCTGGCGGCCTGGATGCGGTTGATCTGGGCATCGAAGCGAGAGGAGACTGCAAACCCGGCGGCATTGTCCGAGGGGTTGACCAGCTTGGAACCCGAGGAGAGGCGACCGAGGGATCGAGAGAGGGAGTCCTGATTCTCGTTGAGGTTGCGGGAGGCAGTGAGCGCTGAAATGTTCGTTTTGATGATCATAACTCTATCCGTGAGTTCGACCCCCTTCCGGGGATCCATTGTTTGCTCGCGACATCCATGTCGCGGATGAAACTTTCCCATCCTTGGGAGGCGTTCATCAGTTCATTACTGAGCCTATCGAAGTTTTTTTCGGTCTTCGGTATCCGATGTCTTGCGACACCCAATTCATCGGACGGACCTCAAATTTCCTGAATGATTTTGCAGTTTTATTTTAAAATCCTTCTCCGATGGGCTCTGTAACTGTTCATCGAAAAGCCCCTCTGAAAACCGTCGTCGTCTCCCGTCTGCCAGCGAGCCATTGACCCTGGGTGCGGCTTCTCCACAAGGTCGTGTCCATGGCTCTTCGAACTCCCTTGCTCGGTTTGCTCCTGCTGCTACTCGCCGGCTGTGCAGGACATTCCACTGCGGCAACAAAACGGCCGATCCGCGCGCTACTGATCACTGGCGGATGCTGCCACAATTATGCGCTGCAGACATTTTCTCTCACCAATGCCGTGGCCCGGCACGCCCGAGTGGAATGGACCGTCATCAGCGAAGGCGGCTCCGGGACACGAGCTGAGATCGCCCTCTACGATCAACCCAATTGGGCCCAGGGGTTCGATGTGGTGGTTCACAACGAGTGCTTCGCCGACACACAATCTCCAGACTATATCCGGCGGATCACCCGGGCCCATGAGGCAGGTGTGCCCGCGGTAGCCATCCATTGCGCGATGCACACCTACCGGGCCGCGAGCATCGATGAGTGGCGGAAGTTTCTGGGAGTCACCAGTCGGAGGCACGATCACCAGAGCCGGTACCCAGTGAAAAAGGTGGCCCCGGAGCATCCCATTCTGAAGGGCATGCCCGAAGACTGGGTCAGCCCCAAGGACGAACTCTACGTCATCGAGAAGATGTGGCCCGGTGCCACGCCACTGGCGACCTCGGTGAGCGAGGCCGACGGCAAGTCCTACCCGGTGGCCTGGGTTAATGGCTTCGGCAAGGCCCGGGTTTTCGGGACCACCTTCGGCCACTCCGACGCGACCTTCCAGGATCCGGTCTTCCTGGAAATGCTGAGCCGAGGATTTCTCTGGGCCGTTGGCTCCGACAGTCTCGTCGACCGCCACTAATCATCCCGGCAAGAGCGCTTCGTATCGAC
>CAINWP010000062.1 GCA_903854475.1 uncultured Verrucomicrobiota bacterium
CCGACACGGCCAGTCGGGTCAGGAGATCTCCGAGCTCATGCCTCATTTGGCCGGGGTGGCGGATGATATCGCTATCGTGAAGTCGATGCACACGGATGCCTTCAATCATGCCCCGGCGCAGATCTTCATGAACACGGGTTCCCAGCAATTTGGTCGCCCCAGTCTGGGGGCTTGGACGACTTACGGTCTGGGCAGCGAGAGCAGTAATCTTCCGGCTTACGTGGTGTTTTCGACCGGCAGTAAGGGGACGAGTGGAGGGGCTTCCAACTGGGGGGCGGGTTTCTTGCCCAGCGTCTACAATGGGGTTCTTTTCCGCAGCGGCGGTGATCCGGTTCTCTACTTGTCCAATCCGAAGGGTGTGGACAGCACGTCCCAGCGGCAGACGTTGGATGCCATTCAAGAGCTCAACCGCCAGCGTTTGGGTCGGGTGGGCGATCCGGAGATAGCCACGCGCATCAATTCCTTCGAGATGGCCTACCAGATGCAGTCGAGTGCTCCGGAGTTGATGGATATTCGTCAGGAACCTCAGCACATTCTGGATCTCTATGGGGCGACACCTGGCAAGACCACTTATGCTACGGCCTGCCTTTTAGCTCGCCGATTGGTCGAACGGGGGACGCGGTTTGTGCAGATCTTCCACGAGGCCTGGGATCAGCACGGAAATTTGTCAGGCGATCTGAAGCGCAACTGCATGGATACGGATCGGGCTAATGCGGCTTTGATTCAAGACCTCAAGGCGCGGGGGTTGCTGGAAGACACTCTGGTGATTTGGGGAGGCGAGTTTGGTCGGACGCCGATGGTGCAAGGCGGAGATGATGGTCGTGATCATCATCCGAATTGTTTCTCTATGTGGTTGGCCGGCGGGGGAGTCCGTCCGGGCATGACGTTGGGTGAGTCGGATGATTTCGGTTTCAACGCGGCGGTGGACAAGGTTCATGTCCATGATTTGCATGCCACGGTCCTGCGCCTCTTGGGCTTCGATCATCAGAAGTTGACTCACCGTTTCCAGGGGCGCGATTTCCGTCTGACCGATGTGTTCGGAGATGTGGTCCATAAGCTCATCGCTTGAGCCTTGCGGATGAGGTTTCTCTCCGTGACGTGAAAGAGGGGTGTTTGTGTTTTTTGGATGGGTTGCTGGGCGGTGGCTCCGCTGCCGCTCAAGGCACGTGCTGGTCTCGCGATCGTTCAACAGGCCTACAGGGTGACGTAGAAGGGCTGATGCAAATTAATCCGTCTCTGGCGTGCCTTGGGCGAGTGGTGTAGAGAGTTTCTATTCTACATGAAGACAAACGTTGCACGGGGTGCCTTCACACTCATCGAGCTGTTGGTCGTTATTGCCATCATCGCGATTTTGGCTGGGATGCTGTTGCCGGCTCTCGCCAAGGCTAAGGTGAAGGCCAACGCCACTCGCTGTGTGGCCAACCAGAAACAACAGTATCTGGGCTATGCCATGTATTCGTCGGACAATCAGGATCTCATGCCGGCCCACGGGGACTGGGCCACGGTCGGCGGTGAGATTTGGTCAGGGACCGCGGGGGTTCCGCTTCGGGCTGCGCCAGGCAAGGCCAAGGTGAGTATCGTGCACGATAGCAATGCGTGGGAGACCAACCGTCCTCTCAATGTTTACGTTCCGGCACCGGAGGCTTTTCGTTGTCCGTCCGACAAGGGCGACAGTTACTGGGCGGCAGAGTCCAAGAAAGGGTGCTTTCCGGCTTGGGGTAATAGTTACCTCGTGATGTGGGCGGTGGACTGGTTTGGGGTGAAGCACATCACCGGGAATCTCGCCTCGCCGACGGTGGCGGGTGACTCTAAGCCTATTAAAAACTCGGAAATCGCCTTGGCACCGTCGACCAAGATCCTCCAGGGCGACTGGCCGTGGCATGGGAGCCGTGATTCCGGGGATGGTCGGGTGAGTGGGGCTACCCGAGATCGTAGCCTCTGGCATAACAACCGCGGTCAGAGGGGATGGAATATGACCTACGGTGATGGACATGTGGCTCTGTTTCGTTTTCCGAAAGATTATGATGCGACGGACGTCAACCAAAAGGTGGACATCAATGGTCTCTGGTGGTGACCCCGTGTTTTCGGTGAGGCAAAAAACCAGTTCCCAGCCGTAACGCACTTTCCTAGTGTATCGCCTTCATCTGGTTCTCAAGAACTTGTCTGCAACACATTTAGACTTATGCCATTGACCCACACGCGCGAATTGTTCGCGAAGGCCTTGAAGGGCAAATACGCTCTCGGTGCTTTCAACGTGAACAACATGGAGCTGCTCCAGGCCATCATCGAGGCCTGCGAGGAAGAGAAGGCCCCAGTGATGCTGCAAATCTCCAAGGGAGCCCGCGATTACGCTCATCCGGTGTACCTCAAGGGGCTGATCGACTCCGCGGTCAAGCTGTCCACCATCCCTATCGCCGTCCATCTGGATCACGGTGACAGCTTCGAGTTGTGCAAGCAGTGCATCGACGAGGGTTTCACCAGCGTGATGATCGACGCTTCGCATGATCCCTTCGAAAAGAATGTCGAGGTCTGCGCGAAGGTCGTTGAGTACGCCCACAAGCATAATTGCGTGGTCGAGGGCGAACTCGGCATGCTCGTCGGTGCTCAGCACGACGACGGTGAAGAGGGTGGTAGCTACTCCAAGGGCGGGGCTTACACCCACCCCGATGAAGCCGTTCAGTTTGTCAAGCTGTCCGGCGTGGACTCGCTGGCCGTTGCCATCGGCAACAGCCACGGCGCCTACAAGTTCAAGGGTGAACAGCATTTGGACCTCGAGCGCCTCAAGGCCATCAAGAAGGCGTTGCTCGAAGCCGGGATGGGTGACTACCCGCTGGTGTTGCACGGAGCCTCCTCAGTTCCCAAGGACCTCGCCCAGAAGATCAACAAGTACGGCGGCGACCTCGGCGAAGAGACGGCCGGTGTTTCCGAAGCCGACATCGAGGTGGCCCGCCGCGTGGGTTGCACCAAGGTCAACATCGACACCGATTTGCGTTTGGCCATGACCGCCGCGATCCGCGAGGTCTTGGTGACCAAGCCCAAGGAGTTCGATCCCCGCAAGTACCTCGCGCCGGCCCGCAAGGCTGTGAAGGAACTCGTGCGCCACAAGTTGCGCAATGTCCTCTGCAGCGCTGGACACGCGTTTGACTGAGAAAAAGGTTCATCTCAGGTGTTCTCGCTCTGAAAGCCTCGAACACTAAAAACAGCAACAGCCCTTTAGATCTAACGATTTAGAGGGCTGTTTTTTTGGCGCGAGGGATAGGAAATCAACGATTCGACCCAATGGGCCCCGGGTTGCTAGACGGGGCGTTCTTGGGAGTCGACGCGCCGTACTTCCTTGGGCGTTCTTGGCTCTTCGATTGTCTCGGGGGGTGGTTTTGGCAGGACGGTGAAAAACCTCCTTCGCCCCGCTCGCGAGTTCCGGCATCGTATCGGGAGCCATGTCCTTGCAGGAACACCGTCAGGCCATCGATGCGTTGGACGCCGACATCGTGCGCCTGCTCAACGAGCGTACACGTCACGTGCTGGAGATCGGGGCCATTAAGACTCGCCACGGTCAGGAGATTTATGCCCCGCACCGGGAGCGGGCCGTGTTCCAAAAGGTCTTTCGCCACAATCAGGGGCCGATCACCAACGAGGGCTTGCGGGCCATTTACCGGGAGATCATGTCGTGCGCCCTTTCGCTGGAGCGGAGCCTGACCATCGCGTATCTCGGGCCTGAAGCGACCTTCACCCATCAAGCCGCCTTGCGCCGCTTCGGTGCGTCGCTTGCCTATGCTCCTCAGAGGACCATCGCCGATGTGTTCAACGAGGTGTCGCGACAGCAGGCCGACTATGGTGTCGTGCCTGTCGAAAATTCCACCGAGGGCGTGGTCACCCACACGTTGGACATGTTCGTGGACAGTGACCTGAAGATCGTCTCGCAAATTGTTCTCAAGATCTCCCACTGCTTGGCCGCCAAGGGGCGCCGCGAGGACATTCGCAAACTTTACGTTCATCCGCAGACGCTGGCCCAGTGCCGGGGTTGGATTCAGCGCAGCCTGCCTCAGGCCGAAGTGGTTGAGACCAGTTCGAATGCGCGTTCAGCCGAATTGGCCGCGAAGGAAAAACACGCAGCGGCCATCACCGGCGAACTGGCAGGCGAGCGATACAAAATTCCCATCCTCGAACGGGACATCCAGGACAACTCGGCCAACGCCACTCGGTTCCTGGTGCTGGGCCGCCAATGTGGTCCTAGTTCTGGGGCCGATCGCACGAGCCTGATGTTTAGTTTGCGGGATGAGGCTGGGGCATTGCATCGGGCGCTGGCTCCCTTTCGCCGCTTCCGCATTAACATGACTAAGATCGAGTCGCGGCCCTCAAAGCGGAAGGCGTGGGAGTATTTCTTCTTTGCCGACATCGACGGCCACGCCGAGGACACAAAGGTGGCTAAAGCGATCGAAATGCTGGGTCAGCACTGCAGTTTTGTGAAAATCCTCGGGTCCTATCCCAACGGGGAATAGTCACTTCTCTCAAGTCCGTCCTTTTGTCGGAGGCCCGATTCGTGGCAATTCGGCGGGGTGGAAACATTGCCCAACGGACTGCCCCTCGCCGGCCAGCGGCTGCGTCTGGAAATCACCGACCTTGCCTTTGGTGGGGAAGGCGTCGGCCGGGTGGGTGAATTCGTGGTGTTCATCCCGTTCACCGCACCGGGCGATGTGGTCGAGGCCAAGCTCACCGAGGTGAAGAAGAGTTTCGGTCGGGCCGAGTTGGTAAAGATCCTCACCGCCTCCACCGAGAGGGTGACTCCGAAGTGCACTTATTTCGGTGAGTGCGGGGGGTGCCAATACCAGCACATAGACTACGCGGCCCAGCTCCGCTGGAAGCACCGGCAAATCAGCGAGCTCTTCCGTCGTGTTGGTGGGTTTGATCCGTCCGTGGTCCAACCGGTGATCCCGTGTCCGAACCCCTACCATTATCGCAACCGCGTCTTGGTCCGTAGCCAGTGGAACAAGCCGGCCCAGAAATTGAACTTGGGTTTTATACGCACTGACTGTGGCCTGGTGTGCGACATCGAGTCGTGTGTGATCGCCGAACCGGCCATCAACGAGGCCATCACACAGTGGCGACGCAATCCACCACCCAAGGGCGGGATCAAGACGGTCCTTCGCATGGAAGCCCCGGGCTGGGAGGTGCCGGAACATTCCTTTTTCCAGAATAACTTCCTGCTGCTGCCGGAGCTGGTTCGGGTGGTGAAGGAACGACTGCGCAGTCACGGAGCCCGGCACTTGGTCGATGCTTACTGCGGGGTGGGCTTCTTTAGCCTGGAGGTGGCCGATGTCGTGGAAAGTTTTGTGGGGGTTGAGTTAGATGCTCCGGCCATCCGGGCGGCCCGTCGTAATCAGGAATCTCGCGGCATCCACAATGGATCGTATGTGGCGGGCGATACCGATCAGGTTCTCCCGAGTCTTTTGGCCAAATGGGATCCCTCCCAGACCTCGGTGCTGCTCGACCCTCCGCGGGTTGGTTGTCGTCCTCCGAGCCTGGAGGTGCTGCGTCGGACGGGGCCGGGCCAAATTCTCTATGTCTCGTGCCACCCCGCCACATTGGCGCGAGATCTCAAGATTCTGTGCGCCGATGGACGCTATTTGTTGGAGACGGTTCAGCCGCTGGACATGTTTCCTCAGACCCAGCACGTAGAGTGTGTGGCGGACTTGCGCCTGGCCGGACCGCTACCCTCAGAAAGCGTCCTGTCCCCGACTCCCGCGATCGGTTAGTTTCAGCGGTCATGAGTTCCAAGACGGTGGACGATTTTCTGGACCACGTGCGTCAGAGCGCTCAAGACGGGACCCTGGTCCGGCTGAACCTCGGTGCGCCGCTGCAACCTGATGGCATTCGCAATGTGTTCATCCGGCCTGTGTCTCTCAAGGACACGACCGTGCTGTCCTTCGTGTATCGCCATCCGACGCGGGATGTGACCAAGAATTTCTCGCACAGCGAGGCGATCGAGTTGTTGCGCGACCTTCTGGGTCAGCAGTTCCTCAATGGCTTCTTGTCGACAACGACTGGCACGGCCCAGCTCACCTTCCGCAAGGGGCGGCCGACCCGAATGCTGTTGGGCAAGCCCGAAGTCACTGAAGTGCCCGATACGGCCCACGATCGGGCTAAGGAGCGGCCGGTCCCGGGTCATTCGGTCTGGCTCAAAGAGTTGGGTGTTACCGCGGCCGATGGATCGATCAAGGCCGGGATGGAGGCCAAGTTCCGGCAGATTAATCGGTTTGTTGAGGTGCTTCAGCCGCTATTGGTCGGGGCTCACCTGGATCCGACCGTCCCATTGCACTTAGTGGATATGGGCTGCGGCAAAGCCTATCTGACTTTTGCGGCCTATGAGCACCTTTCCAAAACTCGCACCGGAACGGTCACGGCCTTGGGTGTCGAGGTGCGCTCGGGTCTCGTCGAGCAGGGGAGGGCCGTGGCCGGCCGTTGCGGATTCACCCGGTTGAAGTTCGAGGCCGGAGACATCGCCTCAAGCCGTCTTGAGTCCGCTTCGGTAGTGATGGCCTTGCACGCCTGCGACACCGCGACCGACGAGGCGTTGGCCAAGGGGGTGCAGTCTGGAGCGGCGCTGTTGTTGGTCTCGCCCTGCTGCCATCGGGAGGTTCGGCCCCAATTGTCGGTGTCTGCGCCGCTGGCCGGCTCGCTGCGTCACGGCATTTTTCGGGAACGTCACGCAGAATTCGCGACGGACGCGCTGAGGGCCTTACTGCTCGAGTGGGCTGGCTACGAGACCCGGGTCTTCGAGTTTATTTCGACCGAGCACACCGGCAAAAATCTGATGATTGCGGCCATCCGTCGTAAGACCCCTCTGGGTGACACCGAGGCTCGGGCTCGAGCTGTGGCCGATTTCGCCGCATTTCACGGAATTAGCCGTCAGCGTCTGGCGGAGCGATTGGGCTTTGAGTTGCCCGGATCCGTGGCCCCGGTTTCAGTGGCCCCGGTTTCATCCGAAACCCCGACGGAGTCATGACTTGGGAGGAAGTGGACTGGGCTTCTCTGGAACGACTTCGAGCGTTGTTCCTGCGCTCGGAGCCTGTGCGTGAGCCCTACTGGCGCTCCGTGTCGGATCTCGCGAGCTACGACTTTACCTATGCTCAACGGATCGCCTGGAAGTGGGGGGCGGCCTTGTCTGAGTTGCTGCGTCTGGGTTGGGCCCCGCCGTCGGGTTCCTTGCTGGACTGGGGATGCGGCAGCGGTGTGGCCTCGCGTTGCGTGGTCGATGCCTTTGGGCCGGCCACCTTCTCGGAGGTCCGCCTCCACGACCGTTCCGCTCTAGCCATGCAATTTGCCGCCCGAAGGGCTCGGGAGCGCTTTCCGGGTCTTCGAGCAGAGCCTGATGCGTCCGGGGCGGACTCCTGCACCACGTTGGTGATCAGTCATGTGCTTAATGAATTGCATCGAGACGATTTGCCTCGACTGATGACGGCCGTGCGAGCGGCCCAGTGCATCTTGTGGTTGGAACCCGGCACCCATGCTTGCAGTCGAGGCTTAATCACCCTGCGTGAGCAGTTGCGGGAAGAATTCCACATTGTTGCTCCGTGTCCGCACCGTCAGACCTGCGGACTTCAGGTCGCCGGTCGGGAGACCGATTGGTGCCACTTCTTTGCCAAGGCCCCGACCGAGGCCTTTACTGACGGGGAGTGGGTTCAATTCGGGCGTCGTGCCGGGGTGGATCTGCGCAGTTTGCCCTACAGTTGGATGATTCTCGATCGGCGTCCCGTAGCCGAGTGGACGCCGGATCGGGCACGGGTGATCGGGCTACCTCAGCCGTTCAAGCCGTACACCCGGCTCGATGCCTGCTTCAGCGGCGGGGCAGGGGGTGACGGGGTCGTGAAACGTCTCGAGCTTCTGAAGCGCTCGGATCCGGAGATGCATCGCCGTCTCAAGGAATCCCCGCCTCCGCCGGAGATCACCCTGCCTGGGTGAATTCCACCTCGGAATCGACCGATACACTGGGTGGCGTCCGATGGATCCCGCTGTTATTGGTCGTCACCAACGCTGTTGTCCGCCCATGCAAATACCGCCCGCCTCCGCCCCCCGGCCTCCGCACCTCTGGCAGTTCTTCCGCGCCGGCGGGTTCGATCAGGTGAAGCTCCAGACCGGAGCCGACCTCATGAACCTGGACCAGTTGGACCAGAAACTCTGGGTGGCCTTGGCGTGTCCGACCGCGGGCATCGAATTTGATTCCAAGACCGCCGCACTCATCGACACCGACGCAGACGGGCGCATTCGAGCGCAGGAGCTCATCGCCGCGATCCGCTGGGCCGGATCGATGCTCAAGAATGCCGATGATCTCGTGACGGGCCGCGACGGAGTTTCTCTCTCCGCGATCAACGACAGCATTCCGGAGGGGCGGCAGATCTTGGGTTCGGCCCGGGTCATCCTCCGACAATTGGGCAAGGCCGAGGCCGGGGTCATCACGGTTGCAGACGCCGCGGCGGCAACACAGAGCTTCGCCAATACTGTTTTCAATGGCGACGGGGTGATCCTCCCGGAATCGGCCGACGACACCGCGATTCAGCAAGTGGTTCGTGAAGCGATGGCCGCCGTCGGATCGGTGATGGACCGCAGTGGCAAGCCGGGCATCGATGCAGTGAAACTCGAGGAGTTCTTCGGCGAATTAACCCGGTTCGATGCCTGGGTGAGCGCCTCCGAATCCGAAGCGACGAAGATTCTTCCGGCGGGTCCAGCGACGGCTGCGGCTGCAGCCGCGATGCAGGCGGTGAAGGCCAAAATCGACGACTACTTCGGTCGCTGTCGCTTGGCTGCCTTTGAAGGTCGTCTTTCATTGCTCCTCAACCGCACCGAGGACGATTACAAGGCGCTCTTGACCAAGGACCTGACCGTGTCAGCGCAGGAGGTCTCCGGTTTCCCCTTGTCTCGGATTGTTCCTGGTCAACCGCTGTCCTTGGTCACGGGTCTCAACCCGGCTCATGCCGCCGCCATTGCCGTATTCCGTTCGGCCTCCGTTGCACCGCTCTTGGGAGACCGCGAGAGCCTTGCCGAGGAGGAGTGGCAGACTCTTCAGTACCGCTTGGCTCCTCATACGGCGTGGTTGGGGACTAAAGCGGGAGTCCGTGTCGAAACCCTGGGCATTGTCCGGGTGCGGCACATTCTCCAGAGTTCTGCACGGTCGGTAATCGCTACGCTCATCGCCCGTGATCAGGAACTCGAGCCGGAAGCATCCGGAGTCGCCTCAGTCGAAAAGCTTGTCCGTTTCCACCGAGACCTCATCGTCTTGGCGACCAACTTCGTGAATTTCCGGGATCTCTACGATGGAGGATCTCCCGCGATCTTTCAGGCCGGCACGCTATTTCTGGATCAGCGTTCGTGCTCCCTGTGTATCACGGTGGTCGACCCGGCCAAGCATGCGGTGATGGCCAGCCTTGCCGGAGCCTACTTGGCCTACGTGGAGTGCGTGCGCAAGGCGAACAGCCAGAAGATGACCGTGGTAGCCATTTTTTCCCAGGGCGATGACGAGAACCTGATGGTGGGTCGCAACGGCGTGTTCTACGACCGCAAGGGGCTCGATTATGACGCCACCATCACCAAGATCGTGGCCAACCCCATCAGCCTCCGTCAGGCCTTTTGGCAGCCTTACAAGCGCTTCGTTCGTTGGGTGGAAGAGCAAATCGCTAAGCGGGCGGCCGAGGCGGATGCGGCAGCCAACCAAAAACTCACAGCGGCCGCGACAGCGGTGGTCAGCAAGGGGGGGGCACCTACGGCGGCGACGCCTACGGTGAGCGTGCCGCCGAAAGTGGATATCGGCACTGTGGCCGCCCTGGGCGTGGCATTTGGGGCCATCGGTGGTTTTTTTTCGGCAGTGGCTACTTTGGGTAAGGACCTTTGGTTGCAGGGCGCCTTTGCCATGGTGGGTGCCATCCTAGGCATCATGGTCCTCATCTCGGGACCGTCGCTAGTGATGACCTACATCAAACTCCGCAAGCGGAACCTGGGCCCCATCCTCGACGCCAATGGTTGGGCCGTGAATGCCAAGGCGCGGATTAATGTGCCTTTCGGCACCCGTTTGACCGCCATCGCCGAGTTGCCGCCGGGTTCAACCCGCGACCTGGTGGATCCCTTCGAGGAGACCCGCCGGCCGTGGCGTTTGTATCTGGTGCTGGCTCTCACGGCGTACGTCGGTTGGCGGTGGAGCGCCGGGCGATTGGATTCTGATTTGCCCGAACGACTGCGCTATTCCCACGTTTTCCAGTCGAAATCGGAGAAGATCGGCAAGGATGCGGCCCAGACTGAGACAAATTCATTAGCGAAGCCGGCTCAGAGCCCTTGAAGCTTGGAGTCTCCAAGAGGGTTGAGATTCCGAAACGCAAAAACGCCGACCGGGTCTACCCAAGTCGGCGTTGCAGCGTCGGGATTTCGGGCTAAGGCCGCCCGGAGCGTCAGTACACGCCCTCGACGATGGTCTTCTCCATCGCACCGAACGGACGCACATCACCCACGCCATCCCAGGCATAAGGCGGGCGCGGCGCACGGCGGATGGTCTCGTCGCGTTCCAAGAACCGCGGCATGAAGAACTCGCGGGTCAGGGTGGTGAGTTCCACGCGGCCGAATTCGCCGTAGTTGACCAACTCATCGGTCGCGTTGGGTTTGACCACGCGCAGGACGGCTCTCGGCTGCGGTGCATAGTAGGTCACGCTGAAGTTGTCTTCCGGTTGCAGAGGCACGCTAGCAGCGAGACCCATCAGGGTGTTGCCGTAGGTGGGGTAGAATCCGATGCGTCCTTCAAGCAGTTCTTCGACGATGAAGCGCACTTCCTGCGGCTTCATGGAGGTGCCGCCGCAGAAGACGCCGCGGATACCCGCTTCCCAGAGGTTCACTTGCTCGGCCAAGGCTTCCAGCAACTTAGGCGTGGTGAAGAGTCCGCTGACCTTGCGGTGCTTCAGAATGGTTGCGGCCTGGTCCACCACGTGGGCCATGTACTGCTTGGCCACGTCGTACTGCTTGTTCGACAAGAGTTTCTTTACGAAGCGTGGGTCCAGATCAATGAAGTAGCAGGAGCTGCCGCGGACATTGGCCAGATGTTCAATGGCCAGGCGCAGACGGCGCGGACCGGTCGGCCCCATCATCAGCCAGGCGCCGCCGCGCGGGAAGTGGGCGTCGTCGATCTTGTCGCTGAACTCGGAGTAATCGACTTTGTAGTCGTTCCATCCGATGCGCTGTTTGGGCATACCGGTGGTGCCACCGGTTTCGAAGATGTTGAAGGGCTTGCTCTTAAACTCGGCCGGGACCCAAACCTCGGGCTGCAAGTCGCGCAGTGATTCATCCTGGAAGTGGGAAAACTTCAGCATGTCTTCGAAGCAGGTGATTTCCTTGCGCGGATCCCAGTTTTTGCGAGCCCAATCCAGCCAGAAGGAGCACCCGGTGGCGGGGTTGAAATGCCACTCAATGATCTCCAGCAAGTGCTGGTTGAGTTGAGTTTTGGCGGCGGCGACGGCTTCAGGAGCGACAGTGGGTATGGGCATATTTGACCTCAGTTTTTGAGAGAATAGTACGCATCCGTACTTTTTAAACCCGGAAAGTGATCCGCGTTGACTGGTTGCTTGTGTTTTCCCGCGTTGCATTCAAATCGAAGCGCTGACGAGACTTCCAGTCTAGCCATGCCCCCCAACACCCAACTTCCGGTCCGAGTTCCCCTGATTGCTGCCCCGGTCACTCCCTTCGCCCCAGACGGAACCTTGGACTTGGGGCCTGTGGAGGCTCTGGCCACTCGATTGGTTCAGCAGGGTGTAGATGGGGTCTTTGTCAACGGCACCACTGGCGAGAGTCACTCCCTCAGCGCGATCGAACGCTGCCAATTGGCCGAACGCTGGATTTCTGTTCTCAAAGGCACTTCTTTGCGGTGCATTATTCATGTGGGTTCCAATTGCCTGCGGGAGGCGCGTGAATTGGCGGTGCACGCTCAGAAATTTGGCGCAACGGGCATCGCCGCTCTGGCTCCGAGCTATTTTAAGCCGGCGGATGTCGAAGCTTGGGTTGAGTCGAGCGCTTTCATTGCCTCCGGGGCTCCTGGTCTGCCGTTTCACGCCTATGACCTGCCGGCTATGACCGGAATCCATTTGGCCTCGGATCGATTTCTCCTTCAGGCCTCCCAGCGGATTCCCACGATGGCTGGGCTCAAGTTCAGTAATCCGGACCTGGTGCTGCTGCAGCGCTGTGTGGCGGCCTTAAGTCCGGGGCAGGAGTTGCTTTACGGGTGCGATGACCTGCTGTTGCCGGCTCTCGCTCTGGGAGCCACTGGAGCCGTGGGATCGACCTACAACCTTGCGGCGCCTTTGTACCGAGCCATGCAGGTGGCGGCCGCCCGAGGCGATTGGTTGGTCGCCCGTCGTGCTCAGCGGCATTCCATTCGCCTCATTGAGATTCTGAGTCAGAACGGGTACCTGGGTTCCCTGAAAGTAGTTCTGTCTCATGAAGGAATCGCGGTAGGGTCGGTTCGGCTTCCTATGCGCTCTCCGAATGTGGAGCAATCGGGTCAATTGCTGGATGCATGGGAGTTATGGTCCGCCGGGATGGTTGAAATCGTGGCGGCAAAGTCTTGATTCTAGGACCTTGCCAGCTCATGGTTACTGCAGATCAGAAAAATTAGGCCGAACTTGGTGGGTGGTTTCCTTGGAATTCCCGGTTGACTTCCCAAGGTCGGTTCCTAACCTCCGGAAGAAACAAAATTCAACCTCTCACACGCGATACCATGAAAATGATCGGGATCTCTCCCCGCTTCGCCGGCCTCTGCGCGATCACCGCGATTTTGGCGGGTTCCTCTCTCTCTGCCGCTGAAACTGGCAAAGCTGAGCTCACCGGAGTCAAGGGCAGCGTCAAGGTAGACGGTCAGGCCGCGTTCGTGGGCGAGGCTGTTAGGACAGGCCAAAAGATCGAGACCGGTGCCGGCGCTCAGGCTAACCTGTATCTTGCCGACAACGGTCCGACCGTCGTCGTTCTTCCGGATTCCTCGATTTCCTTTGACGAGCTTTCCTTCGACAAGTCCGGTGCTGAGCCGGTGATCACCACCAAGATCAATCTCAAGGTGGGTTCGGTGGCCGGTTACGTGAAGAAAACTTCTTCACAGTCCTCCTACATCGTTAAGGGTTCGACCGTGACGGCAGTCATTCGTTCCTCGGAGTACCAGGTCACCGACAACGGTGTGGTTGCTGTTTGGTCCGGTTGCGTGACGGTGTCTTACCGGGGTGCCTCCTACGAAGTGTGCGGCGGCCAGATGTTCGACCCCGCTGCGGCTTCTGTTGTCGCTAACACGATGATCCTGCCGGCCGGAATGCCTTCGGCGATCCAGCAGTCCGCCAACGTCAAGGTGTCTGTTCCTGTAGTTCCGACCCGTCCGGAGCCGGTTGCTTCTCCGGTCAAGGCTGGTAACTAAGCCAGTTTTCTGAGGGTCTTTCCTCGACGATCCTGACTTTGTTTAGTTGGATTATTGAGGAGACGTTCAAGAAACCTTCAAAGAGCGCTTATCGAAAAACCCTAGGGCTACGGCCCCGGGGTTTTTTGTTTCCAATTCTGCGCCCGGTAGGGCGCACCCTCCCATTTTGCGCCCGGTAGGGCGCACCTTCCGAATCTGCACCGGGCAGGTGCAGGCGCCGTAGATTTGAAGTCCCGACCGATGCTCGGTCGAAAAACCTATTTTCAATCCACCACTGTCACCCCCACTGGCTTGCGCTGTGAGCGGAGAGCAAGCGAGTAAACCGAGAGAAGGTTTCCCTAAAAACTTTGGCCTGTGGAGTTGAATCTCTACGATCACAAGACACACTTCAGTCATGCTTCCCATCCGCGTGGTTCAAAGCGCATTCCGGTGGATTCCGGCGATGGCGACGGTCGCGGTTGTTTCGGCCTTGGCTGCAGACCTGACCTTCAATCAGGACATTCGCCCCATTCTTTCCGACAACTGCTTTTCCTGTCATGGGTTGGATGCCAAGAAGCGCAAAGCGGGTCTGCGCCTAGATACTGCAGAGGGAGCCTTTACTCCCAACAAAGAGGGCCGAGTGGCCATTCGGCCCGGCGATCTAAAAGCCAGTGAACTCTGGCAACGTCTCGAGACGAACGATCCGGACTCGATCATGCCGCCGCCGGAATCCCACAAGACGATCAGCGCCGTTCAGAAGGAGCTTTTGCGCCGGTGGATTCAACAGGGAGCCCCCTACCAAAAACACTGGGCCTTTGAAGTACCTCGCAAGGTTCAGCCTCCGTTGATCGCGGACAAAGCCTCCGGTCCCATTGATGTTTTTCTGGCGGACCGCCGGCGGCGCGAGGGCGTATCTCCGGGGCCCGAGGCGGATCCATCAACATTGTTGCGCCGCCTGAGCATGGACCTTCGAGGGCTCCCACCGACGCCGGCCGAAGTGGACGCGTTCTTGGCGGACTCCGGTCCCGGGGGCTATGAGCGTTGGGTCGATCGCTTGATGGATAGCCCGCAGTATGGCGAACAAATGGGGCGCCATTGGCTCGACGTCGCGCGCTACGCCGATACCCACGGGCTCCATCTGGATAATGAACGCCAGATCTGGCCCTACCGCGATTGGGTGGTCCGGGCTTTCAACCGCAATCTACCCTTCGATCAATTCACCGTGGAGCAGTTGGCGGGAGATCTTCTCCCTAATCCATCTCAGGATCAGTTGGTGGCCACAGGTTTCAATCGCAACAACGTCACCACGGGTGAGGGCGGTGCCATCGATGCCGAGTTCGTGTTCCGCTACGCGGTCGAGCGGACCTCCACCACCGCGCAGGCGTGGATGGGGTTGACGGCCGGATGCGCCGTCTGCCACGACCACAAATTCGACCCCATCTCCCAGAAGGAGTTCTATTCGCTCTATGCGTTCTTCCACAGCGCAGCCGATCCCGCGATGGATGGAAACGCGCTGCGCACTCCGCCGGTGGCTTCGGTAAAGTCGGAAAAAGATTTTCAGAAACTTGCCGAAATGGAGACGGCTATTCAGGAGGCGGAGAAGGCGGTGGAGGCCCGCGTTCAAAGCGTGTCTTACACCGATCCCGCCACCCTGAACCCGCAACCACCGGCCCGAGAGATCGAGACGGTTTGGCTGGAAGATGGGACTCCGGCTGGAGCCCGTGTCCAGGGTGCTCCCGCTTGGGTGAAATCGTCCGAGGGACCGGTGAAGTTTGGTCAGTCTGCCCTCAAGCAGCGGGGAGATGGGTTGATTCAGGCGGTCTATGAGGGCCTGTCCCTTGAAGTTCCCACATCGGCCAAGGTGTTTGCCTGGGTTCGTTTGGATCCGGCCTCCACGCCCAAAATGGTCATGCTCCAATTCTTTCAGGGTGACTGGGAACACCGTGTGGTCTGGGGCGATGCGGGAGTCACCGATTGGGGTACCCAAGGCAAGCCCAGCCGCCAGCATGCGGGGCCCTTGCCTCAGGTCGGAGAGTGGGTGCGCTTGGAGTTCGATGCCGAAGCCGTGGGACTTAAAGTCGGACAACCCGTCACCGGGGTCGCCTACACGCAGCATGGAGGGTTAGTTCATTGGGATCGCGCCGGGATCGTGGGTCGCATCGATCCAGCTCGGGACCCGCGGTTTTCTCTCTCGGCGTGGATTGCTCAAAATCAGGGCAAGGAGCCTAAGGAAGTGCCGGAGAATCTCCGAAAGATCCTCAAGGACGTGGCACCCGACCAGCGGACGCCTGAACAAACTCGGATGCTCCGGGAGCATTACTTGGCCAAGGTGTGTTCGGAAACCCGGGCCACTTTGGATCCGCTCAATGCCACCGTGGCGGACTTGCGTCAGCAGCGGGATAAATTCAGGGATCAGATTCCGCAGACCTTCATCTGGCGCGACATGGATAAACCCCGTGAGAGCTTCGTCATGGTGCGCGGTCAGTACGATGCCCCGGGCGAGAAGGTCGGCCGTGCGGTACCCGCGGTCTTCCCCGCGATGAAACCGTCCGGAGCGCTCCCCAATCGCCTCGATTTGGCCCGTTGGTTGGTGTCTCCGGATCATCCGCTCACCGCCCGGGTGACGGTCAATCGGTTCTGGCAGCAGTTCTTCGGAGTGGGTTTGGTGAAAACTGCCGACGATTTTGGTTCGCAGGGCGAGCCTCCCAGTCATCCGGAACTGCTCGACTGGCTGGCGGTGACCTTTCAGGAATCCGGCTGGGATGTGAAGGCGCTGGTTCGCTCCCTTGTGACCTCGGCGGCATACCGTCAGTCGGCGGTCCTACCGCCGGCTCTACTGCAACGTGATCCGGAGAATCGTTGGTTGGCTCGTGGTCCGCGTTTCCGACTGGATGCCGAGCAGTTGCGCGACAATGCCTTGTTTGTTTCTGGGCTTCTGGACGGGACCGTGGGAGGAAAGGGAGTTCGCCCCTATCAACCGCCGAACATTTGGGAACCGGTGGCCTACAGTGGCTCCAATACTCGCAATTACCGTCAAGAGACTGGTTCCTCTCACTACCGTCGCAGCCTCTACGTGTTCTTCAAACGCACCGCGCCCCCGCCGTTCATGGCCACCTTCGATGCTCCGAATCGGGAGCAGTTCTGCTCTCGGCGTGAGCGCAGCAACACTCCCTTGCAGGCCCTGCAGCTCCTCAATGATATTCAGCACTTTGAAGCCGCACGCGGGTTGGCCAGCCGGATGATGACCGAGGGCGGAACCCGTCCGGAGGATCGCATTCGCTTCGCCTTCAAAACACTCCTGTCCCGTTCGCCCAGCGGGACGGAGATGGAAGTCGTTCGGACCACCTTGGACCGTTGTTTGGAACGCTATCAGGCGGATCCGGAATCGGCCCGTAAGGCGATCCGTGTGGGTGAATCAGTCCCGCGCTCTGGCCTCCCGGAAACCGAACTGGCTGCTTACACGCTGACGGCCAACTTGCTGCTCAACCTCGACGAAACCGTGACCCGCAACTGATCATGAATCCCCTGCTCGAATTTCAACTGAATCAGACCCGACGTCAGTTTTTTGGCAATGCAGGCATCCGCCTTGGCGGACTGGCACTCGCCACGCTAGGAGCCGGCAAGTTGCTGGGGGCTGCGGATCCTGCGGTTGCGCGGATTCATCCACCGTTGCCGGGATTTCCGCACTTCGCGCCCAAGGCCAAGCGCCTCATTTACCTGCACATGAATGGGGCCCCGTCCCAGCTCGACTTGTGGGACCACAAACCGAAGCTTCAAGAGTATTTCGACAAGGACCTTCCGGACTCGGTTCGCAACGGTCAGCGCATCACCACCATGACCTCGGGGCAGACCCGTTTTCCGGTGGCGCCGACCATGTTCAACTTCAATCAAGCCGGCCAGAGCGGACGCTGGATTAGTGAGTTGCTCCCGCACACGGCTCGGGTGGTGGACGAAATTGCGGTGCTCAAGTCGGTTCAGACCAACGCCATTAATCACGATCCAGCCTGCACGTTCGTGATGACCGGCAGCGAAGTTCCGGGCAAGGCGAGTCTGGGCTCTTGGTTGGCCTACGGTCTGGGCAGCGAGAACAATGAATTGCCCGCCTTCGTGGTGCTAACTCCGAACTGGTCTTCCAAGGCCGATGCCCAAGCGCTCTTCACTCGCATGTGGAGCAGTGGGTATTTACCCACCCGCTACACCGGCGTGGCCTTGCGGTCCATCGGTGACCCCGTGCTGTACATCGACAATCCGCCGGGAGTCAGCCGCGAGGATCGGCGTGTGGTGCTCGATGCCCTCAATCGCCTCAATGCCAAGACTCATGAGCGCTGGGGTGATCCGGAGACGCTGACCCGCATCGCCCAGTACGAGATGGCCTTCCGCATGCAGAGCAGCGTCCCGGACTTGGTGGATTTTTCCAGCGAGTCCAAGGCCACCACCGACTTGTATGGTGACGAGGTGAAGAAGCCGGGGACCTTTGCGGCCAGTGCGCTGTTGGCCCGCCGACTGGTCGAGCGGGGTGTGCGGTGTGTTCAGATTCTGCACCGGGGTTGGGACCAGCATGGCAATTTGCCGACTGAGATTCGCGCCCAGTGCAAGGACATCGACCAAGCTTCCGCGGCGTTGATTCATGATCTCAAGGCCCGGGGTCTCCTAGAGGACACACTCGTCATCTGGGGCGGCGAGTTCGGTCGAACCGTGTATTCTCAAGGGCGCCTCACTCGCACCGACTACGGTCGCGACCACCATCCGCGGAATTTCTGTATGTGGATGGCGGGCGGCGGAATCAAGGGCGGTATCTCTTACGGCGAGACGGATGACTTCAGCTACAACGTTGTGGAGAACCCGGTGCACATCAACGACCTGAATGCCACCATCCTGAAATGCATGGGCGTGGACCACCGCCGGTTCACCTTCAAGAGTCAGGGACTCGATCAGCGACTGACCGGTGTCGAAGAATCCCACCCCATTCAGGCACTGCTGGCCTGAACGGAGCCCGGGTTGTTCACAAGGTCAGTGCCAGCGAGGCTCCCGACCCAGCAAGTGCCGCACGAAGAAATCCATGCGGCGTCGGCTGGCGTACGGGGTCTCGGCGGCACCGTGGTTGGTTGAAGGCATGACGAGCAACTCGAAGTCCTTGTCCGCGCGAACCAGTGCAGCGCTGACTTGCAAGGTGCTGGCCGGATCCACGTTGGTGTCTACCTCGCCCACGATGAGGAGGAGTTTGCCCGACAGCTTGTGGGCGTCCTCGGCATTGGAACTGCGGCGGTAGGCCTCATCCACGGGCCAACCGAGCCATTGCTCGTTCCACCAAATTTTGTCCATCCGGTTGTCATGGCACCCGCAGTCGGCCACGGCCACCTGGTAGAAATCCCCGTGGTCCAGCAGGCCGCGGAGGGCGTTCTGTCCACCGGCGCTTCCACCGTAGAGACCGATGCGGCTGAGGTTCATCCAGGGACGCGATTGAGCGGCCGCCCGGATCCAGAGTTTCCGGTCTGGAAATCCGGCGTCGGCGAGGTTCTTCCAGGCGACATCATGAAAGGCCTTGGAGCGTTGGCTAGTGCCCATGCCGTCGATTTGGACCACCACGAAGCCCAGTTCGGCCAGGGCGTGTTGCCGGGTTAATCGGCCGAATTCCTTCGGCACGAACGCGCCCTGGGGCCCGGCGTAAATCTCTTCGATCACCGGGTAGCGGGCCTTCGGATCGAGGTGCGATGGGCGGATGACGATGCCATGGATGTCGGTGGTTCCGTCGCGACCTTTGGCGGTGAACCGTTCCGGGACGGTCCATCCGGAGGCCAAGAGTCGGGTGATGTCGGCCCGCTCGAGTTCCAGCACCTTGCGGCCGTCGGTTGCGCTGCGCAGTTCGGTGATGGGCGGTTGGTCTACCCGAGACCAGGTGTCGAGGAACCAGCGGCGGTCGGGTGAAAACTGGACCTTGTGGGTACCGTCGCCCTCGGTGAGTACCGTCAACCCAGTGCCATCCAGATTCACCCGCGCAAGGTGCAGGTAGTAGGGATCCTGCCCGGGTCGAATTCCGCCTGCAAAAATCCAGACTTGTTGGCGTTTTTCATCGACGTGTTCGACCGAGCGCACCACCCAGTTGCCCTGCGTGATCGGGTTCTTCACGGTGCCGGTGGCGATGTCGATCCGCCACAGGTGGCACCAACCGCTGCGTTCGGACATCCACACGAGTTCGCCGCGCGGGTGCAGCCAGTGACGCCAGGTCTTAGCAGTCCAGTCCACCATGGTTTTTGGGGCTTCCTCGACCACGGTGCGGACTTTTCCAGTGCGGTTGACGGCCAATATCCGGTACACCTGATGGCCTCGTTGGTTGTAGTTGATGTAAAATTCCCGACTGTCTGGAGCCCATTGAACCTCCAGCGCCCCGCTCTCGGTGAAGGGCGTTGGATAGTGCTTCTCGTCCACGTCATATTGGCGAAATCCATCCACAGCAAAGACCCGAAGACGCGGGTGGGGCAGGGGATCTCCTGGCTTGGGATAGGTGTGTGAATGCACCTTAGGCTGAAGCTGATCCTTCGGGGCCGCTTCGATCCAGGAGACGGTGCGTGAGGAGACTCCTTGGACCCGCCGTGCCACCAGATGAGTAGAGTCTGGAGACCACTGCACGTCGGAGTGATAGGCATCCTCAGTGGTGCCGTCCTGGCTCAGGCGCACGGTCTCTCCGCCGGCTTTGGGTCGCAGGAATAAGTTATTCTCGCTCAGTTCGACCGTCCATTTTCCGTCGGGTGAATCCTGCGGACTGGACTGGGGTCCTGGAGGCGTATCTGCCGATGCGGCAGGTGCCTTGGCCCCGTCGAGTGGCGCGACAAACTCCGCTCGCCCCTCGCTTTCCTGTGCGGTGAATGCGCCTAGAACACTGCCGTTTCGGTCGGTCCCGAGCCAGACATGCCCGGCGAAGGTGTGCTGACGGCGTTCGGCTCCCGGGCGCAGACGACCGTACGGCCTGCGCGTTCCCTGATCGTCTAGCCAGTACAGTTCGACATCTTCGGTCGTCCTATTGACCAGGAGGATCTCCGTCTCCTCACCCGTGTTGCGGGACCGCTTGGGGATCCGCTGTGCCGAAGCCATCGGCAGCGGGTCCTCGGGCTTAGGGTCCGGCTCCAGCACCAGCTCCGGAACCGTGGCTTTCCATCGCTTTCCTCCCTGCCGGAAACGGAGCGTCCGGCGCTCGCCTTCCAATTGCACGGTGAGAGAATCCAGTTTCAAGGATTCGGGAGCTACTGGACTGCCGAGGGCCGTGGAGAGGTGGGTCGCCAGCGTCGCGGCGTCAAAGAGCGCTTCTCGAGTGCCCCGTTCCGGATCCACGAAGAGGAAATCCTGTCGATCGGGGCCGGTCGCCACCCGATACCAGAATTGGCCGCCACCACCGGCGATCCATTGGGGTTGGATCGAGGCCTGGAACACCGTGTTTTCAGTGCGTTGAGCCAGGCTCATGGCTCGTTGGTAATCCTCCCGAGAGCCTTGGGCCAACGCAGTCAGGCAGGTCAGCAAGAACACGGTCCCGCCGAATCCGTGGGTGCGAAAGCGCCCTCGGAACCCGGGCGAGTCATTGGTCTGCATACGGATCATTCTCTTCACTCTGACATCGCCCTGAAGCGGGTCTTGCAGCAGCCTCTGATCATGTCCGTCAAAGTCCGCACAGGCGTGGCCGACAAGGTGCCTGCAGTGACTCACCTTCCCGTGAGTCTGTATGCAGAGATTTTCGAGCATATGCCCGACACCGCATTCTTTGTGAAGGACACCGCCGGTCGCTACACCGCGGTCAATCAATCCCTCGCCGAGAGAGTGGGTTTTCGACGCACCCAGGACCTGGTGGGCAAGACGGTGCGCGAAGTCTACCCGATCGAGTTGGCGACCCGATTTGCCCGGCAAGATGAGGCGGTTCTGCGAACAGGGCGACCCATCATTGAGAAGCTGGAACTGCATTGGTACCCGCGCCGAAAGACCGGATGGTGCTTCACCACCAAGTTTGCCATTCGCGATGACCACGGACAAATCATCGGCCTGGTGGGCATCTCCCGAGACCTTCAGGTGCCCGCCGGAGCCGGGCGGATTCCGGCCGGACTGGCCTCAGCCCTGGATCACCTCGAGGCCCACTATGATGAGGAGTTGAGCCCGACTTCGCTGGCAGAGCGAGCGGGCATCCCGCCGGTCCGCTTCGCCCGCCTCATCAAGAAGCTTTTCCGAACCACCCCGAGCCAGTTGATTTCCCACACCCGACTGGCGGCGGCCTCCCGATGGCTGGAGGAGAGTCAAAAGCCCGTGGCCGAGATCGCCCATGCCTGTGGGTTTTATGATCACAGCGCATTCACTCGGGCATTCCGGGCCGCCACGGGCATGACACCCACTCAATTCCGTCAAAGCCGTCGGGCCGATGCTTGAACTTTCCGAGGCGTCGCACCACCGAGCCTCAACGGCGTTCGTTGTAATCGCTTGAGGCATAGCGCAAGCGGAGTTCTTCGACCCTTCGTGCCAGTGTGTTGGAGGGGGCGGGCCAGTGATTCCATCGAACTCCCCAATCTTCTTCTGCGCTCCGAAGCATTGCCTGTTCCCAGCGGGCTCGTGAGAGATCGAGTGGGGTTGGTTGGATGCTGCCCTGGATCAGCAGGCCTAGTTTGTTTCTGCGCTGGGCGGCCCCGGCGATCTTGCGGTCCTGAAGTAGCAGGTCTTCCCGCTCTGCACCCACGAAGCACTGTCCAGGGCCGGCCGGATTACAGCACGGTGCCAGCTCGGTCTTGAGGCCACAGTGGGCGAAGGCCCGTTGGAGCCAGGAGTGCGCGCGACGGTAGCTCTCGACCGCTGAGAGCGAATACCAGGGGTGCTGTGGGGGTGCGACGATCGCGTAGGTCCAGTCCGCTGCGTGGGAAACCAGGCCGCCTCCAGTGGGTCGACGGATGAGTGGGCGGAGTGGAGTCCAAGCGGCAATATCGGCGTGCCGTTGAAAGTAGCCGAAGGTGGCCGCGGGGGTCGCCCAGGCATAGCTGCGCAGCACCGGACGACCGAGCTCTGCGGCGGTCTCCAGCAGCGCTTCGTCCCAGGCCATGTTGGCGGGAGCGTCTCCCGTTGAGGAATCCAGCCAGTACCATTCATCGCCCATTTCGGTGGCAAAGGTGCGCTGGAGAGACCGGGATCGCAAAGGCGCATTGCTTCGGGGTGAGTTCTCTGGCAACCAAGCCGTACTGACTATGAATCGTCGCTCGATTTCTGTGCTGCTGGCCGTTGCGCTGCTGGCGCTCCTTTCCGGATGCAAGGAGCAAGCCCCCGAATTGGCTACCCAATGGCATTTCGTTGGAGCCGATGGGTTGCGCACCCAGACCGGAGCCCTGGCATTGCGGGCTTTCTTCTCTCACAGCAATGCTCCGGCATTGACCGATCGCCTGCGTTCGAAAGCCACTCGCGCGGCATTGGATTGGCTGTCGGAAACCACCACCACTGACACCGTGGTGACGCAAGGGCAGCCCCTGATCGCCGACTTGCTGGCCCATGAGTCGGCTGGCGAGGTGTGGCGTCGGGGTGATGGATCAAAGGAAGTCTTCGTGGCTGTTCGGATCACCGCCGAGCGGGCCCCCATTTGGAATGACCGTTATCCGGCTTTGGTGAAACCCCTGGGCTCTAAGGCGTCTAGTGCTTGGGTCAGCGCCGAGAAGGGCTGGCTCTTTGCCGTGAGTCCGTCGGATTCGCCAAGGGCCAAGAGTTTCCGGTCCCGCGTGCTCTCGGCCTCCAATCCTCCGGCCCGGTTGTTGGAGTTTCAGAAGGCACCGGGTGCATGGCCAGGAATTCAGGCCACCGCGGTAGCCACCAATGGGGCCGTCGCGTGGTCCGGAACTTTGAGCAAGCCGGGTCTGGCTGAGTTATCTCTGCGTGATTGGCAGTACCCGACCAATTTGATTTATGATCCGTTGGTCTCCTTGACAGCCATCCGGGGTGTCGCACCTCAGGTGTTGAGCCTGCTCGGTCTGGAGACCTACCTTCAGGGTCAGGAAATCGGCCAGATGTACCTCTGGGCCCAAGCCGAGTCGCCCTTCCAGAGTTATGCCGTGGTCCATGTGAAGGACTCGGCTTCGGTGCTCAAGGCGGCTAATGCGGAATTGAGCCGCCGTTATTCCACCAATGCTGAACCGGGCAAGCTGGACGGCCTGGTAATGTACGATGCCGAGAAGCAAATCCTCGCGCTCAGCAGTGCCCCGTTTGTCGTTCCGATGCTCAGCGGAACGGAGAATCAGAAGCCCGGCTTTCTCGGTTTTAGCATGGTTCCACGGCAGCGTTCGGTTCAACCGGTGCCTAAGGAATTGCTCCAACAGCTCCAGCAACCGGGTTTGGTGGTCTATGACTGGGAGATTACTTCCGAGAACTTCGTCCACTGGTGGGCCAACCTTCAGAACCGTGATCTTTCGTTAGGACTTAATCCGGCTCCTGGGGATGGTCTGGCCAATCTCTGGCTGACCGACACCCTGGCCAAGGTGGACAACACCGTGACCCAGGTCCGCCAGTCGGGCCCCGGGGTGTTCACTTGGACTCGCAAGGCTCCGGCGGGTTTGAGCGCTATGGAATGGGTTCTCTTAGGCCGATGGCTGGATCCGGCCACGCCCCGTAAGCCCAAGGCCGCCCGTCTGACTCCGCCGCCCCCGATGGGGCTGCCCCAGACGCCGTCCGCGAAGACGCCGCCCGCCCCCAAGCCCATTGCTCAACCCTGACCCCACATGCTGAAACTCGGCGTCAACATCGACCACGTTGCCACTCTCCGTCAGGCCCGGTACCGCGGCATGGAACGGGGAGAACCCGATCCCATTGCCGCAGCGCTTCTGTGCGAGCAGGCTGGTGCCCATGGGATCACGGCTCACCTGCGGGAAGATCGCCGACATATTATCGACCGGGACATCGTGGCGTTGAGAAAGGCCATCCGCACCCGTCTCAATTTCGAGATGGCCAATGCCCCGGAGATCGTTGAGATCGCTCTGGTGGTTCGACCCGACATCGTTTGCCTGGTGCCGGAGAAGCGGGAGGAAATCTCCACGGAAGGTGGGCTGGATGTTGTGGGTCACGAAGCCTCACTGAGGGAGACCGTCCGTCGGATGAAAGAATCCGGCATCGAGGTCAGTCTTTTCGTGGATCCGGATTTGGCCCAAATCGAGGCATCCGCCCGTGTGGGGGCGCAATTCATCGAATTGCATACTGGAGCCTACGCCGAGGTGTTTCATCAAAAAGCCGAGCGGAACCGGGAGTTGGAGCGCTTGGTTGCCGCCGCCGAGCGGGGCTATCAAGTGGGTCTGCGGATCAATGCTGGGCACGGACTCAATCGAGAAAACTTACCGCTCTTGCATGTGGTGCCCCATCTCGAAGAGTTGAACATCGGCCACTCCATCATCAGTCGTGCGATCTTCGTCGGCCTAGAGAAGGCGGTGCAGGAAATCCTTCAGGCCATGGAGGGTTACGGGGGCAAGCCTCAGACTCTTTCGGCGCCATGATCCTGGGTGTGGGAATCGACTTGGTGGAGGTTGGCCGCATCCGGGATTCGCTCGAACGTCTGGGTGAGCGGTTTGCCCGTCGCATCCTGTGTCCGGCCGAATACGATTACTGCTTCAGTCACACCGATCCTTCCACTCATGTCGCGGCTCGGTTCGCCGCCAAGGAGGCCGTGAGCAAAGCCTTTGGGACAGGCATCGGAACGGAGCTCGGGTGGTTGGACATCGAGGTGATCCGTTTGGAGAGCGGTAGCACTCAAGTTCGACTGCAGGGAGCGGGGGTTCAATTGATGGAGCGCCGTTTAGCGAAAATCATTCACCTCAACTTGACCCACACCGCTCAATACGCCTCGGCTGTGGCGATTCTCGAAGGTTGAATTGCAAAACGACCGAAGTCCCCAAGGGGCTTCGGTCGCTCTGCCCGCGTGCTGCCACAAGTGTGATCCCAATCCTTTAATGCATTGCAGATCACACGCTCCGCTAAAACCCGTCGTCGCTGGTCTGGCGGAGACTTCGGAAGCTCTGGGGAATGAGAGGAGTCGAATGTTCGGCTCCGGGTGCAGAGAGACTCAGATCACACCATCAGCGAACTCGATAGGGGTTCGAACCGCCTCGAATGCCTCTATTTTCTTACGGAGCTTGGCCAAGGCGATGTTTTGCACCTGACGAATGCGCTCCCGTGTAACGCCGAACTTTTGGCCAATTTCGTCGAGAGTTTTCTCCCTGCCTCCATCGAGAGCAAAACGCTCGCGTAGAATGGTCATCTCGCGTGAGTCCAATATATGAAGTGTGCTTTGCAGCAGACTATGGGTGGTGCGGCTTTCGAGACTCTCGTAGGGAGTCTGGCACGATTCATCCGCCACCACGTCACCCAGCTTGCTGGAATCTTCGTCGCCCAGTGATTCATCGAGCGAACTGGTCCGCAAGGAGGCTCGACGCCAGAGACGAACCTTGTTGAGGGGGGCATCCATCTCGTCAGCAATCTCTTCATCGGTTGCCTCACGGCCGAAGAGTTCCTGAAGCTCCATGGCCACACGGCGCATCTTGGAAATTTTGTCCACTAAGTGGACTGGCAGTCGGATGGTCTTGGACTGGTTGGCTAAGGCCCTCTTGATGGATTGCTTGATCCACCAGGAGCTGTATGTGGAGAGCTTGCCACCCTTGGAGGGATCGAAACGCTCAACGCCCTTCATGAGCCCTATATTGCCTTCGTTGATCAGGTCTAACAGCGGCATACCCAAACCGTCGTAGTCCTTGGCGATTTTCACCACCAAACGGAGGTTGGCCCGGATCATGTGTTCTCGGGCGACCGAATCCCCTTTTTTGATACGTGCGGCGAGGGCGTTTTCCTCGGCCACCGTGAGTAGAGGAACCTCAACAGCCTCCCGCATGTACAAATTCAGTGCGCTCTTCGATTCGTAGACGTCACGAACGGGCTCAGGAGGGCTCTGCAACACCGGGATACCATCGATCATTTGGAGGCCGGGTCTTCCCAATGGAGTTCCCCCCGCAAGTTTGGATTTTTTCGGGCTGGAAGGAGATTTCTTGGTCTGGGTAGTCAAAACAGAAACAACCTTAAGTGCTTTGACTCGGGATTTGGAACGCACCAATGAAGGTTTGGAGACCGAAGCGGTTGAGGAAGCGGGCGACTGACGCTTCCGAGTGACGGAGGTGTTAGATCGAACAGCAGCCTTCTTCAGATTTTTTTTTGACGGCTTCATCTAGGGAGAAATGGAGTGAGTGACTTTTTGAAGTGATCGAGGTCCCACCAACCAGCACTGCAAACTTGATGGACAGAGTGCAGGGTGTCAACAGTCTGGTGAACAATTGTCTAAGTAAAAGTTAATAAAGCCTGCCTTTGTATAAGTTGTCGGTTGGCTTTTGTTCCGTTTCAACGCTCTTGAAAACAAAGTTCTCGGCTTGCAGCCTCAAGGTCTTGATTGTGTGCAACTATGGGCTAACCGTGTGCGCAGATGAGTGAGGTCTTGGTAAAGCATTCGATCAAAACCGTTGCGCGGCAAACGGGGTTGAGTCCCCATGTTATTCGTGCGTGGGAAAAGCGGTATCAAACGGTCCAACCGACCCGTTCGGAGGGAAAACAGCGCCTTTATTCGGCCGCGGACATTGGTCGGTTGACCTTGCTGCGCCAAGCCACTGAAGCCGGGTTTTCCATCGGAAACATAGCATCCATTTCCCTCGAGTCCCTGAGATCTTTGCTGTCGAACTCGGGACGCGGATCTTCGTCGGTGGGTCGTTCTCGAAGGATGGCTCCGGGAGCCTCGGAAGGAGCCTCAATAGAAACTGACGAAGTGGAAGAAGTGGGCTCTCCGAACCTCTCAGACATCACCCGCTTCCCATTCGCAGTGACCGAACACTCCATCGAGGGCGCGTGTGGTTTTCTGGAGGGAACCTTCGAGGCCGTCCTGCGCATGGATGCGGTAGCGCTCGAAGGCTTACTGGAGCGGGCCTCGGTGGCGATGGGGCAGATGCGTTTACTGAGCGAGTTGATCGTCCCCTTGGTCGAGCGGATCGGTGAGGGGTGGTTGAATGGGCAGGTCAAGGTGGCTCAGGAACATGTGGCTACGGCGGTCCTGCGAACCTTTCTGGGCAACATCGCTCGGCCGATTGCCCTGCACCCGCGGGCGCCCGTTCTGGTGGTGGCGACTCCCTCGGGCCAACTTCACGAACTAGGGGCCATTATCGTTGCGGCTGCGTCTACCAGCATGGGGTGGCGGGTGGTTTATGCTGGGGCCTGTCTGCCTGCCGAGGAGATAGTCAGTCTAGCCATTCACCAGGGTGCGAGGGCGGTGGGCCTAAGTGTCGTACACCCGACGGATGATCCGCTTCTCCCTCAGGAACTGAAGCTCCTGCGACGACTGCTCCCCGGAGCCACCCGCATCCTCGTCGGGGGCCGGGCCAGCAGCGCCTACCAGTCCGATATCGATGCGATCGGTGCCATTCGAGTGGGAAGCCTTGAAGATCTCAGGTCGCAGCTCAATCAGTTGCGAGGTGAAAGCTCCGCCGGCCCCGTTGATCGTGGCTGAAGCGCTGCTCGAACAGAGTGATTCTGTTGCTAGTGAGGTGCGGTAGTGAACTCCAGCAGTGAGGTGCTGAAGGCTGCGTTTGAAAGGTCGTTTTCAGGCCAACCTTCAGGCTCGTGAATCCCCTGAAATTCCACAGATCCTTCGAACTCCGTTGGATCCTGAAGACCTTGAAGTCCTGTTTCTTGGGATCCCTAGGGGTGATCCGACCTCTGACTCCTGATCGCTGGGCTTCTCCGGCGATGAGGTCCCGGGAGTAGTGTGCTCACGGAGACCTGCTTTGCCTCCAAACCGTTCAGCGCGAACCCTGCCCCATCGAGAGCAGGAACATGATGTTGTTCGGCGTCTTTTTGAGTTTGCCGAGCAGCAGATCCATCGACTCCACCGCCGGAACCCCCACCAGAGCGCGGCGAAGGACTGAGATCCGTTGGTACTCGTCGGGATGGTAGAGCAGCTCCTCCTTGCGAGTGCCGGATTTCTCAATGTTGATCGAGGGGAAGACGCGGCGATCCACCAGAGATCGATCGAGATAGATCTCCATGTTTCCGGTGCCCTTGAACTCTTCGAAAATGACTTCGTCCATTCGGCTTCCTGTGTCCACCAGGGCGGTGGCCATAATGGTCAGGGAACCGCCCTCCTCTATGTTTCGGGCCGCACCGAAGAATCGCTTGGGCTTGTGGAGCGCATTGGCGTCCACGCCGCCGGAGAGGATCTTGCCTGAGTGCGGTTGCACGGTGTTGTAGGCACGGGCCAACCGGGTGATGGAGTCCAAGAGGATTACCACGTCCTTCTTGTGCTCAACCATTCGCCGTGCCTTCTCGATGACCATCTCGGCCACTTGCACATGCCGTTCGGGTGGTTCGTCGAATGTGGAACTCACGACTTCGGCACCGCGGCATGAGCGCTCCATGTCGGTGACTTCTTCCGGGCGCTCATCGATCAGCAGAATGATGAGGTGGCAGTCCTGATTGTTCTTCAGGATGGCATTGGCCAGCTTCTGCATGAGCACCGTTTTGCCGGTGCGGGGTGGGGCGACGATGAGTCCGCGGGTGCCCTTGCCGACCGGGCAGACGATGTCTACCACTCGAGTGCTGTACTCATCCTGTGCCGTCTCGAGCAGGAAACGCCGGTTCGGGAACAGCGGGGTGAGGTTGTCGAAATGGGTCTTTTCCTTGGCCTTGTCAGGATCGATTCCGGCCACGCGCTCTACCTTGAGCAGGGCGTAAAACTTTTCTTTATCCTTCGGTGGGCGGACCTGCCCTTCGACATCATCGCCAGTGGCGAGATCGAAGCGCCGGATTTGCGAGGGGGAGACATAGATGTCTTCCGGGCAGGGCAGGTAGTTGAAGGCTGGGGAACGCAGGAAACCGAAGCCCTCCGGCATAACCTCCAAGACCCCGCGAGTGTTGATGATGCCGCCGGCAGCCAAGTTGCGCTGGACGATCTGGAAAATGATCTCCTGCCGCTTGAGCGTACCGTAATTCTCGATTCCGAAGTGCTTGGCCACATCGGCCAGAGAACCGATGGGCATCGGCTGCAATTCGTGCAGGTTGAGGTTCTTAGGCTCGACAAACACCCTAGGTTTCTCCGGGGCGGCGGGTGCCGGAGTATCATCGTTGGGCGCAGCCATCCGAGCCCGAGGCGGCAGCGGAGAGGCTTTTGCTACCAAGGGTTCATCATCGGCCTCTCGGGAACCGGCTGCTTCGGGAGCTGGGGGCCGAACAGTGAGTGATGTGTCTTCGGCAATCGACGCTGCCCTAGGAGCCTTTGGGGCCTTAGAGACCTTTGGGGCGTCGGTGGAAGTCGGTTTTTCTTCGACCGGTTCTGGTGAGGCTTCGGCCTTCTTGCGGGGCGTCCGGGCCTTCTTGGGCGCGGACGGGTCTATCGGTGCACGGGGCATTTTGAAATGGGTTTGGATCGGACGGGCTTGCCTCGGAAGCGCCATTGAAGGCGCCAACGCAGTTCCGAACGGGGATATTACCGGGGGGAAAACTGGGCAACATCGAGGACTTTGTTGCCACCTGCGGTCCGTTAAGATCCTTCTGAACTGAGAGCGCCGCAAGTTATTTAGGGTGACAAAATCTTTTCATTGGTTTTTCGAGATATTGGAACCACTCGGGCGGCCTTCCTCAGGAGCTTCCCTGCCTTGTTGTTGTTGTCGAGGCTCCGTACCGTGCCGGGACGGTGAATCGCATTCTCGTCCTGTCTCTTTCCGGCATTGGCGACACGCTCATGGCGACCCCGATGCTGCACGAACTGCGTCTCCAGTACCCGTCAGCCGCCCTGGATGTGCTGGTTTTGTGGGGTGGAGCCGCGGAAGTACTTCGGGGCAATCCCCATGTCCGGGAGGTAATCCGGCATGATTTTCTGAAGGCGGGTGCAGTCTCGTCGGTGGCTCGTTGCTTGGAATTGCGTCGTCGTCGCTATGACCTCTCCATCAACACCCACACTCAGGGACGCCGTGGATATCGGCTGATTGCCCGCTTGATTGGCGCCCGCGTGAGGCTGAGTCACGAATATGAAAATCAGTCATGGATGGATCGACTGTTGGTGACCCAGTCGCTGCCTCAGGATTATTCGATGCATGTGATGGGGAACAATGCCCGACTTTTGGGAGTGTTGGGTTTGTCCCCCCGGTTGTTGAGCCCTGGGTACGAAGTATTCCTCTCCGAAGAGGAGCGGCGATGGGCTGTTGGTTGGTTGGAGAACAAGAAGCTGCTGGGGCGCCCGTGGTTGGGCATCCACACTGGGTCGGGCGGCACCAAGAACCTCGCGCTGCGTCGATGGCCAGTGGGACACTACGCCCAACTTCTTCGGGAATGGCGGCGTCGGTGTCTATCGATTCCCGTGGTGCTTTTCGGCGCACAGGAAGAGCGGGCCTTGCACGAGAAGTTGCGGCAAGCGGGTGCTGAATTCGTGGAGGCCGAGTGCCCCGGTTTACGGGAAGCTATGGCTTTGGTGGGCCATGCTGAGGGGTTCTTGAGTGTGGACACCGTGTTTATGCACATCGCCGCCGCGATGGGAGTGCCCCGGCAATGGGTGATCGAGACGCCGACTTTGAACCGTCCGGTGCATCCAAAAAGGGACGATTGGACACTAATCCCCAATCCCTCGATCGCAGGACGGCACCTTGACTTTTATCGCTACGATGGTCGGCCGATCGCCGGTACTGCCGACGAGTTGATTGGCATCATGTCCTCGGTTTCGGTGGAGTCGGTCTTGAGTTTTCTGGAATCATGGGCGGGAAGCATCCGGACCGGTTGATGAGAACGTCGCTGACACATCACCGATCTGCAGCTGGACGAGCCTCGGCCAGTTCCACAAAATTGGCCAACAAACGGAGTCCGTTTTCTTGACTCTTCTCCGGATGGAACTGGGTGGCGAACGTGTTTCCGCGCCAAACGGAGGAAGCAAAGGTTGCCCCGTAGGTGGTTTCAGTGGCCACGATTATTGGGTCGGCGGGGCGGGGGTAAAAACTGTGAACGAAGTAGAACCAACTGCCCTCAGGGATGCCGCGGTAGAGCGGGCAATCCGGTTGGCGGAGGTAGATTTGGTTCCACCCAATTTGTGGAATCTTCAAGTGAGGCATCTCCTGGGTGGGTTCGAATCGAACAACCGGTCCTTGAAAGACCCCGAGTCCTGGGGCACGCGAATTGAATTCTTCGCTTCGATCGAAGAGAGCCTGATATCCGACACAGATACCCAGAAAGGGTCGGTCGGCTGCGATCCATGCGCGAACCGCACTCAGAAGTCCCTGTCGCTCCATGGCCTGAATGCAGTCGTCAAAGGCACCCACGCCGGGCAGGACGATGCCTTGAGCGCCGGCCAAGGCCTCAGGAGTGCGCGTCCGCACCACCTCCGCACCCGCCTTGCGGAGAGCTTTTTCCACGCTGCGGATGTTCCCAGAATCGTAATCGAGGAGCGCGATCACCGGCGTAGAGACTATGCCTCAAGCCCTGTTTGGTCCATGCCGGAGCCGGGAATTGCGTCCAGCGAGGCAAGTTCGCGTTCGGTCTTCAGGCGGAGTTGCCCGCAGGCCGCATCGATGTCGTGCCCCTTTTCCAGCCGGAGAGTACAGGTGACTCCAGAGCGCGAAAGGGCCTCAGCGAATCGCTGACAGCGGGACTCTTCGGGGCGTTTCCAGGGCAAACCTTCGACCGTGTTGTAAGGGATTAGGTTCACCTTGGCGTGCAGACGTAGAGCAAGATCGGCCAACGGTTTGACCTCTGCCAGAGCCTCATTGACCCCATCGATCAGAATGTACTCCAAGGTGATCATCTTCCCCTTCTTTTCCAGATAGTGACTGCAAGCCTGAGTCAGTTCGGCCAGCGGATACTTCCGGTTGATCGGCATGATTTGGTTTCGGACCACGTCGGTGGCTCCATGAAGAGAAATTGCCAGGCGGAACTGTTCAGGTTCATCGGCCAGTTGGCGGATTTTTGGAGCCAAACCGCTGGTCGAGATAGTGATTTTCCTGGCACCGATTCCACCACCCCACGGAGCGTTTAGCGAACGCAGAGCCACCATCAGATTGTCATAATTGGCCATAGGTTCCCCCATGCCCATGATCACCAGATTATTGACGAGTCGGTGGCTGGCGGCTTTGTCGGAGACCGACACATCGGGGGTATGGGGTTGTTGGGCGTGCCAGCATTCCACCCCGATGATTTGCCCGATGATTTCCCAAGGGGTGAGGTTTCGCTTCCATCCATCCAGACCGCTGGCGCAGAAGCGGCAGCCGTAGGCGCAGCCCACTTGTGTTGATACGCAGAGTGTGTGGCGGTCAGCAGCTTCGCCATAAAGGGCGGGGTTGGCTGGTATTAGAACACTTTCGATCAGAGCTCCGTCCTTCAGACGCCACAGGAATTTCTGAGTACTATCTTGCGAGCCCTGTTTGCGCATTAGACCTAGAGATCCCAGGCTCCAAGTCGAGGCCAGTTGGGCTCGCAGCAATTTGGAGAGGTTGGTCATGGCGTCCCAACTCCCGGCGCGCCTCACGTATAGCCAATTCAGGAGTTGGTCCAATCGGTACGACGGTTCATTCCATGCCGCGAACTGAGCGGCCAGCGTCGTTCGAGTTTCGTTCCGGATATCCGGTAAACATATGGACTGGGGTATTAGAGATTCCTGATTTGGGAGATTCATGACGATGCGGACACGGTGTAGATTGAGAACAGCGGGCCGTCGAAGTTCTCAGTCGTTTAAGAAGTAGCTTAGATTCTCCAACTCGATGGCGAGATTCACATGATTCACGACCACATGTTCCGGAACCGCGGGCACGATTGGGGCGAAATTGAGAATCCCCAGCACACCCGCCTCCACTAGACGATTGGTCACCTCCTGAGCTGCGGCCGCGGGTACAGACAGAATTGCCATTCGAACATGGTGCTCGGACAACGTCGCCTCCAGTCGATCCATACCGAGCAAAGGAACCCGGAGAGGGGTTTCCCTGGGACGATCCGGGTCCAAGTCGAACGCGGCCACGATTTCGAACCCCTCGGGTTCGAACCCTCGATATTGGAGCAGTGCACTCCCCAGATTACCCACACCGACAAGGACTACGGGTTGCAGGCGGTTGGTTCCCAAGTGCGACGTGATCATCTCCGCCAACTGGATTGCATCGTAACCGAGCCCTCGCGTACCGAACTGCCCCAGATAGGTTAGATCCTTGCGCAACTGCGTCGGCTTGACCCCGGCAGCCTTGGCGAGTGCCTCACTGCTCACCGTTTGAATGCCGTTGCCCTTCAAACGTTGCAGGCAACGCAGATAAAGGGAAAGACGGTACACCGTTTTCCTTGGAATCTCTGGTCGCGCCGCCCTGTTCACTTCTCACACATTGCAAAGTCTCGCAGTCCGCCGCAAGCGATTAAAATAAATAAAGTGACAGGTTCAAAGTTATTGACGTGGAAGAGGATGAGGTTAGTTTTTGGGGATGAGGTTGGCACGGATCAAGGGGCAGGAGGGGAGGAGTGCGGTTTACCACTGCATTTCGCGGACTGTGGGAGGGGAGAAG
>CAINWP010000063.1 GCA_903854475.1 uncultured Verrucomicrobiota bacterium
GGGTTCGCCCTTAAATCCCTCCACTTGACCCTGCCAGTGCAGAGAGTGAGCCTTGGCTGAGTTTCCCTGTGTTCACACTGCTTTTCTGCATCCAGTCGATGTTTCCTCGCCGGGCGGCCGCAGTTTTCGCGGTCGTGGTCGCGATCTGGAGTGCTCTCTCGCTGAAGGCTGAGGCGACGTCTCCGGCGACCAACGCAGCCGCCGAGATTCAAGCTCAGTTCCTGAAGCCCGTGCCGGCAGGCGTCGCTGGCTTCACACGACTCGATCTTCGGCAGACCGGGTTAAACTTCACCAATCGTCTCGAAGGCGACGCCTTCTTGACCAATGCGGTGGCCAACAATGGATCCGGGCTGGCCATCGGCGATGTCGATGGGGATGGGCGACCGGATATTTATTTGTGTGGGCTCCAGGGGCCCAATCGATTGTTTCGCAACCGGGGGGATCTCCGTTTCGAGGAAGAGGCGATCGGGGCGGCCGCTTGCCCGGATCAATTGTCCACGGGAGCGGTGTTGGTGGATGTGGAAGGGGACGGGGATTTGGACTTATTGGTCAATGGCGTCGCTTCGGGGACCCGGCTTTTTCTGAATTCTGGAAAGGGGGTTTTTTCTGAGGTGACCGATTCGGGGTTGTCGCGATCGGCCACGCCCATGTCGATGGCTTTGGCTGACATCGATGGGGATGGCGACCTCGACCTGTACTGCGCCCACTACAGCGACATGGTCGCCTTGGCAGACCCCACCGTGCAGGTGAGCGTCACCCGCGAAGGGGGTGTTCCTCGCATTTCTCAGGTAAATGGGCAGCCGGCGACCCATCCGCGCTGGTTGGGTCGATTCCAGGTGGGGACTGAGGGCGAGGTTGTGGAGTTGCCCGAGTCCGATGGCTTGTACCGCAACGATGGCGGTGGCCACTTCACGCTGTTGACCCACGTCCCTGGGACCTTTCTGGATGATCAGGGCAAACCAATGGACCCGCCTCGGGACTGGGGATTGGGCGTTCAATTTCGGGATCTCAACGGCGACCGGTTTCCGGATTTGATCGTCTCCAATGACAATGGTTCGCCGGACCGTTTCTGGATCAACACCGGTCGGGGTACCTTCCGAGCTATGGCTGCCGATGCCGTGCGGCATGGGAGCCGTTCGTCCATGGGACTGGATGTGGCTGACATAGACCGCGACGGACACGATGACGTCCTCATTGTGGACATGCTGGCCCGAGATCCAGCGGCCCGGATGCGGCATGCCGGCCGCGGCGGGCCCGGCTCCACCCCTCCTGAGCCTGTGGAGGTCCGCCCGGTGTTCAATCGAAACTCATTGTTCCTGGGACGGGGCCTAGAGAGTTATGTCGAGACGGCCCTAATGGCCGGAGTCGCGGCCACCGATTGGTCTTGGTGTCCGGCCTTCATCGACGTGGACCTGGATGGGCACGAAGACCTGCTCATCACCAATGGATTCGACCAAGATGTGCTCGACCAAGACGCTCCCGAGGCCTTTCACCGGCGCAAGTGGACACCCGAGCAAGTCCGCCGCCACCGACAGTTCTATCCTCAGTGGCGGACCCCGAACGCGGCGTTTCGAAACCTCGGATCCGGACGATTTGAGCCCGCCGGCGAGGCCTGGGGATTCGCCGCAACTGAGGTGGCTCACGGGATGGCCTTGGCCGATCTGGATGGCGACGGAGATTTGGACGTGGTGGTGAACGGCTTCAATGCTCCGGCGCAGTTGTATCGCAACAATGCCGTGGCTCCGCGGGTGGTCGTTCGACTCCTGGGGCGTGGGGCCAATCGGCAAGGTATTGGTTCACGGTTGCTGTGGACGAGCGGAGGGATGACCCAGTCGCAGGAGATCATCGCCGGTGGCCGTTATCTCTCCGGGGAGCCTTCTGAACGGGTCTTTGCAGCCTTGGGTGCGAGTGGGTCAAAACACTCCTTAGAGGTGCGATGGCGGAGCGGAGCGGTGAGTCGATTCCACGGTCTCGAAGCCAATCGCCACTATCAGATTGTGGAACCGCCATTTACCGGTGACTCCGCCGAAAAGCCACCCGCGCGGCCGGCGGCGCAATTTATCGAGTGGGAGGGATGGACCCATCCGGTTCACTCCGAGGCCCCGTTCGATGACTGGGCTCGGCAACCGGGATTGCCGCATCGTCCGAGTCGCGGCGGGCCAGTGGTCAGCGCGTACGATTTTAATGGGGATGGCTGGGAGGATTTGTTGGTTGGAGCCGGGCGGGGCGGACGCCTGAGTGTCTTTGTTAATCAGCAGGGCCGCTCGCTGGTGCGATTGGACGGTGCGGGGGCCGCCTCGGGTGATCACAGCTCGCTGGTCGGGTGGGACAACGGCTTGGGTAATCACCAATTTTTGGTGGGGATCTCCAACGAGGAATCCGCAGGCAACGAGCCCAGCCAAATCCAGGTTTTTTCACCAACGGTCGCACCGACGATGCTTCCGGTGGGGCTCTTCAGCATGGGAGCCATTGCTCTGGCAGACATGGACCAGGACGGCGATCTCGATGGGTTTGTCGCCGGTCGAGGGATTCCGGGACGGTTTCCCGAGGCGGCGTCTTCCGTGTGCTTGAGGAACGATCACGGAACCCTGGTGGTGGCCGACGACTGGAGCGGGCCATTCCGCAATTTGGGGCGGGTGAGTGGGGCGGTGTTTGTGGATATCGACAACGATGGCGACAGCGATTTGGTGCTTTCCCTGGAGTGGGGATCTCTGCGGTGTTTTCTCAATCAGGGTGGTCGCTTTGAGGACGTCTCCGAGTCGTGGGGTCTCAAGAACCACACCGGTCTTTGGAACTGTCTGGCCGTCGGTGATTTCGATGGCGATGGCCGCATGGATCTGGTTGCGGGCAATGTGGGGCGGAACACCGAGTACGAGGTGGTTCAACCGGCCCGCATGAGCCTCGTTTTTGGGGAATGGTTGGGAGAGGGAACCTTGCAGGTGATGGAAGTGTGGGAACGTCAGGGAGTCCGCCGTCCGTTCCGCGATCGCAATTGGTTGGCGACGGTTTTCCCCGACCTGCCGCAGCGTTTTCCTGCGCACCGGGCCTTTGGCGAGGCGACGGAGTCGGCAATTTTAGAGGGCAGGGTGGGGGCCGTGCGTCGACTGGAGGTCTCCGAGTTAGAATCGGCCATTTTTCTGAATCGCGGAGGGCGCTTTGAGCGGCGATCCCTGCCGCGCGAGGCTCAGGAGTCTCCAGTGTTCGCTATCGGCGTGGCCGATCTCAATGGGGACGGGTTTGAGGATTTGCTGCTGGCCCAGAACCGGACTGAGCGCATTAGCCCTCTGAGTCGCGATGACAATGGGCGCGGCCTTTGGCTGCGCGGCGTCGGAGCGGGAGAATTTCGTGCGGTTCGGCCCGCGGAATCCGGAATTCATGCCGAGGGTGATCTGCGCGGTGTGACGGTACTGGATGTGGATCAGGACGGTCGGTTGGATGTGGCTATTTCGCAGAATCAGGGGCCCACCCGCCTGTATCGAAATGCCCGCGCCAAGCCGGGTCTGCGCGTTCGTCTTCAGGGATCCGTCGCCAACCCGTCAGGAATTGGGGCCCAGTTGCGTCTTCGATATGCCGACGGTACTGATGGAGCGGTGAAGACCGTCTTGGCAGGGTCGGGATCGGGTGGGCAGGACGGATGGGTTCTGGTGCTCGCCGTGCCACATTCTGCCACCGAGCTTCACATCCGTTGGCCGGGCGGGCGGCAACAGACCGTTTCGGTGCGTCCGAATGACCGCGAGCTTTCGGTGAAGGGGCCTTGATTGAGAGTTAAAGCAGGGGTCCTTCTGCGCGATTTCGGAAATCGTCTTTCTTCGGGGCTTGTTTCGGGTGATGTTGGCCGAGATGGATTCGAAAAAGCTGGCCCTCGCCTGCAGGGCGTTGGCCGATAACAAGAAGGCGGAAAATCTGATTGTGCTGGATGTCCGAGAGGTGTCCACCGTGACTGACTTCTTCGTAATCGCCACCGGCAGCAGTGAGCCGCACCTGCGTGCGATCGAGAATGAAATTCTCGATGGTCTTCGCAAGGAGCACGACTTGAAACCGGTGCACACCGAAGGCTCTGCGCAGTCCAATTGGATTGTTGCCGATTTCTTTGACGTCATCGTCCACATCATGAAGGCCGATGTGCGTGCGCATTATGACATCGAGGGCTTGTGGGCCGATGCCGCGCAGGTGAAGCCGACGGCCACACGAAAGAAAGCAACCAAGACGGAGTAGCACCTTCCGTTTGGGTCTAATTTTGTGAATCCCTCCGACTCCTCTATCCACGCGTGGAAGCCGATGGCGGGTCGGTCAGGGCTGTGCTTGTTGCTCGGGACTCTGGGTTGGGCGCTGGCAGGTCGGTGGCCGTCGGTATCTACCGCCGCCTTCATGTTCGCGTTCCTTTCCGGGGGATGGGATCTGACTCGGGAAGTGTGGATTGACCTCCGACTGCTGCGCTTCGACACGCACTTCCTGATGATTCTGGTGGTGCCCGGATCGGTGGCCGTGGGTGCGTTGGGGGAGGCCGCGTTGTTGTTGTTCCTTTTCTCGGCATCCTCAGCGATGGAGAGTTTTGCCGCGGGTCGAACCCGTCGTGAAATCGATGCACTTCTGAAGAGCGCCCCGAAAACCGCAAGACTCTTGGTCGGCGACTCCGAAAGTGTGGTTGCTGTAGAGACCCTCAAACCGGGAGACGTGATTCGGGTCACCGCCGGCGAACTGGCGCCGGTCGATTTGTTGGTGCTGAGAGGTCAGAGCGCCTGCGACGAATCCTCTCTGACAGGCGAATCGGAGGCTGTGCCGAAGGGCCCGAGCGATTCAGTGATGGGAGGGACCCTCAATTTGTGGGGCGTTCTGGATGGGCGGGTCGTGCGTCCAGTGGGTGACAGTGCACTCCACCGCATTCTGAATCTCATTCTCGAGGCGCGGCACTTAAAGTCGCCCTCCCAGCGCCTCACTGATCGCTTCGGGACGACCTATACGTTCTTCGTTTTGTCGGCGTGTTTGATCACTTTTTTGTATCAATGGCATTGGGCTGGTCGCCCTCCTTTCTTTGATAAGGGCGATGAGTTCAGTGCGTTCTATCGGACCATGACGCTCCTGGTGGTGCTGTCGCCGTGCGCCCTCGTCTTATCGGTTCCGTCGGCCATCCTTTCAGCCATCGCTTCCGGTGCCCGACGTGGTGTCCTCTTCCGCGGTGGGGCTGCCATCGAAAATTTGGCAGGCATCCAAGTGGTGGCGTTTGACAAGACCGGAACCCTCACCGAAGGCCGGCTAATCCTAGAGCGTATCGAAGTTCTAGCGGGTACAGAAATCGAGGCCTCCGAGGCGGCATCGGCGTTGGCTCGGGTCTCTAATCATCCGGTCTCGCGATCCATTGCCCGCTGGGCTGACCATCGGGGGATTTTGGCGGAAACGGTGGAGGGCACCGAAACTGTGCCGGGCCAAGGACTCTCCGGCCAATGGCGCGGACGTCAGATGTTTCTGGGCAACCGCGATTTCGTGTCCCACCTGTCAGGGCTTCCCCCCGTGCCTCTGCCTCCTCCGGTGGAGAAAGCCTCGGAAACGTGGATCGCCGGCCCGGGTCTCTTGGCGCGTCTGGTGCTCAAGGACGCCCTGCGGGCCAATTCCAAAGCCGTCGTGGCACAACTTCGCGCGGCCGGGCTTCGCACAGTGATGCTTACCGGCGATCGGTTGGCGCCGGCTCAGGAAATGGGAGCAGCCGCAGGCGTCGACGAGGTGCGAGCGGCGCTCAAGCCCGAGGACAAGGTCGCGGCCATCCGGGAATTCCAGGGGCAGGGTCATGGAGTGGCGATGATCGGCGATGGAGTGAATGATGCGCCGTGTCTGGTGGCCGCTGATGTGGGTATTGCTATGGGTGCCCGGGGTTCTGACGCTGCCATCGAGCAGGCCGAAGTCGTTCTCATCAATGACCGGTTAGAGAATTTCCTGGTCGCTCGTGAATTGAGTGTCCAGTCGCGCCGTATCATCCGCCAGAACATCGCTCTTTCATTGGGGACCATCTTGGTGATGGCGGTGGTTTCGCTGACCGTGTCCCGACTGCCCTTGTCAGTCGGTGTGGCGGTGCATGAGGGAAGCACGGTGTTGGTCGTCCTCAATAGCCTGCGTCTGCTCCGGGTCCGTACGGTGGTGCCGGCTTAATCGATCCTGAGCATCCCACTTGGGGCAGTGGGATGGGGGGATGTGGAAACGTGATTCCGAGGTTATCGGAGGGTTGCGAGGTATTCGATGAGATCACGCAGCTCGCGGAGAGTGAGTGCTGTTGCCAAGCCTTCTGGCATGGCACTGGGTCCGCGTTCCCGCCGGGCGATGTCTTTTGAGGGAATCTTTCGGACCATCAACGTGCCCTCGTCGGTCGTGGTTTCAATGGAGAGGAGTCCCTCCGACTCGCCTTTGACGGTGCCGCCGAACTGGGTTCCGTCGTGGAGGGTCAAGGCCACGGTCTCGAACTGCGGTGCGATTTTTTGATTGGGCCAGACGATGCTTTCCAACAGGTACTCACGGCTTTGTCGGCCTCCGATGCCGTCCAGTTTGGGGCCCACCGTGCCCCCGTCGTTAGCGATCTGATGACAGCGGAGACACTGCGCGGTGGGGTGTTCTCGAAACACCTGTCGGCCTCGCGATGCGTCTCCCCCGAGCAAACAGGCCCGGAAAGCGGCGAGGGAGTCAGTGGATCCCGGCTCGGCCTTTCGGGGCGGGAGAGCGTTGGATAAGGAGGTCCGGGCCACCGCTTCTCGGAGATCCAGTTCGAGTTCTGGAGGGAGTTGTCCGGTTTTCCAGCGTTCGATGGCCTCACCCAAGACCGGAAGTACGGACTCATGACTCAGCGTGCCCAGCACCGTCAGGGCGATTTGCGCGGTTTTTAGGGAACTTCCGGAGGCGGCCCGCTGTACGAGGTTCGAGAGCAGGGTCGTCGACTCGGCCCCGGCAGCGAGTTGATCGAGGTAGGGCAGGGCGGCGGATTGGAGTTCAGGGTCTTTGAGGGCGATGTGCAGCGCTTCGTCGGCCTGACCGGCCCGCAGTTCGGCCAGGGCCGCTACGATGGCACGGCGGATTTTTACAGGTGTCGAGGTTCGGAGGAATAGCTCGAAGAGCGGCGTGCTTGATTCTCGCGTCCGGAGCTTCAACGCGGTGGCCACTACCGCTAATTGCACCTCCATCGACGAAGGACCACCCCCCAGACGCAGCCCGTATTCATCGGGAGTCTCTGGGTTCATGATTTCTCCGGCCACCCGAAGGAAGGCGCGTTTGGCAGCTTCGGTGTTTCGTTTAAAGGTCTGAGCTTCGGCGAAGTCGAGGGAACGCCCTAGATCCGAGGGGAGTTGAGGCAAGGGCATCGCAGCCGTGCCCCGGCCGCTGGTGGCTTCGAGGGCGGCGGCCAGCAGCGGGTTCGATGGAGCGGGCGGTGCCTTCTTGGGAGTAGGTTGGACCGGAGACAGGGGTTCTTCCCCCCGGCTCTGCAGGGAGCCGGTGCCTGTTGGATTGCCTTCGACGGGGAACTTCAGCTCGAACGGAGCGGCCCCACCGAATGCAGGTCGCCACAAGCCGACCACCGGGTCCAATGGTGGTGGCTGCCCCCAGTTGGCCAACGCTTCCAGAGCTCCGATGCGGGCGAAATTGGGCGCATCCCGGCGTTTGGCCAATTGAGCCAATTGCTGGGCATGCTGCGGTGCACCCAAACGGAGGCAGCTTTGGATGACTCGCGTGAACAGGTTCGTGGGACAATCCACTCGCGTGATCAACTGGGCTAGTGCTGGCAGGCCTTCGACGCACGGGACGTCATAGAGTGTCCGGGCAGCGGCCGTGACCACCGCCGGATGACTGTCAGCAAGAAATCGCAGGAGGTCCTCCGAGGATTCTCCCGAGAAGGTCGGCTCCTCGTGACGAATCCAGCGGATCGCACCGACGGCCAGTTCCCGGATTCGCGGGTCGGGATCCGAGGCCGCCTCGGCCAGGGCGCTTCGGGACTCGCCGCGCTCGGCGCGCTCGTTGCGGAGGCAGCGTTCGGCCATAGATCGGAGAAAGAGGTCGGACCCGCCATCGGCGAGGACAGCCTGGCGGAAGGCTTTCCATGGAAATTGCAGGGAGAAGGGCAGGCGCTGGGCACTGGCCGGGTCTGGACGCGTAGGACCCGCAGATTCGGCTTCGAATCGGTCCCGGCTGCGGTGGGAGCGGAGGACGCGCAATCCATCGATGGCCACTGCGCGGCGACCCATCTCGGGCGAATCGAGCAAGGCGACCAAAGCTGGATGTGCAGCCACGAGCCCATTTTCTGCCAGCGTCTGGGCGGCACACCGTGCCAAGACGGCATCCGGACCGCTAATGAGTGGGACCAGGGATTGCAAGGCGCGGGTCGTGGCCGAGCCCGAATCTCGTCGTGCCCGTTGCCCCAAGGCCCAGACGGCGTGGCGGCGTGACAACGCGGTTCCCTCCTTCGCGGTTCGAACCAGCGGATCAAGAACGGTGGTACCGCGTCGGGCCAGTTCCCATTGGGACTCCAGCCGTATCCGGCGGTCCGCATGGGCTAGCAATGCGACGACCTCCCCATCGGGCCGTTCGGCAAAGCCCTCCGACAGGAGCCGGCGGACTTGGGCCACAAGGGTGGCTTCGGCTTCTGTTGGGGTTTTGGTCGGGGTAATTCGGTAAATCCGACCACGCGGGGTCTGCCCCCAGCCGCTGACCCAGTCCAGGACATAGGCCGCTCCATCGGGACCGAAATCCACATCGGTCGGCCAGCAGTTCCAGAGGAATTTCTCCTTCCGATCCACGATGAAGCTCACGCCCGCAGGTTTCACGGTGTACGCCCAAACGCCTCCCGGAAAATCCGCGTGTAAGAAGGTTCCAGCCAGACGTTCTCCGAAACCGGTTCCTGGATAGAAAGCCAATCCGCTGGGGCCCTGGCTCACGGTTCCGGCCAAGGGCAAGGTCCCATCGCGACCGCCCTTCCAGAGTTCTTCCTTCACCCACTGGCCAAAGCCCTCCATGTGCTGGTAACTAGTCCGCCACCCATAGTCACCGCCATCGATCAAGTGCAGTACACGGCAGGGATCGGCTCCGGCGGTATCGTTGTCGACCGTCCAGAGGTTCCCTTCGTCATCGAAGGCCAGTTCCTGGGGATTGCGCAGTCCTTGGCAGAAGACCTCGAGCATACGGCCGTCGGGCTCGCAGCGGAGCACTCCGCCACAGTCTGGAAGGTGGATGCGTCGTCCTTCGCGATTGGTCAGGCTCGCTCCCCGGTCTCCAAAGCTCATGTAGATGCGCCCGTCGGGTCCCTGGATTAGCCCATGCAGGTCATGGCCGGAGACGCCGATGTGGACTCCGAAACCGCTGGCCAAGGGATTCATCCGTTGGGCATTGATCGGAGTGGTGGCCCGGGAGGCGCTAGGGTAGGGCAATCGCCAGAGACTCGGAATATTGCCGAAATAGAGCCCATCGCGAGACGCCAGCACACCCGCTGCCGTCCCATCCACCGCATTCTGAAACCCCTGAGCAACAATGTCCGAGTGATCGGCCCGTCCATCCCCATCCCGATCGGCCAACCGTCGCACAACTTCGCTCTCCCGCGTCAAAACGCTCAGGTTGGTGGCAAAGGTATTGGTCAGGAAGGCGCCCCGGTCGGCAACGCTCCGAAACGCCATGTCGGCCAAGAGCCAGTTGGTTTTTTGAGTGATGTCGAAGACACTGATGGCCCAACGGTCTGATTCGGCCAAATAGGCTTGCCCCTTGCCATCAAACGCAAAGGCCACGCTGTTGCTCAGTTGGGGTTCCGCGGCCCAGACATCGAGCCGGAGTCCGGAGCTGAGTTGAAAACGTTTGCTACCTTCTGTCGCCTCGGACCAGGCCGGCGAGGGAGTCCCGTGTTGGGCCTGGAGCATTCCGGTAAGGCTTAGAAACAGGGAGCCAATGAGCCTTCGCATGGGTGAAGCCTAGACGGAGGATCGGATCTCCACTAAAGCCAAAAGCTGCAAAAATAACCACCCACTGTAAAAGGGTCGTTACAAACATCTTTCCAGAATCTGATGTTTGCGGCTTAATCTGTTTCCTGCGCGTTGCGCATTTGTTTACAAAAATGGAAACCTCTCTGATCACGTTGGTAGTAAAACCTGGTGAAGCCGATCGACTGATTGCCGGACACCCTTGGGTTTACTCCAGCTCCATCCAACGCAGTTCTGAACCGCCCACCGATGGTGAATTGGTGCAGTTGAAGGACCACCGCCATCGATTCCTGGGCGTTGGTTTCTATAACTCGCGCTCCAAGATCCAGGTACGAATGCTCTCGACCGAGCGGGTTGAGGTAAATTGCGAATTCTTCGTGGAACGTATCCGGGCCGCGTTGGCAGTCCGCAAGCGTCACATGCCGGATGCCACGTCCTTTCGTGTGGTGAGTGCCGAGGCGGATCAACTGTCCGGACTCATCATCGACAAATACGGTGATGTGGTGGTCCTTCAGATTAGCTCGCTGGGCATGGAAAAGCACAAGGCGGAGATCGTAAAGGCGATCCAAAAGGTGCTTCAGCCCCAGTCGGTCTATGAGCGCAACGAGATCGCTTCCCGGCAGTATGAGGGATTGCCTCCCTTGTCGGGCCTCCTGGCCGGAGAGCCGGTTGAGACAGTAGAAGTCACCATCAATGGACTGAAGTTCACTGTCGATTTGCGTGCGGGACACAAGACCGGCATGTATTTGGATCAACAGGTCAACCAAGCCCGTGTCGGAGCCATTGCCAAGGATGCCGTGGTCTTGGATTGCTTCACTTTCTTGGGAGGGTTTGCCCTGCACTGTGCCCGTGGCGGAGCTCGCCAAGTCATCGCGTTGGATCAGAGCGAAGACGCCGTTCAAGCCGCTCGTATCAATGCCGAGCGGAACCGATTCTCAGGCAACACCCAGTTTGAGGTGTGCAACGTCTTTGATTGGCTCAAGGCCAAAACATCCACCGGCCCCAATGAACGATTGGTACCGATGTTTGATCTCATCATTCTCGATCCTCCGAGCTTTACCCGAAATCGGGCCTCGGTGCCTGACGCCTTGCGTGGATACAAGGAGATCCATGTGCGTGCGCTGAAACTGCTCAAGCCCGGAGGCACGCTGGCAACCTTCTGCTGTTCGCACCACGTCGACGGCCGCCTCTTCGAGGATGTGGCTTTAAGCGCGGCCTACGACCAGCGCAAGCTCCTGCGTCGGGTTGCGACCTATTCGCAGGCTCCGGATCATCCGATCCTGCCGAGCATTCCCGAGACCGAGTACCTCAAGGGAGCGGCCTACGAGTTAGTGCGCTGAATCGGTACGGAAGACGCCGGGTTGCATTTGAACTCAGGCAGAGCAGGTTTACTCTATGAAGTGGGTTTTCCTGTTTTGCCTGTTGGGATTATTTCTGGCGATTGGATTGGGTTGCTCGGGCGTGCCTCGAGTGACCGACAGTGCTGCCGGTTTCCGGGCCATCCGGGCCGAAATGGAGGCGCGGCCCACGGTGGTGGTCGGATCTCCTGCGGAACGGCAAGGGATCGAGCGGCTCAAGCTCTTCTTATCGCGCATCGATGCCGAATCGGTGCGCAGCCAGACCCTGACTGTCTACGCTCCAGACGCCTACCTCAACGACACCTTGGTGAGCCGGCGAGGTGCCACCAATATTCAGACTTATTTCCAGGCGACCGTGGAGGCCGCCGAGAGCATCACGGCCAATATCGAAGATGTAAGCCGCTCGGCCGACGGTTTCTATTACGTGCGCTGGACCATGGATGTTCGGATGAAGAAGGTCGCGGCCGGCGAGACGATTCGCACCTTAGGCATCACCTTGGTTCGCTTCGATGATCAGGGCCGAGTTCTCATCCACCAAGACTACTGGGACAGTGCGGCCGGACTTTGGGATCATGTTCCGGGGATCGGCCGAGGGATCCGTTGGATCAAGGGACGCCTCGAACAGTAAAAATCTCTGACGAGCATTCTCTGGCGGTGAGGCACCAACGGCTCGCCATAAAATCGTCCCTCTGTTTCGCTCACCGCGTGACTGAGCCCATTCTCGAAGTTGTTAACCTGAGCAAGGTTCACCCGACCAGTGACGGCGGTCGATTGACCGTGCTCGACCAGGTGGATCTGCGCCTGTTGCCGGGCCAGACGTGTGCCATCGTTGGCCCCAGCGGTTCTGGGAAGACCACCTTGTTGGGATTGTGCGCAGGCCTCGACTCTCCTACCGGCGGCGTGGTGCGGTTGGCAGGTCACGATTTGGGGGCGCTCGACGAAGATGGCCGTGCTCGTATACGCAATGAGTACGTCGGTTTCGTCTTCCAGAATTTCCAACTCCTACCGACCTTCACCGCGCTCGAGAACGTTCTGGTTCCTGCCGAATTGAAGGGCACTTCCGGGGCTGAGGAACGCGCTCGCGAGTTGCTGGGATGGGTCGGACTGTCGGAGCGACTCCACCATTATCCGGCGCAACTGTCGGGGGGCGAGCAACAGCGGGTGGCATTGGCCCGTGCGTTCATCAACGAGCCCCGCATTTTGTTCGCCGATGAGCCTACCGGCAATTTGGACCCGGCCACAGCCGTGAAGGTCACGGAGCTCTTGTTTGAACTCAATGCCCGAGCCGGCACCGCATTGGTCCTGGTGACGCACGATCGAGACTTAGCCGCCCGGACCGGTTCGGTTCTTCAGCTGCGGGGCGGACGTCCGGTGATGGGCGATTAAAAAGTCGGCAGCGGGATGCTTGAGCGGCAAGGCCGCAGGGCCTCAGGGCCGCGTCGGAGCGGTTTCTCTCATGTTCCTTGACGGTCCGCGCTGGCAGCGGATCGGTGATGGGCTGATACTCCACCCATGGACCCGGCTTCTGATCCCTTCATTGAGGCGCGCCGTAAGGACGGCGTTCTGCCTTGTAATTTTCAGGGCGAGACCCTGCCGATGATTCTCCGTCATGAGGAGGTGCGAAAGGCGGCCCGCGATTGGAAGACCTACAGCTCGGATGCGCCCTTCCGCGTCCCGATTCCCTCCGAGGAAGATGTGCGCACCATGCGGCAATTGCCCGTGGAGACAGACCCTCCGGAGCACACCGATTATCGCCGGATCGTAGAACCGTTTTTTCAACGCGCCAAAGACCCTCAGATGATGGCGCAGGTCGAGGCGCTCATTGACGGAATGCTGCAGGAGGCCATGACGCATGAATCTATCGAAGTGGTGCGGGAGTTCGCCTTACCGATCCAGTCGCGGGCCATGACTTACTTGCTCAACGTTCCCGAATCCGAGGCCGACCTGTGGATTGGTTGGGGCATTCACGTGTTCCGGGATGGAGGTTCCAAGGGAATGTCGCTGGAGGCTTACCTGCACCAGCAGTTGGATCGTGGTGCGGCCCAAGCGGGGGGTGATTTCTTCAGCGCGCTGGCCCATGCCACCTTTCGAGGGCGCCCATTGACCCGGGAGGAGATGATGGGCTTCGGCAATCTGACGTTTGCAGGAGGCCGCGATACCGTGATTCACACCCTCTCCTCAGTTCTTGCCTACCTGGCTGGGCATCCGGAGGCGCTGGAGTTTCTGCGCCAAGATCCCTCCCGGGTTATCCATGCGACCGAGGAGTTTTTTCGGGTGGTGACACCGCTCACTCACATCGGCCGTGTGTGCCCGGTGGAAACCCAGGTGGAGGGCATGACTGTCCCAGCGGGCGGGCGTGTCTCCCTATGCTGGGCCTCCGCCAATCAAGATGAGGCCGTCTTCGAGAACCCCTCCGAGGTGAGGCTCGACCGAAAGCCCAACCCGCACATGGCCTTCGGCTTCGGTACGCACTTGTGCCTGGGCGCGGCCCATGCCCGCTTGCTTGTTCGAACCCTGTTGCAGAAGTGCATCGATCGGGTGAGCCAAATCACCGTGCTGTCGGCGCAGGAACGCGTGGAGCGGGAGCAGGCCTACCAGCGGGTGATGGGCTACGAATCACTGGTGGTGCGTATTGCCCCGCGATAGCGCTCCTCGGTGCAGTTCCGGCCGACCTTGAGCCGTTCTCAGTGAGAGCGTGGGCGTCGGACGACCACGGTCGGCGGGTCTACATGCTTGGCGATCGAGTTCCGCGGCAAGATGCCTCGCCAAGATACGTTGGGATAGACGATGGAATCGCGTCCGATGATGGATCCCGGATTGAGGACCGCATTGCACCCAATCTCGGACTTGTCGCCGATCAACCCGCCGAACTTTCGGAGACCGGTATCAATGGGGGTGCCGTCGAAATTTATCCAGACGTTCTGATTGTCGAGTTTCACATTCGAGAGGATGGAGCCCGCGCCGAGGTGCGCTTTATGACCCAGGATCGAATCTCCGACGTAGTTGAAGTGGGGCACTTGGCATTGGTTGAAGAGCACGCAGTGCTTCAACTCCACGGAATTGCCCACCACACAACCATCTCCCACGAGGACGTTTTCGCGGATATAGGCCCCGTGCCGGATCCGGCACCCAGCGCCGATGATGGCGGGGCCAATGATCATCGCCCCCGGCTCTACGATCGTGCCCGCACCGATGAACACCTGAGGACCCACATGAGCCGCCGGGTGCACCTCGGCCCCGGCGGATCCCGGCTTGAGGTTTTGGGTCAGGTAGCCTGCGAGCCGTTTGAGGGCGTCCCATGGGTATTGGACCCCATCGAACAGAGCACCGTGCGTGGTCTGGCTTAGGTCGAACAGGTCATCCACAGGGTAGGTCATTGGGCTTGAAGGCTAAAATGAGGGTTCAGGCGGTCAAGCCATCGCCCGGAATCTTGTAGGTCAAACGGTCATCCGAAATTGCTTCATCCTGAAGAAATGGCCGGTGCTCCAAGCGTCGAGTGGCGGGGCATCAACGGTATTTTGTTGAAGGACCAGACTTGCCTGCGGTCGCCTCTCGGCCACGTTTAGGCATCCGATGACTCTCCGCCTCCGGTTGACGATCCTCCTCTTCACGCTGGTCGGGTTATGCCGTGCTGACATGGCACCGTCGCAGGACCTGTTGCCGACCGACACTCTCGCGGTGCTGAGCATTCCCGAGGTGTCTGCGGCCAAGTTGGCGTGGCTGGCGTCGAATCCGGGCCGCCTCTGGCAAGACCCCGCGATGGCTGCCTTCCGGAATCAGTTTGAGAACTCCATTCGTCAGAAGTGGCTCACCGTGCTGGAGCGCGAGTCCGGATTAGAGTTGCGGGAGCTGCTCGACCTGACCCGCGGGCAGGCCACCTTGGCCGTGTTCCCTCCGCTCCCGGCCGAGCCGGGTTCCGAAGATTCCGGTGCCAATTGGTTGCTGCTCCTCGACACCCGCACAGGTTCCGCCGCCTTGTCCAAGGCGTTGGACGCCGCTCGGGCCCGAGTGGGAACCAATACTCCTGCCACCGCCAAGACCCGGCAGGTCGGTGACCTTCGGTTCACCACGGTCACCCTCGATCTCCAGATGACAGCCGCAGCCGGTGCTAAGTCGCCTGGCGCACCAGGTGAAGCCTTGGAGGACGAGGATCTCCGTTGGGAACTGTGCTATGGACAAGTGGGTTCGGCCTTTGTGGCGGGGCCGTCCTGGGCGGCGATCTCCAATGCCCTACCTCGACTGACCGCCACCAATGCCTCTCCGGGTTTGGGGAGCAAGGCGTCGTTCGGTCGTTTGTGGAATTCGACGCTAAAGGATCGCCTGGTTTGGTCGTATGTCGACGTGGCTTCGCTCTATGAGCGGTTGTCTCCCCGGTTGGAGGGTGTCTTTGGGATGCTGTCGCTGTTGGGCGCGGATCCGGCCAAGGTGGTTCCGGCCACAGGTCTGACTTCCATCAAGGCTGTAGGAGGCGCAGTGCAGTTCACCACCAATGGTTGGACCACGGAGCTGGCCATCGAGGTGCCTGCGGCGGAGCGCGCGGGTCTGACTCGGCTGATGGAGATCCTGCCGTTGGAGGCCGGGGTTCTGGAGGGGGTTCCTGATGGAGTGGCTTCGTTCCAACGGTGGCGGATCGACGGCCCTGGCGGTTGGAAAGCCTTGGAGGGATCGCTCCAGCGGATTTCTCCGCAGCTCTCTGACTTGGCCCGCATCACCGTCGAATCGGCCGGACAGGTGTTTGATTCCAAGTTCAACTTGCAGCGCGATCTGATGGGCGCGTTGGGCAATGATTTTATCACGTTCACCTTAGCTCCCTCGGGAACGAACCTGGTCCAACTGAGCAGCGCGGGTCGTATCCAAATGGTCGGGTCCCCGAACCCGGCGCGGTTGGTGAGTGGGTGGAAGGCTTTGGAAGCATTGGTCCACATGCAGGCCGGGGCCCTGGAGTTTTCTCAGCGCCTTGGGGCAGGGGATCGCAAGGTGGTAGTGGCCACTGTGAACGCCAAAGGTGGGATCCAGAATGCCTTCCAGTTGACCACCAGTTCCAATCACGTGGTGATCGCGAGCGACGCTGCCGCCATGGATGCCTATCTCGCGGCGGCCGCTCGAGGGGTTCCTGTGGTACCGGGTCTGGCGGATGCGGCCGTAGGGGCCGGCGGAACGCAGCGGGGTATGTTTGGATATTCTCAGCCCCAGATCGAACTCCGGGCCACTTGGGAAACCCTGCGTTTGTCCGAGTCGCTTGCGGCCGTGATGCCGTCCGGCACGACGAGCTTGGAGATGGTTCAGACCGTGGAATCCTGGGCCAATTTCAAACTGCTCCCTCCATTTGAGACGGTCGCCAAGTACTGGACCCTGCAAACCATCTCGGGCGGCACGGATGCTGGGGGATTTCGTTTCCGCTGGTTTTCTCCCAAGGCTCCCTGAAGGGGTCGGTCCCACCTATTTACACAAAAGGGGCCACTCTTTACTATAACGGTGTCCTTGAAAGGGCGTCCGCGGGACCGTGCCTGCGCTCGCAGGATGCGGCTCGGGGTCGGTCCCACCTATTTACACAAAAGGGGCCACTCTTTACTATAACAGTGTCCTTGAAAGGGCTCCGCGGGAACGGTCCTGCGCTCGCAGGAAGGCTCGGGGGAGGAGGAGATTTCGCGCTACGCGCGAGGGGTGGGGGAATCTTTGAGGGATGAGAGGTTTTCTGATTCGTGTCTCGTTCTTGGGGGAATCAAGACGTCGGGAGGAGCTGTTGTGCGAAATAGGTGTTCAGGCTCCCGCAGGTTCTGCATCCGCTCGGGCAGCTCCTGATTTTCTCTCTCGCAGAAAAGGCTCCGCAAAATGTTTTGTTGGAAAAGTGTGAAAATCCATTGCGATGGATCCGCCGCCTCGGGCATGTTTTAAGCCTTCGAGGCGGAGAGGTGGCTGAGTGGTTTAAGGCACACGCCTGGAAAGCGTGCGTAGCTAATCCCTACCGGGGGTTCAAATCCCTCCCTCTCCGCCAGATTTCTTTTTGAGAAGCCTTCAACGACCGTTGGATTTTCCCAACGCTCTTCTCAGCTCAGATTTTCCGACACGGTTTCTCACACGGTTTCCACGCGCCGTTTGGGTTCTCTGATTGGGTTTACCGATTGATCCCCGCGCCGAGTGTCTTTTTCGTCTTCGTTCAGATCTCGGTTGAACTGCATTCACGCCCTTGGGCCATGGACCCATTCGGTAGACTCCTATGGTATAAGTTTGGCTCGAATCCCCAACTTCATCGACAGCGGTATCGACTCCGATCGGAGTTTCTCGTTTCAGTTCCGAGGTGGTATTCCGGGAACTCAAACAGAGCTGAGCCGCCTCGGAGTTTCATCGATGATCTGCCCTTGGATTTATAACAAGCCCGTGCCCCGGTTTTGCTGCCTGATGGAGGATTCCGGGGCACCTTGAGTAGGAGTCCCCGATCTTCCAAAAGTCCTGGGGTTGACCCGAGGCGACGGGGTACTGCACTCCAGAACTAACTCGTTAGTCGGGGTGCTAAACGCAGTGGAAACTTGGAGAAAAGCCTTGTTCCCAAGGCTGTCATCGCGGACGGTGTCACCGGTGTCGCCCACGTGGCGGAATTGGCAGACGCGCTAGATTCAGGTTCTAGTGAGTAACATCGTACAGGTTCAAGTCCTGTCGTGGGCACCATTCCTTCAGTCCTATGCAGTGCGAATAATGCAGTGCGAATAATGCAGTGCGAATAATGCAGTGCGAATAATGCAGTGCGAATAATGCAGTGCGAATAATGCAGTGCGAATAATGCAGTGCGAATAA
>CAINWP010000064.1 GCA_903854475.1 uncultured Verrucomicrobiota bacterium
AAAGCATAGGCGGTCGAGCATTGAGTCGGTGAACTCGTGGAAGTAGCGCGGGTTGAGGTATTCTAGGACAAACTTGGGAATATTGACCAAGTTGAGGATCGAATGGCGTCCCCAAGTTTTCTGCGCTTCAAAGCCCTCGAAGGGGTTGCCTGTCCAAGAGTTCATTAATCCCAGATACAGCAACCATCCAATCGGTGGGAGGATGAGCAATAGCAGCCAACGCGCCCCTTGACGCGACTCATCGCTTTCGCAGTGGAGAAACCCGGTTTTCAGGCGAGGAATCCGCGAGAGCACAGCATGCCAGCGGTGAGCGACCCTCGGATGTTTCAGCAGCCAGAAGGCGATGGGGATGACTGAGAAGACACCAATGGCCCGGCTCAGTGGCAGCAGCAAGGCCCCGAACGCCGCAGGTAGCCACCGGCGCTCCTCCAACCCACTCCAGAGGCACATCAACAAGACGAGAAACAGACCTTCGCTGTAGCTGAACTGGAGGAACAAGTTGCCTGGGTAGACGGCCATGAAGAGGACCGTCCAGAACGCCCTGGAGGCATCGAACCGAAGGACGGCCGCCCGATAAACGAGAGCCAGCCCGAGCGTGGAGAGCAAGTTGGCCAGCACGATCCCTCCCCAGACCGGAGGTGCCCCGAGGGCGATGATTCCACGCCATAGCAGTGGCCACAGCGGATAGAAGGCGCAGGAGCGCACGCCGTCGGCGTAGCCTTGAGTGGCCAGTAAAAGGTAGTGCGCGGCATCCCAGGTTGCGAAGTGACTCTCAAAGGTGGGGGCTGCATCGATCGGCCAGCGAACCTCCAGTTTCGGAATCTGCTCCGGATGATTCCATACCTTCAGCGCCATGAAGACGGTCCCCAGGTAAATGAGTTTTGCGAGCAGGATCCAGCCGGCGGCCCGGATCCAACGTGGAGAATTTTGAGAGTCAGCGCTCACGGCTTGGGTGGGTGGGCGGAAGCTGGGGTGCTTCGGGCAGCCCATCCCCAGCGGCGACTCCAGACGAAGTTCCAGCCGCTCACCCCAACGATAGCCGCGGCGTTGGCCGCTTCCGCATTGAAACCCGCCCACCGGTGCAGGACCCCGAGGAGAAGTAGTGTGAGGGCAATCCCAGAAAGGCAGATGACATGAAAACGGAAGAGTCGGCGGGGCCAGGGCGCGTCGCTCTCAATCGGTCGGTGGCCGAAGGTCCAGCGGTCATTCCATAGGAAGTTGTTGAGCAATGCAGTCTCGGCAGCCGCGAGCTTGGAAGCTTCGAGCGGCCACCCGAACCGTATGTGCAGCAGGTGAAAGAGCCCCATATCTACCAACAGACCGCTGGCTCCCACCCCGCAAAAGATTAAATAGCGCTTCCATGATGATGGAGTGGCAATGGAGTCCATGGAGTGGATCGTTACGGCCCCGATGGGCTCTAACTTGTCAATTGTGGTTGGCCTCCGGTGCCCGCCAGGTGGCGTGGCGCTGCAGCCACAGCACGTCAGGATCGTTGGGTGCTTCAAAATCATTTCGGGGCACCGAGGGGACTCCGAGGTTCTTCCAGTGGTGGGTTTCCACGTGGCCGTCTCCGAAGGCGATGTTGCCCGCCCGGTTGTGCAAATGGCCGGGCTTGTCGCGGACCATCCATCCGGAGGGTTGGGACTCTTTGAAATCCCACTGCAGCGAGAAGGCTCCGTCGTTGATGGTTTCGGGCCGTTCCTCAAGGAAGGTGATCGCTTCGGTGGGAGACAGTTGGACTAGGTCCGACATGCGGCGGTAGGTCTCGGCCGCAGGAGACCGGACACTGGAACCCATGAAGGCGTTGAGGGAGACGGTGCGCACCCGAGGCATTCGAAAAGGACCGAGGGTGACCTCTTGGGCCGAAGGGCATTTCCACAGCGCCGTGGTCTGGACGTAAGGCGCGAGGAGGCTCTGCTTGAGGAAGAGCGTATTGGTGCAATCCGGACCGGGAAGCCCCAGCCACCCCTGGACCCAGGTTTCGCCCAAAGGGACGTCTTCGCCGTCGCGGTTTGGAGGGATGAACTCGGCGTGGTCATTGGCGTAGAGACCGCCTGCCAATCCGAATTGCCGAAGTTGCGACAGGCATTGGGTGGTGGCCGCTCGGCGTTTGGCTCCAGCCAGTGCCGGCAGGATGAGGCCAGCCAGAATGGCGATGATGGCGATAACGACGAGGAGTTCGATCAGGGTGAAGCCCAAGTTCTGTTCTTGACGTAAGGCCGATGGTTGTTTGCAGCGCTTCGAAGTCGAATTCGGGGCTCCCCAGGGTGGGTGGGAGGATGCGGTATCGCCCCGGCGTGTAGTTATCTCTTGATGGGTGACTCTCTTCTGATGGGTAACCCGGGAGCTTGGTTCAGTGATTTTGGAGGCGATCATGTCTGCGACTTCGGGTTTTGCGGTTAAATTGGTGTCAGTGCCGCTCACGCATCGCCCCTGTTTTCGATTTTACGCAGGCCTTTGGAAGACAGGGTCTTGGAGGAATTGCTCGGATCGGGATCGCCAGAAGAAGAAGAGGCTTCCTCCCAGCATGTAACCGAGAGCGCCCAGCATAACCCAAGAGGCTTGGGAGTCCGACAGTCCGACGCGGTCAGCTAGGTCGCCTAAGCATTTGCACGCAACGGGGGCGTCGGAGATCCAAAGGCCCATCCGATATAGAAGGAAGTTGGTGCAGAGCCAAATGAGCGACCCTCGCTTGATAGACAGGGAAACTTTTGAAAGCAGCAAAAGTGCAACAAATGCCTCGAGGGCCGCCACCAGCACGAGCAATTCCCGGTTCTTGAGCACCCAAAAGATCGGGTCTGCTTTTTCCAAAATGCTTTGGGTGCCGAATGCACTGACGGCCTTGGCTGTGGCCGTGAGGAGCAAGATAACGGCCGCTGATCGAAGGAAATGGAGCTCCTGCCGAGGTTTTTGTTCGTCACGAGCCGAGACAAATTGAGAAGCCATCGTCGGTGTATCGGCAGGGCTCGCTAAGAACTTGAGCTGAATTTTTTCCCGGTGCCGGTCTCCGTTGCGTTTGAGTCTTCCGTTGGGAAACCAGAGGCCTATTCTTTAGACCATGACGCGACACTGCCACCGGTGCGGTTGGCTTTGGACACTCCGGGACGCCCCAGGCCGCAGTGAGAGTTGTCCGCAGTGCCGGGCTGACCTGAGGGTTTGCCTCAACTGCAAGTTTCATGACCGCCAAGCCGCCTACCAGTGTCGTGAGCGCCGGGCAGAACCTGTGGCTGAGAAGGATTCCGCCAATTTCTGCGAATACTTCGACTTCCAGGCGCGGGAGAGACGTGCGGATGCCGGTGCGGGCGATTCTCGCGAAGATCAGGCACGCGCCGATTTGAAACGCCTCTTCGGTGGGGATTGATTGCGAAGGGTAAGGTTTACTCTCCGCGCAGGGCTGCCAAGAGTTCGCCACGGCAGGCCTGACGGGTCGCAAGCCAAGTCCAGAAGACGCCATTGAGGAACACTGCCCCTAAGATCCAACTCAGCGAAATCCACGGCAAGCCCCGGACGTTTGCGCTCCAAATGGGAGCCGTTGCCAGCAAGGCTGCCGCGATGCCCAGAAGTATGCCGCGCGCCAGCAACCGGAGGTGCTCGGATAGGATCATGGATTGGATCTGGGACTTCGGGAATCCGACTGCAGCGAGCAGTGCCAGTTCGCCCCGGCGCTCCAGGACATTTCGCTGGACGACCAATCCTAATCCCACGCTGCCCAGGAGTAGACCGAGGCCACCCAGCCACTGAAAGGTGTTGAGGTAAGTGTTTTGGACGGCGTTGAAGCGGTTGAGTCGGTCCACGGTGCTGGTCGTTTCGAGCCCTAAGTCGCTCAGGCCCCGTGTCAATTCTTCGGCAACGGGTTTTGCGGGCCCATCCGTGTCGATGAGGAAGGAGCGGTAGCCATTTTCGCCGGGGAAATGGCGTAGGAATTCGGATTCCGAAATTAATAACTGACCTTGAAGAATGGAGTTGGCCACAGAACCCACCAGGCGTACTTGGAACGGGTGGCCGCGTTCATCGATATAGTCCAAGGTGTCCCCGATCTTCTTGCCTAGGGCCCACTGGATCGAGTTGGCATCGCCGATGGCGGGGACGGGTTCGTTGGTGTTTCCGGTGCGCTCTAGGCTCATCCAAGGGCGATCGGTGGGCATGCCATCGGCCAGCGACTGGAAGGTAAAGGCCTTCCGCTCAGCCAATGATTCTGGGCGCACTCCCAAGAGACGGGGGCGTTGGGCTCGATTCAGATTGAGGCAACTCGCATCGTCTCCCTCTCGGACTCGCATGGGAACGACGGACATTCCCTTCAGGCGTTGGGGATCCAGCCCCAGTTTTTCTTGACCCCGGGTGGTATTGAAATCTTCGCTGACGGGGAGCGAGGACACCGCCCAGAGGCTAAATCCTCCGGTGCCAGAGCCGCGTTCACGGGCATCCCGGGAGGCATCGAGACGGTTCGCGGCCACGGCCACGATGAGGAACACGGCCACCGCCAACAGGCTGACCACCGCCGCCGAGCGGTTGGGTTGTCGGGCCGGTGCGCGGGAATGAAGTTGTGAGCGGGTGGTGGCTACCGAATCGGTTCGTGAATTTCGAAGCTGCCGACGGTGGAAAAGGAGGCCGAATCCAAGGAGGAAAGCACCCGATCCGAAGAAGTAGCCGGGGCGCAGTGCGGGATCGGCTTTTACTCCGAGAAGGGTCAGCGCAATGGCTCCCAGCAGCGTTAGCCCGGGCCAGAAACTGGAAACAGGCTCACCCACGCCCGAGCCCACCGAAGACCCATCGCTGAGCAGCTCTCGGGGGCTGCGTCGGACGATGAGCCTCAGGGCGCGGCGCTGGGTCCAGGCGACCATGAGCACCGCCGCCAACCAGCCTCCGACCATGGAGGCGAGGGCCGGATGGAAATCGAGTGAGGCTCCGGCGACGGCATCCCGCCACAGCGTGTTGAGGCCCACGAGTACGGCCTGTCCGTAGAGCAGCCCGCCGCCGGTTCCCAGAGTGGCTCCGAGGGCCGCCAGCAGGAGCCCCTCGCGAAAGAAGAGGCGTGCAGTTGCCTTCGGGGTCCAGCCTAGCGCCAACAAGGTGCCTACCTCTTGGATACGGCGTTCGATGCCGAAGCGGAATACCAAGTTCAGCAACAGGAGTGCGGACAAGATAAGGAAGAAGCTGAATCCGATGAACAGGCCGCCGAAATCTTGCCCCCCTTGGGCGGCCGCTAAGGCGGGCCCGGTGAGGGGTTGGAAGCGCAATCCCAAATCCGCTGGCGGAATCCTGCGTTCCAATTCTTGGGAGATCCCGCGGGCTAGGGTCTGGGTGTCCCAGAAGTCGCCCGAAAACCATCGGACTCCAGTGGCGTTCCCGAAGCGGTTGGCCCACATCTTTCGCCCGGCCGACAGGGTGATGAAGGCTTTGGGTGTGCCGCGCCATTGCTTCCAGTAGGTTTCGTCCTTGTCTCGAATTTGCCGCGTTAATTCGAAGCCCGCATCCCAATCTTGGGTGCTCTCCGCTTTGCTTAGCCCGGGAAACTCTGGCATCAGCGACCGGTCTGCGTGAAGCCCTTGCTGGGGAACGATGGCCCGCACACGAAACCGGTTGGTTTCCTCCACCAGGCGAGACCCTGTGTCCACCCGATAGGACAGGAGTGAGACCCAGTCCCCGGGTTTCACTGCTAGGTCTTCGGCTAGCCAGGAATTAATGAGAATTTCGTCATCTGTCATTCCTTCCGGGGTGAATGGGGAGCCGGCGGCCGTGACCATCGAGTAAGGGGCCGATCGGGCACCGCTTTCGATGGCATTGGCCAGATAGGTCAGGATTGGAACTGGCTTGGGGAGCCCCGGAGGCTGGCGGTCGATAGCTTGCGTGACCACCGGATCCAGGAAGATCCGGCGACTGACCAGTTCCACCTGCGCTAGCGGGGAGTTGTTGGTGTTACCGGCCGTCAGAGGAATCGGTCGGACCTCGAGTTCGGCGTCGGCGAGGCGAAAACCACTGTCCACCCGCGAAGAGAGCCATTGGCTGTTGGTGGCCTCGGCCGAAGCTCCCACAAGGGCCAAATTGGCCCGTCCTACCAGACCGGCCGCCTTGGCCAGAATGGTGTGGTTTATGAACAGGTTGAACGGGGGTAATGAACCTGCCTCAGGTGAAAAGTCGCCCCATTCGGCTGCGCTCAGAATGCGCCCAACCCGAACGCGGAGCGCAACACTGGCTCCATCCCGTGGAGTAATCACCGCATCTTGGGACAACGCTGAGGGTTTGTGAATACGTACCACTAGTGGATCTCCGACCTGGACGGAAAGCTGACGGGCCAGCGCGGCATTCAGGAGAACATCGTCACTGTCATCGTCCATCGGGAATGAGCAGATGCGGGGGGATAGAATCCAGAAAACTCGCGTGACGCCGTAGACGCGCACTTGGTTGGCCCGAGCCGAACCGTCTTGGCGTGTGACCACACCGGGAAGCTTTAGAGCAAAAGCGGACGGCGTGTTGGAGAGCCCAGCTCCGGCCGGGCCACCGTTGCGCGCCGTGAAGAACCGGTCGCCGCCATCGAGGAGGAATGCTGCTTTTCCGATGCGATCCAACGCCCGGCGGCGGAGGGTTTCCCGCACCGAATCGCCAACGGTCAGGGCTCCAATGAGCACGGTCGCCGCGACCGCCGCCGCCAGCACGACACCCAGGTGGTGCTGTGCATGAAAGACCAGGCTTCGCCAGCGGAGGAGTGCAGGTGTCAATTTCATGGGTCTCAAACCGTCCTAGGTCCGGGACCACTAAAGCGGTGAATGGCATTCCCGGCAATGGCCGGTCTGAATTGAAGGGGAATACAACGGTGTTTTGAGCCCCGGAAAGGCAGTGAACGGTTTTATTTTGGCGAGTAATTCGTCCCCGGGACAGCCGTTGAGCAGTTGGAACCTCTCCTTGGCCCTGTTGGGTTTTCTGATTCCTTTTGGAGGAATGAGCCGCCCCGGGCTTCTAGTGCGGTCGCCCTGCCCCAATGAAGCGGTCGCTCAAGGCGGGTTTTCCGCGCGGCAGGATTGCGGCGTGGAGAAAAAAAGTGAAAACTAGTTGTGTTGGTTTCGCTCTTTAGCTCGTCATTTTTGACGTGTCGACACAAAATGATCGACCACACCGAACTCATGACCATTTCAATCGGGATTATCGCCGCCGCTCAGGGCGGCACCGACCTCGGCTTCATCTGGAACAAAGCCACGCCTGAGGCCAAGGTGATTATTTTCATTCTGGGCATCCTCTCAATCGGGGCTTGGTCGATGATGATTCAGAAGTTCTTCCAAATGCGCCGGGCCGCTAAGTACAATGGTTTTTTCGAGACTGAATTCCGCCAGCAAGAGGGGGTGATGGGTATTTTTGATCGTCGACTGCCCGTCGAGGGGTGCCCCATGTTTTCTGTGTATACGGACGGATGCACCGATCTCGAAGCCCGGTTGCGACTGACCGATGGCTCAAGGCGGACCCGCCTGTCGATCAAGAGCATCGAGCATGTCAAACGGCAGGTGGAGGGTGCGGTGGCCCGTGAGGCGCTACGTCTGGAATCAGGCCTGATCCTACTGGCAATCGCTGTCAGCGGTGGTCCATTTATGGGGTTGTTGGGCACAGTTTGGGGTGTCATGGACACCTTCGGAGGCATCGCGAAGGCGGGTCGCGCCGATCTGACGGCGATGGCTCCCGGCGTATCCGCCGCATTGGTGACCACCGTCGCGGGGCTCCTCGTGGCCATCCCTTCGATGTTCGGATACAATTATTTGGTCCACACACTGCGAGTGTTGACCGTGGAGTTAGATAATTTCGCCCAGACTCTGGCTTCCAAGATGGAAACCGAGTTCTTGCCCGACGATGAGTGACCCGGTTCCCCAGTCTTCCGTTCACCCGATCAACCCGACCTCGGAGATTCCGCAGTCGGGACGTGGAGTGTTGTGCCAAGATTGCGATCATCTGAATCCGGCCGATCGGGAGTCGTGCAAGTATTGCTCGAAGCCCCTTTTTGTAAGGTGTTCGACCTGCTCGGCGACCAATGAGCGGGTTCTCTCGCAATGCCGTCAATGCGGTCATTCCCTTCTCAGAGGGTTGTTTTCCGGGTTGCTAGGTTCCGAGCCGGAAGAGGTTTCAGTTTCTTCGCCCTGGGACGTAGCCCCCTCGGGCCCGATGGGGAAGGGGACTTTGTGCTCCAAGTGCGAGCATCTGAACCCGATCGATCGCGATCGTTGCGAGCGCTGTAGTGAGGAACTGTTCCTCGACTGTCCGAAGTGTCAGAAGCAAAATGCTCGGGTCCTGATGCACTGCGCCTCTTGTCGTGGCCGGTTGCATCGCAAAACCCGGAATAATACGCCGCATCATGAAACGTCCCGTCGTGAGGAGAAATCTTCGGGCTCACCGGATCAGTCCCGCAGTCCTTCCCTTGTTTCCACGGAGCCCGTTGTCTGTGCAAAGTGCACTCATTCGAATCCCTCAGGCTTGCAGCGTTGCGAGCAGTGCCGAGGGCATCTCTTCGTGGTTTGTCGCGACTGCGAAACCACGAATGCGCGTTCCGAGCCCCGATGTCTGAAATGCAACCGGAGACTGCACCGCTCCATCAATGAGAGATTGGATCCGCTGGGTGCAAAGAATGTCTCAATGAAGTGGGTCTATGTCATGGCTGCAGTTTTGCTTCTGTCCTTGGCTGGTTTTATTCTGGTCCAATTCTCAGGCTTCCGGATCTTCGAATAATCATGCGCCGTTTTTCCCAACGCAATTCGCTGGTGACGCTCAACGAGATCAACGTCACCCCCTTGCTGGATTTGGCGTTCGTGCTGCTGATTATTTTCATCATCACCACGCCGGCTTTGGAGCCGGGCATTAGCATGAAGTTGCCGGTGGGGGGCGATGCTCGCACACGTCCCGACACCAACAACGAGGCCAATGTGAACGGTCTGGCCGAGGGGCGGTATACGTTTGCACGGACCGGAACCCGTGTGCTCAGCGAGCGTGAATTGGAAGCGGAGTTGGTAAAGGCGTACCGCCAGAATCCAAACTTGGTGCTCGTGCTCCGGGTCGAGGGGTCAGCGCCATCGCAGGTGCTGGTGAGCTTGCTCGACATTGCTGGTCGCAATGGACTCACTCGCTACCGCATCGGAACACAACTCTCCAAGCGGCGATGATTCCTTCGAACACCCGATACTTATTAACCTCCGTGGGCATCCATGCCGCGGCCGTTGCGGTTTTGCTGTTCGCCCCGGCCTTGTCTTCGCACTCGGTTCAAGACGCTCCCAGTCCCATCCTGGAGATTATTCCCGACAACCTGCGCCTGACCGATGGCAACACCATCGGAGGTGGTAATCCGGACGCCCAGCCCCCCAAGTCCAGTCCGCAACCGTCCGCGCCTCCGGCCCCACCCCCGCCGGAACCGCCCCAGCCCGAACCTCCGAAGACGCAACCGACTCCGCCTCCGGAGCCTGCCAAGGCGGTGGAGCCCACCAAGGAGCCCACCAAGATGGATCCGCCCAAGAAAAGCCTGGCCACCGAGATTCAGCGCAGTGCTCCCCACGCGCCCAATCCCCAGGATGTGGATCCCAACCTGTCTACCAAGAAGCTGAAGTCCTCTAAAACGGATTTCCAACTGGCCGAGGCTCCCAAAAAGCGCTCGAAAAAGGAGGCCGAAGCCGAGCGCAATAATTCCGCCGCCGCTGCCGCCGCCGCGGTCGCCGCTCAGGATGCGCGCGAAGCTCGGGAGCATCAGGCGCGTGTCACGGCAGCCCGAGAGGCTTGGAATCGGGCTCAGCAGGCCCGCTCCGATGCCGTTCGAGGGGTTGCTGCGAATCTTGGGAAGAATTTGTCGGGGTCAACCTCGTTTGAGATGCCGGGGCCGGGAGGGGCCGCCTATGCTCCGTACGGATCCTACTTGATGGCTTTCTACAAGCTGCGATGGAAGAAACCCACGACACTCAACGTGGATCACGGCGAGGTGGAGGTGGAGATCACCGTTCAACGTAACGGTCGGGTCTCGGCCTTCAAGATGGTGAAACCCTCTGGAATTCGCGCCTTGGACGACTCCGTTCGCGAGGTGCTGGATGGCAACCGCGACCTTCGCCCGCTGCCGGATGGTACGACCGATTCGGAGCGCCGAATCACCATACGTTTTGATCTTTCCGCTGCGTCTCCCACATAAATAACTGAACACTGACCCAAACCCATTGGTTTAATTTCCGATATGTCCCGTCATTCATTCATCGCTCTCCTCCTAACTCTGGGGGGATGCCTGAGCGCCTCTGCGGCCGAAGTCGTCGTCAGTGACGTTACCAGTCGCGCCGTACCCATCCACGTCACAGGTTTCGCTGGGGACGCAAAGACCGTCCTGGAATTCGATTTGTATGTCGCCGGATTCGACCTAGTGGCCCAGGCCCAGGCGCAGTATTCGGTGAATGGGAAATCGGGTGCGGCGCTGGAGGGAGTGCTGGCCGACGTGAACAACAATGCCACGTTGTTCAATCGCTCGTATCCTGGAGGTACTCCGCGGGCTCAAGCACATGCACTGGCCGACGACGTCGTTCAAGCGATCACCGGTCGGAAGGGGGTTTCTCGCACCAAGACGGTCTTCAAGGTTCAGAAAGAACGAATCAGCGAGGTTTATGCGAGCGACTTCGATGGAGCCAATCCGGTTCAATTGACCGCCGATGGCAATATCGTCGCGGCTCCGGCGTGGCGCCCCGGTCGGAAATCCCTAGTCTACACCAGTTACCGTGCTGGCAATGCCGACATTTACTCGCAGGATCTGACCACCGGTGCTCGCAAGGCTCTCGTTCGGTTCTCTGGCTCGAATATCAGTCCCGCCCCGTCGCCGGATGGTTCTAAATTGGCGATGATCCTCAGCAAGGCGGGGAGTCCTGATTTGTGGGTGAGCGACGCCGAGGGCGGTAATCCCCGTCGATTGACCACCACGGCCGCCGATGAATCCTCTCCATGCTGGTCTCCAGATGGATCTAGCCTGTGCGTGGTATCCCGAGAAAGTGGTTTCCCCCAATTGTACATTATTTCGGCCTCGGGAGGCGCCATGCGCCATCTCACCACTGCTGGAGTCCGCAATACCACCGAACCCGATTGGTCCCCGGACGGCAAGTGGATCGCATTCACCCGTTCCCGGGGCGATTATTTCGATATTTGCATCGTTCCAGCAGCCGGTGGCGACGCCAAGGTAATTACCGAAGGCGAGGATCCGTCTTGGGCTCCCAATTCTAGGACCTTGGTTTTTGTACGTCGGACCAGTAAGTTTGGTCCTCGCAAACTGTCGCTGCTTGACTGGCCGACGGGCCACGTCAAGGATATCGCGAAAGTAGCGGGCAGCAGCTCCCAGCCCAACTGGAGTCGTTGAGCCCAGCCCACTAACTCACTTTCAGACCTCCAGATTCCAGCCTTTTTCAACACACCAATGAAGCCGTTATCCAAATTGGGTTCCATCGCCCTCGTGCTGATCCTCTCCCTCGCTGCCGGATGCAAGAAGGGGCAGAAGAATTACACGCCGCTGCCGGGATATTCTGGAACTCCTGGAGCCTCTTCGAGCCTGGGTAAGGGACAGCCCATTTTGCCTCCGGCGCGCCCGTTAATTTCAGATGGCTCGGGTTCTAACGGCGCCGATGTTGCCGGGATCAACAACCCGGATGGGGCCAATGGTCAACCTTCTCGTGAGGAGATCGAAGGCATGCTCGCCAACCGTGAACAATTCAAGGCCAACACGGTTTATTTCGACTACGACAAGTCCGCGGTGAAGGGGGATGGCAAGGCGAACATCCAAGCCGTGGCGACCTACCTGAAAGCCCACTCCGACAACAAGGTGGCCATCGAAGGTCATTGCGACGAGCGCGGCACTGAAGAGTACAACCGTTCTCTGGGTGAGAAGCGTGCTCTGTCGGCTCGCGATGCGTTGATTGGTCTGGGCATCGGTGCTGATCGTGTGGTGACCCGCAGCTTCGGCGAAGACAAGCCGGCCGAGCTCGGTCATGACGAATCCGCCTGGGGCAAGAATCGTCGTGGCGAGTTTATCCTGCTCACGCCTCCGTCGGCGGGTGCTCTCCGCTAAGCGGCTACTGCCTGGCTCTCCAACAAAAACCCCCGCCCAGTGGCGGGGTTTTTTGTTGGGTTAGAATTGGCGGGGAAGGAGAGATCTGCCGAGAGAAAGCCAACCTCAGACGCAGACGCCGTAGCGCTTCTCGGGGTCGACTCCGAGTTTCTGTATGGCCTCGGCCACCACGCTCTGCGGCAATACTCCCTGTGAGGCCAACTTGTAGAGACAGGCGATGGCCGTGCACTCACCGTCGATCTCGAAGAAACGTCGCAGCACCGGTCGGACCTCGCTGCGTCCGAACCCGTCGCAGCCGAGGGTCATTAAACCTCCCGGAATCCACGGGGCGATTTGGTCGGCCACCAGCTTGAGATTGTCGCTGACGGCAATCCAGGGACCCGACTGGCCTTCGACCGTCTGTTCGAGGTAGCTCTTTCGGGGGGCTTCCGTCGGATGAAGCATGTTCCAGCGCTTCGCAGCTTGGGCCTCCGAGCGGAGCCGTTTGAAGCTGGTCACACTCCACACGTCAGCGCTGACACCATAGGCTTCCAGAAGCTCTTGAGCCTTGAGTGCCTGTTGTAAAATGGCTCCTGAACCGATCAACTGGACCGTGTGCTTCAGGCCTGCCTTGCCCGGCTTGAACTTGTACATGCCGTTGAGAATACCTTCCACGACACCGGGTTCGTTCGGGATCGGCGGATGGGCGTAGTCCTCATTGTGGACGGAGATGTAGTAGAAGACATCTTCGCCGTCGGCATACATGCGCTTCAGGCCATCGCAGACGATGACCGCCAATTCGTAGCCAAAGGCGGGCTCATAGGAATACAGGTTGGGCACCGAAGTGGCGACCAAGTGACTGTGGGCGTCTTGATGCTGGAGCCCTTCGCCATTGAGGGTCGTTCGGCCCGAGGTCGCGCCAATCATGAATCCGCGGCAGCGCGAATCGCCAGCCAGCCAGATTTGATCGCCCACCCGCTGGAAACCGAACATCGAGTAGTAAATGTAGAAGGGGATGGTCGGCACGCCGTAGGTGACATTGGCCGTGCCGGCGGCGATGAAGTCCGCCATGGAGCCGGCTTCGTTGATGCCTTCTTCCAGAAGCTGACCGTCCTTCTTTTCGATGTAGGGCGTGTTGGCGTTGTCCTCGGTCTTGGTGCCGGGATTGTAGAGTTGGCCTCGGGAGCTGTAGATGCCCACCTGACCGAAGAGTCCCTCCATGCCGAAGGTACGCGCTTCATCGGGCACGATGGGCACGATGAACTTGCCGATGTTCTTGTCGCGAAGCAACGAGCCCAGCAACAGCACGTAAGCCTTAGTCGTGGACGCCGAGGACAGGGCCGTCGCCTGGACCACGTTGCGCAGACCGTCGTCGGTGTGCAGCGGGGTGACTAGCTTCTGAGCACGATCGATCCGAATGGGGTTGAATCCATGCAGGGCCTTGCGCCGGTCCAGCAGGTATTGAACCTCGGCGCTGTCTTGCGGCGGGCGGTAGAAGGGCAGTTCGGCGATGACCTCGTCTTCCAGCGGAATCGAAAAGCGTTCGCGGAAATGACGAATGTCGCGCTCGGCCAGTTTCTTGAGGCCGTGGGTGGGGTTCTTGCCTTCGCCGGCTTCGCCTGTGCCGTAGCCCTTGACCGTCTTAGCCAAGATGACCGTGGGCCGGCCGTTGCGCTGGGTAGCCTTGCGGTAAGCCGCATACACCTTGAGGGGGTCATGGCCTCCGCGGGTGAGCTTCTTGAGCTGCGCGTCGCTGAGGTGGCTGACCAAGTCGAGCAGGACCGGGTATTTTCCGAAGAAATTCTTCCGGATATAGGCACCGCTCTCAACGACGTACTGCTGGTACTCGCCGTCGACGACCTCGTCCATGCGCTGAGCCAGAAGGCCCGTCGTATCGCGGGCCAACAACTCATCCCAGTCACTACCCCAAACCACCTTGATGACGTTCCAGCCCGCACCGCGGAACTGGCCTTCGAGATCTTGAATGATCTTGCCGTTGCCGCGGACAGGGCCGTCGAGGCGCTGGAGATTGCAATTGATCACCCAGACGAGGTTGTCGAGGTGCTCGCGGCCGGCCATGCTGATGGCTCCGTGCGTTTCCGGTTCATCCGACTCACCGTCTCCGATGAAGGCCCAGACCATGGGATCGTGGTCTTGTGCAACGAGTTTGCGCGCCTGCAAGTAGCGGCTGAAGCGGGCCTGATAAATGGAATGGATGGGACCCAGTCCCATGGAGACCGTGGGGAAGATCCAGAAATCGGGCATCAGGAACGGATGCGGGTAAGAGCTCAGACCCGGATGGTCCTGCAATTCCTGACGGAAGTTTTTTAGGTGCTGGTCGTTGAGTCGGTACTCCAGGTAGGCGCGGGAGTAATTTCCCGGTGAGGCATGCCCCTGGAAATAAATCATGTCGGCGGTCTTGCCGTCGGCACCGCCCCGGAAGAAGTGGTTGTAGCCCACTTCGTACAGTGTCGCCAACGAGGCGAAGGTCGCGATGTGACCACCGACATTGGTCGTCTTGTTGGCCTTGGCGACCATCGCCATGGCGTTCCAGCGGACGTGAGCCCGGATCAGTCGCTCCATCTCGAGGTCGCCCGGATATTCGGGTTCCTCCTCGGGCGGGATCGTGTTGAGGTAGGGCGTCGTGGTGACGTCCGGAACCGGGTAGCCCTCACTGCGCAGCCCTTGCATCACGCCGGCGATGAGCTTGCGTGCCTCCTGGGGGGACTTGCCCTCCAGAACCAGTCGCAGCAGATCCTCAACCGTGGCGCGATGCCGGTCGGATGCGGTCAGGGAACGACCAGAGGCGGTACTTTCGGTGCGCCCGTTGACCGGGGTGGCCGAACCATGGTTGGAACCAGAGGTATTCAAGACTCGATAGCCGGAGCCGAAGCCCCGGAGCGACTAAGGTATTCAATTGGCCTTCACTGCCAAGTGCAGGGTTGCCCCTTTCAAGGGAACGAATCTTGAGAAGAAGCCCGGCGTGAGAGCTGGCGGTTTCAGGAAGCTAGCGGGATAAGGTCTGTTCCCAGATAGGGTTGGAGCGGTTCTGGCACCCGAATACTGCCGTCGGCCTGCTGATGGGTTTCCACCAGTGCCACGAAGAGGCGGGCCAGAGCGGTGCCCGATCCATTGAGCAAGTGTGGGAAGAGATTCAGCCCGTCGGACTCCCGCTTGAATCGCAAGTTCATCCGGCGGGATTGATAATCTTCGCAGTTGGAGCAACTCGACACCTCCAAGTAGGTGCCCTGTCCTGGAGCCCAGACTTCGATGTCATACGTCTTAGCGGCGGCGAAGCCCATGTCGCCGGTGCACAGGTTAATGACCCGGTAATGCAGCCCGAGGCGTTGCAAGACTGTCTCGGCGTTGTGGACCATCTTTTCTAGTTCCTCATAGCCCTGGTCCGGATGCACCACCTTGATGAGTTCCACCTTGTCGAACTGGTGGACCCGGATCATCCCTCGGGTACCCAATCCAGCGGCACCGGCCTCGGCTCGGAAGCAGGGCGAGTAGGCGCAGTAGCGCACTGGAAGCTGCTTCTCAGCGAGAATTTCCTCTCGATGGATGTTGGCCACAGGGGCCTCCGCCGTCGGCAATAAGTACAATTTGCCCATCGTCGAGGTGTCGAGTCCCTCCTGCACGGCATAGGCCTGATCCCGGAATTTCGGAAACTGCCCCACGCCAATCATGCAGTGCTCTCCGACGATGTAAGGAGGGGCCACTTCGGTGTAGCCATGTTCCCGCTGATGGAGGTCGAGCAGAAAGTTGATCAGCGCCCGCTCCAACCGAGCTCCCCAACCTGTGTACAGAAGAAAGCCCGATCCGCTCAGCTTGGCTCCTCGGGCAAAGTCGATGAGCTTAAGGCGTTCGCAAAGCTCGACGTGGTTGCAGGGCGTGAACTCGAAGGAGGCCTTCAGGCCATGCACGCGAATCTCCGGATTGTCGGCCGCATCCTTACCCAAGGCGACGCTCGCGTGGGGAAGGTTGGGGATCATTAGTAGCAGGGAATCCCGTGCGGCCTCAGAGTGTGCAGCAGCCTTGTCGAGTTCAGTGATACGGTCGCCGAGGGCACGCACTTCCGATTTCTTGGCTTCGGCTTCATCGAGGCGCTTCTGGCCAATGAGCCCGCCGATTTCTTTTGAGGCGCTGTTGCGGCGTGCTTTGAGTTGCTCCGCCTCGGCGAGCGCGGCCCGTCGGGATTCATCCAACGCTAAGACTTCGGAGACCCTGGCTTCGTCACCGGCGTTCCGCGTGGCCAATCGCTCCCGGACGAACTCGGTCCGTTCGCGCAACAACTTCATGTCGAGCATGGAGACAGGGTAGGGAAGTGGAGGGGGGAAGGAGAACGGAATTTCTCGGCCTATTCGAACCGGCCAAAACCAATGGGTTCATTCGCGATGCGATCCCGTAAGGAGTCGTCTCTGAAAGGAGAGGCGCGGGAACGCTGTCAGCCTTTGTTTAAAAGTTCGGAGAACTTTAGCGTTTGGGATGTGTGCACCCGGAATTGTTGTCCCAGAAATCCGGCGGCGGGGGAGCGTTGGCGCCAGTAGACGATGCTGCTCTTAATTTCGTTGAGATCGCGGGCGTTAGATATGTCTTTAACCACCTCCCGATAATGTTCACGCAACGGACCACACCACGGAAAGAACACGGTGGACCAAAACCGTTGGGAAGGGGTTTGGAGTTCATTTGAGAGCGCATCAAGAGCCTCATGAAGGCTGCAATCCCGTTCCTCGATGATCCGCTCTGCGATGGTTTTCGGCCTGTGCGGGTGCATTATTGCCTAATAATTTACCGGATTTAACCCAAGAAGCGAACTTCCCTCTGGGAACTGGTATTTGATGCCGTCGCGATGACTGAGGGCTGTGTAACGATCTCTGTTTTTACGCTGTTGAAAGTTTTACATTCAACTCAACGATTGTCGGATGCAGGATTGTTTTAGACTGTAGGAAATACCTTGCCAATAAAAATTTTAAAAATCCTAGGTTTTACGCCGCTTTCACACTTTCAGAGGGCAGCATGCGCTCCCAAGGTGGGGCGGCTTAGAGGCTTTTCTGGTCCCAATCGGGGTTGATCCCCGGCGTCGACAGCAATGGCTTCGGTGGTCATAAGAAGCGTCTGGCTGACAATCAAGGTGCTTCGTAAGGTTGAGAAACCCCATAAAAACCCTGATTTCCGTGGGTTATGTATCGAAAGTTTGGCGACTTCGCATGGCAGGCAAAGTCGTCGTTCCCGCCTTCTGAACTTCTGTCCTTCAACGCAATGGGAACTCCCGCGCTGACAGGAAGCCACGGGGCGTCGGGCTACCGATATTGGAGGTCAACCCATTGAAAGGAGCGAAGAACTCCCTCCAAGGCGTGTTACATGGCCTTTCAATGCTTAAATATCAAACCAGCGCTTAAATGCTAATACAACATACATGACCTAAGCGTTTTAACTCATAAAGAGTCGGCCCTTCCGCAAGGGAAAAGGAACAGGATTTGATAGAGTCTAGACTTGCAAAAGTCGTGAAAATGCCCGCCCCTTTCGAAATCTGCCATGGATAAGGAAGTTCCACCCATCTCCCGTATTCCGCCGCCCTTCGTCAATGCCTCCTCACCCCGCCACCGCCGATCACGGTGGGCCCATCGCACTAAGCGTTGGTTCAAAAAGATCCCGGACCGGCTGGCCGAGAGTAAGCTCAATTTGTATCAGGTCGTGGTGATGATCGGTGTGTGCTACGCTGTTTATCGATTCATCATTCCTATGTTTGACAGAGATATGGGCGGTGGCAGTGGCGGTGGTGGCGGTGAGGGCTGAACTCCCCGTCGTTCAAGGTAGGTACCAAGTAGGAACCGCCGGGTGCTGGGGCTCTCCCAAGGAACACCTTTCGCTCGCCCATCGAGCCGAAGTGGCGGCGGAACGGGCTGGAGTGAGCATCGCGAGGTGGCGTAGAGGGCGAACATGCATCCCTATCCCTCGCACACGGCGTAGCACCCACTCGCTCAAGTCTGCCTGCAACCGCTGCGGAGCATCGAGAGTGTCGACTGAGCGCTTCAAACTCTCCGAGAATACACCTAACCCAATTCGAACTATCGACGAAAGCCTGATTGGCCCGCATCCGTTTTGATCTTCCCACGCCGGTGAGCCTGGCGTTCACTCGCGCGTCTCTTCTGACAATGAAAATCGTACTCGCTTACTCCGGCGGCCTCGACACCTCGGTGCTGCTCTCCTGGATCAAGGAAACCTACGGCAATGCTGAAATGATCGCCTTCTGCGCCAACATTGGCCAGGAGGACGAACTGAAGGGCCTGGAAAAGAAGGCCAAGAAAACGGGGGCCTCGAAGATCTACATCGACGATCTTCAGGAGGAGTTCGCACAAGACTTCATTTACCCGATGCTTCGGGCCGGCGCGATTTACGAAGGACAATACTTCCTGGGAACGAGCATCGCCCGACCGCTCATCGCCAAGCGCATGGTGGAGATCGCTCGCGCTGAGAAGGCCGACGCCATCGCCCACGGAGCGACGGGTAAGGGCAATGACCAGGTCCGCTTTGAGCTAACGGCGGCGGCACTGGCTCCTGATCTCGAAATCATCGCCCCGTGGCGGGATGCTCGCTACCGCAAAGATTTCCCGGGTCGCCAGGAAATGATCGATTACTGTGCCGCCAAGGGGATTCCGGTTCAGGCCAGCGCCAAGAAGCCTTACTCCATGGACCGGAACCTCCTGCACATTTCCTATGAGGCTGGCATCCTAGAAGACCCTTGGTACGACTCCTTCGACCTGAAAAATAGAGACTATTTCACCACGCTGTCGGTGATGCCGGAAGACGCACCAGACAAGCCGGAGTTCGTTACCCTCGACTACGTGAAGGGAGATTGCGTGGCGGTCAACGGCAAGAAGCTCAACCCGCTTCAGGTCATGCGGACCCTCAACAAGATCGGTGGCAAGCATGGCGTCGGTCGTGTGGATATGGTGGAAAACCGCTTCGTGGGCATGAAAAGCCGCGGTGTGTACGAGACCCCGGGTGGCAGCATTTTGCACTATGCCCATCGCCAGATGGAAAGCCTCACCATGGACCGCGAGGTCATGCACCAGCGCGATGCGTTGGTGCCCAAGTACGCCGAATTAGTGTACAACGGCTTTTGGTATGCCCCGGAGCGCCTGGCCCTGCAGGCCTATGTTGAGGAGAGTCAGAAGAATGTCACCGGGACGGTCCGCGTGAAGCTTTACAAGGGCGGAATGTATGTCGCCGGCCGTAAGAGCCCGTTCAGTATGTACAACCCGCATATTGCCACGATGGAGGCCGACCCGACCAAGGCTTACAATCAGGACGATGCGACGGGTTTCATTCGATTGAACGGCCTACGCCTTCGCGTCAATTCCACGGTCAATGGCGCCAAGAATCTCCTGAGCTAAGCGCGCGTGGGTCACGGCCCCGTTTGGGCCTGGCCTCCCGGCCAATCCGACGGGGTGTTCCAGTTGGTGAGTGCGCGGTGATCCTGATCACTGAGCTCCCACGGACTCATCCATCCAGTTTCAAGGCCTCGGCGGCAGAATGCCTGCACCGAGGCCTTTTGCGTCTCCAGATGTTCCTGGGCGATGGCCCAGGCATGGTTTGGATAAATAGCGGCCAAGGGTTCCAGCGAACCTTGATGAATGGGAACGCATCCTTGATTGGGGGCGATCCGCGCTATCAATTGATGCAGCCATTCAACCGACAGTTCCGGTAAATCCACGGCGACCAAGAGAGTCCAACCGTTGGGGGAGCGCGCATGGGCCCATCCGAGTCCAGCCTCCACTCCAGCCATGGGTCCGAGATCGGCAACTCGGTCTCTCAGGAGTGGAATGCCCGCGGGTGTGGGGGGTAGGGGAGGACGGTTCTCTGGGCCTGCCGCCACGGCAATGCTCCGGAGGCCTGCCTGCTCCAGAACCCCGATTTGACGGAGGAGCAGTGGCTGAGCATCGGATTCAAGCCAAGCCTTGTCTCGGCCCATTCGGAGGGATCGTCCTCCGGCCAAGATCACACCCGTGAGTTCTCCGCCGGCGAGTTGTTCGAAAACTGGGGTCACCAGTTCTGAGCCTTTCTGGATCCTGATTGCTTGTCACCTCCCCGATGCCATCCGCCAGTGAAGTCGATGAAGCTCCTTGCCCCGGGCCGGGGTGACGGGTTTTCCTCCGCTCATGTCTCAATTGGAAAATCAAGTGGCGGTGGTGACAGGGGCGAGTCGGGGAATAGGCCGAGCCATTGCACTTCGCTTCGCTCAGGCCGGTGCCGATGTAGTGGTCGTCTCGCGCACGGTGGAGAATTCTGAAAAAACCGCGGCCGAGATCCGGGCCTTAGGACGCAAGGCGTGGGCCTTAGCCGTGGACGTTTCCGATGCCGGTGCCATTGCCGCCGCCGCTGAAATCCTGCTCGAGCAGGCGGGGCGGGTGGATATCCTCGTCAACAATGCAGGTGTGACCAAGGACGGCCTCCTGATGCGCATGAGCCAGTCCGACTGGGACACCGTGCTGAACACCAACTTGCGCGGAGCCTTCCTGTTCACCAAGGCGCTGACCCGAACCTTCCTCAAACAGCGCTCTGGCCGGATCATTAACCTGGCCAGCGTCATTGGGCTCATCGGCAACGCCGGTCAGGCCAACTACGCTGCGAGCAAGGCGGGCTTAATTGGGTTCACCAAGTCGGTGGCCAAGGAGTTTGGTTCCCGAGGTGTCACCTGCAATGCCATCGCTCCTGGATTCATCGAGACCGACATGACCGCAGCCCTCAACGAGGCGCAAAAAGAGGCGATTCTGAAGCAGATTCCGCTGGGGTGCCTGGGTCAGGCCTCGGACATCGCTGAAGCGGCGTTGTATCTTGCGGGTCCCGGAGGGCGTTATATCACCGGTCAGGTGCTGACGGTCGATGGGGGTATGGTGATGTGAGCGCGCAGTCACCCGCATCGGGACAGGGGGAACTCTTGCTGGACTGGGCCGGCGCCTCGGAGCAGGAGGCTTCGCCTCTGATAGCTTCCGAAGACCTTAGCCCGGAATGGTTGCAGCGATTGAGTCCCGAGGATCGCCGGCACGTGGCCAGCCTGGCCTGGGAGAGACGGCCACTGGTATTTCTGATCGATGCTCGAGCGCATTGGAATCTTGTGCGCCCGCGTCTGCCGTTGGCGGGCTTTGATGTTCTGGATTTCCAGGACCAGCCGGACGGCGATTTCAAAATCCTGGTACCCTCCGACCTCTCATCGCGGGAGTTGCAGCATCTTTTAAAATGCCTGCGGCAGAGTCGGTCACCGCGAGCAGTGGTCTGTGAGCGTATGGGTTACACCGGGCGTGTGCTGGCCACTTTTGCTCGGCGTGAAAACTCTATTGAGGGTTCGGTTCCTCCTGTGTCACAACCAGCTGCGGCGAAAAATTCCTGAACGGGCGCTTGACGGTCGGGTGTCACAGGCCTAGACAGGCCGCCGAACGAGACATTTACCATGGCTGATAAAACCATCGAGCAGCGGATTAAGGACATCATCATCGAGCAACTGGGCGTGACCGCCGACCAGGTGACTCCCGAAGCCAAGTTCATAGAGGACTTGGGCGCTGACTCCCTCGACACTGTCGAGTTGGTGATGGCTCTGGAGGAGGAATTCGGTTTGGAAATCCCAGACGACGAAGCTGAGAAGCTTCAGAGTGTTGGTGACGTTATCAAGCACGTCGAGGACTCTCAGGCCAAGTAACCCTGCGACCCGTTTCATCAGGGCAGCCCGGCTTCCGGAGCTGCCCTTTTTCATTGTACTCACTCCGTAAACAGCAACCAACACCTAGGTTGACGCGCGCTTGTGTGTCTTCAGAGGGTGGGTAACCTGTCCCCGAACTATGTCGAATGCTTGGTCTGAACGCCGCGTGGTTGTGACCGGTCTGGGTTGTGCCTCCCCGCTGGGGCTGGATGCCGACACCGTCTGGAAAAACATTATTGCTGGAAAATGCGGTGTGGGGCGCGTGAGTGCCTTCGACATCTCCGCCTACGACTGCCAAATCGCGGCCGAAGTGCGGGGGTTTGATCCGTTGCCCGCATTTCCCAGTCCCAAGGAAGTTCGCCGTTCTGACCGCTTCACTCACTTCGGTGTTTATGCCGGTTGGGGTGCATTGAAAGATTCTGGTTTGAATCTGGAGACTGAGAACCGGGACGAAATCGGTGTATACATCGGTTCGGGTATCGGCGGCCTTCACACCACCGAGGAGCAGCACAAAATCTTGTTGGCCAAGGGACCAGGGCGTGTCAGCCCGTTCATGATCCCGATGCTCATCTTGAACATGTCTTCGGGTTTGTTCGCTCTCTACAACAACTTGCGTGGACCCAACTTTGCCACCTGCTCGGCCTGCGCGACCAGCAACCACGCCATTGGTGAGGCCTGGTGGGCGATCAAGCGCGGCGATGCGGCAGTCATGTTCGCTGGCGGTACTGAGGCAACCGTTGTGCCCTTGGGCATGAGTGGTTTTGCGGCCATGAAGGCCATGTCTACTCGCAATGAGGATCCGCAACACGCTAGTCGACCCTTTGATCGCGATCGGGATGGATTCGTGATGGGGGAGGGGGCGGCGGTTCTGGTGCTCGAAGAGTTGGAACATGCCAAGAAGCGCGGGGCCCGCATCTATTGCGAGATCATGGGCTATGGCAACACGTGCGATGCTAACCACATGACCTCGCCCGATCCCGAGGGAGCAGGCGCGGCGCGAGCGATCCAAATGGGGCTCAAGCACGCCGGGATGCGTCCCGAGGAAATCGATTACGTCAACGCGCACGCCACCAGCACCCCGGTGGGGGATGTGTGCGAGACCCAGGCCATCAAGCGGGTTTTCGGTGATCACGCTCGGAAGCTGGCCATTAGTTCTACCAAAGGAGCCACCGGGCACATGCTCGGCGCGGCGGGCGGCATTGAATCGCTTTTGTGCTGCAAGGCCCTAGAAGCGCAGATCGCTCCGCCGACCATCAACCTGGACAATCCGGATCCGCAGTGTGATCTCGATTATATTCCTCACACCCCGCGACCGATGAGGATCGATGCCTTCCTGAACAACTCGTTCGGATTTGGTGGCCACAACGCGATCGTCATCGGCAAGCGGTTCGTGGGCTAAGAAGCTCACTACTGGTGATCCGATATTGGTATGGCGCGGGTAGAGGGCCATTCGGCTGGCGCGCAGGGATCGTTCTCGGGCGGATGTTCCGCGCGACCATCGAGTGCTGAGCATCCAAATTCTCTCCGCGCTTTCCCATCGGGCCGGCTCGGGTCAGTCTTCGGAGCATGATTCCTCGATCCGGTCTTTGGGTATGCCTGTTTCTGGCCTTGAGTTGGGTTCATGCGGCGGACGCCCCGCCGCTGAATGTGGTGTTGATGGTCGCCGATGATCTGGGGGCCCATGACCTGGCCGTCACCGGCAGTCGTTTTCACGAGACGCCCCACCTCGACCGGTTGGCTCGAGAGGGAGTTCGGTTCAACCAGGCCTATTCAGCGTGCACGGTGTGTTCACCGACACGGGCGGCACTCTTGACAGGCAAGTATCCGGCTCGACTCAAGATCACCGATTGGATCGCCGGCCATGATGCCCCCAAGGCCAAGCTGCGCCCCCCAGCCGACTGGGTGAAGGCGCTGCCGCTGGCCGAGCAAACACTGGCGGAACGGGCCAAGGCCTCGGGCCGCGCCACGGCACACATTGGCAAGTGGCACTTGGGTGGGGAGGGGTTGGGCCCTCTGCAACAGGGCTTTGATGTGAACCTGGGTGGTGACCACCGAGGTCAGCCGCCCTCTTATTTCTCGCCGTATGGATTGCCGCAGCTTCCCGACGGCCCTCGTGGAGAATACCTCACCGATCGGGAGGGCGCTGAAGCGGCTGCCTTCATTCGTGGTCACCGGGATCAGCCGTTCTTCCTTCAGGTTGCGTTTCACTCGGTGCACACGCCGCTTCAGGCCAAGGCCGAGTTGGTAGAAAAATATCGCAAGAAAGCCCAGTCGGTCGGTGGCTCTCAGACCAATGCTGTGTATGCGGCGATGCTGGAGAGTCTTGATAGTGCTGTGGGGCGCGTGCTGAGCGCTCTCGACGAGGCGGGTCTCAATGGTCGAACTGTAGTCGTCTTCACTTCAGACAACGGCGGGCTGGTATTGGGGCAGAACCCTCCTACTTCCAACGCGCCGTTGCGCTCCGGCAAAGGGTCTCCTTACGAGGGAGGCATCCGTGTGCCGCTGGTGGTCCGATGGCCCGGAGTCACTGTCCCTCAAGGACAAGTGGAGCAACCGGTGATCTCCATGGACGTGGCAGCCACGATCGCCGCGGCGTTGTCGGCGACCCCTTTGGAAAATTTGGAGGATGGCGTGAATTTGACACGGATCCTGAAAGAGCCCTCGGCACGGCTTGGTCGCGAGGTGATCGGTTGGCACTACCCTCACTATCATCCCGGCGGGGCCTCGCCGTATTCAGCGATCCGGGCTGGGGATTGGAAGTTGATCCAGTACTACGAGGATGGCCGTCATGAATTGTTCGATCTCGCCAAGGATCCCAGTGAGGCGCACGACCTGGCCGGCGAGCAACCGGCCCGCGTCATGGAACTGGCACGACGCCTGTCCGACTGGCAGGGACGCGTCGGGGCCCAGTGGCCCCTGGCTAACTCGGATTATCACGCTCAGCCCCTGTCCGCCTCGGCGGATGGGAGCGTGCTCCTTCACTCGCGCTCGGCCTCTGTGCACGGAACGGTGCTGCGGTATGAACCGATGCCCTTCAAGGACACGCTGGGTTGGTGGGGCCGCGCCGAGGATTGGGTGGATTGGAGTTTTGAGCTCAGCCAGGGAGGATCCTTTGAGGTGGAGGTGACTCAAGGTTGCGGGCGAGGGTCTGCAGGGAGCCAGGTTGAGTTGCGCATCGGGGATCAAGTGATTCCCTGGACCGTCGAAGAGACCGGGCATTTTCAGAACTTCATCGTCCGACGACTGGGTCGGGTGACCCTCACGCTCGGACGCCACACGCTGGCGGTGCATCCAACCCGCAAGGTGGGCGGGGCGGTGATGGATTTGCGGCAAATCCGCTTGGTGCCGGCGCGTGGCGAGACCTTGCCCACAGAGGCGGCCCGGATGGTTCGAGCGGCCTCCCGCATCGTAGTGTTGGGAGACAGCATCACCTACGCGGGTGAGTGGGTGGAGTTCTTGGAGGCCGGTTTGCGTCAGGTTCATGGCGACCATCACCCTGAGATCCTCAACTTGGGATTACCCAGCGAGACGGCCTCGGGTCTGTCTGAAGACGGGCATGCTGGTGGGGCGTTTCCGCGGCCGGATGTGCACGAGCGCTTGGGCCGGGTTCTCAGTCGTTTGAAGCCGGACTTGATTTTGGCCTGCTATGGGATGAATGACGGGATCTATTTCCCTCTCGATGAATCGCGCTTCTCCAAGTTCCGCGATGGGATGCGGCGATTGCACGAAGTTGCGGCTCACGAAGGGGTTCGTGTTCTCCACCTGACGCCCCCAGTTTTTGATTCCCAGCCTTTGAAGGGGCGCACCCTGCCGACGGGTTTGAAGGCCTATCCGCAGCCCTTCGATGGATACGACTCTGTGTTAACTGCCTACTCCCAATGGTTGGTGGGGCAGCAGACCAATGGTTGGCAGGTGGTGGATGTGCACGGCCCGATGCGCCAATTTTTGGACACCCGGAGATCCCAAGATCCGGAGTTCACGCTGTCGGGAGATGGTGTTCATGCCAATCGTCAGGGGCATTGGCTCATGGCCCGTGAAACCCTTCGAATGCTCGGTGCCGCGGGGTCGTGGATGGATGCGCTGAACCCGGAAGAATTGGTGGATCGTTCTCGTGGCTCACGCGATGGGTGGACTTTGATTCAGCGCCGTCAGCGTTTACTTAAGGATGCGGGGTTGAACTTCGTTGGTCACCAAAGGCCGGGCATGGCCCCTGGAAAACCATGGGAACAGGCACAATCGGAAGCCCGTGAAATTGGACTCGAACTGAGTCGCTAAGAGGGCTGGGGCTACAAGTTAGAAGGAAACGGCATTTTTTTTAAAACCTCGCTTGACCCTCTAACCTGTTTTGGTCATAACACTTTCAAAAGGACGGGTCACAAAGAGGGCTCTCCTCCGTCAAAACATAACCATTATCTGACCATGATTCAGCGTTCGATTATTGCTGCTGCTGCAGCTCTCGCCCTCGCAATGACCTCGGCGTCTGCCGGAACCATTTTTTCGACCACCGGAACTGGTTCTCAGTTCTACGGTGTTGGAACCAGCATTTCCAACGGCCACCGCGGTTACGAATACGGAGACGAGATCGTCCTTCCCTCCGAGGGATATTCCTTCACTGGATTGACCTTCGATTATTATTCCGCCTCGCTGGGTGGTTCGATGAACCTGAACATTTACGCCAACGATGGTCCCGTGATCAGTGGCTTTGCCTCCCCGGGCACCAAGCTTTTGAGCGTTCCGGGCATCGGCATTTCTTCGGGCGTGAATACTGCCACGTTCGACTACACTCCGTACGTGGCCCAGTATGGTGCTTTGAAGCTGCCGAAGGATTTCACGGTGACGGTGAGCTTCTCGGGTGCTAGCGCAGCAGCCGACCAGGGGTTGATTATTGGTGGCGCTGAATCCACGGTTGGTCGACCTCACTTGAACGTGGGTCAGTCGGGTTCTGATTTCTGGCAGAAGACCGGTCCGGGCAGCGGTGATTGGGCGCTTCGTGCTTTGAACTCCGCCCAAGAACCGAACTTCAAGTTCACCGTAACCGCCAATGTTCCGGAGCCCACCACGGTGGCTCTCGGTGTGGTTGGTGCAGCGTTCTTGGGTGCTTCCGCCCTCCGCCGTAACCGCCGCTAATCGGCGGTTTTAGGTTTTCACTTTCTTTATAGGCGCGATGGCTTCCATCGCGCCTTTTTGTTTATTGATGTGCCCGGCAGGGCGCACTTTTCGACGGGGCCACCCGAGTCAGAGCCTGCCCGAGTGAACCAGAGAACTGGCAGAAGGATTGGACAAGGGGCTTGGTGTCCCTTTTGATTGCTTCATGCGCTGGATCGGGTTGTTGCTTTCGTTGTGTTGGATGGTTGGACCGTCGGAAATAAGGGCTGAATCGGCCACTCGCGTTGAGTTGTGGGTCGATCAGTCCGCGGCCCGGCCCGGTTCAACGGTCACGGCAGCCGTCCGCCTTCAAATGGCAGAGGGTTGGCACATTTATTGGCGTAATCCGGGTGACGAAGTAGGGCTTAAGACTCGGGTCGAGTGGACCCTGCCACAGGGAGTTAAGGCGGGAGCCATGCAGTGGCCTCTTCCCGACAAGACCACCGAAAAAGAATTCGATACGCTCACCTACTCGGGGACCGTCGTGTTGTTGGTTCCCATTGAGATTCCTGCCGGCCAAGCGATGGGGGTCATGACGCTCAAGGCCAAGGTTCGATGGCTCGAATGTCATGAGGAATGTGTCCCAGGGAATACCACGGTTGAGACACAGGTCACGGTGGCTAGCCTAGATGAAGTTTCCGTCCATGCAGCGGAGATTCAGTCGGCGAGGCAACGTGTGCCGCGCACGGTTCAAGACGTTCCCGTTAGCGCGGCCTGGGAGGCTTCCGAGGGAGTTGCACCTCGTAAATTAGTGATTTCTTGGAAGCCCGGGTCTGGAGTTTCGGGGTTTGATGTATTTCCTTTCGAGGCGGTGGGAGGGGTTGCTCCGGTGTCAGTCAAAACCGAATGGCTCGATTCGGAGAATGGGTTCCTTCGCATTCGCAAGACGGTTCCTGCGGGGGACTCCAGGTGGCCCGATCGATTGGAGGGGGTCTTGGTGCCGAAGGGGTCGGCGGCCGAACCGATAGAATTTAATGTGCCCATTGTGGCCGCATTGGCCGGCCTTGCGACCGCACGCCCCGAGCCTGTCTCCATGGCGGAGTTGCTCATCAAGCTGCTCTCGGCCTTCGTGGGTGGGCTCATTCTCAATGTGATGCCGTGCGTGCTGCCGGTCTTAGCGCTCAAGGTGCTGGGATTCGTGCAGCAGGCCAAGGAGGAGCCCCGGCGGGTGCGGACGCTCGGTTTGGTGTACGGGGCAGGGGTGTTGGTGTCGTTCTTGGTCTTGGCGAGTGTGGCTTTGGCGGTGCAGGCGGCGGGCGGTACGGCGAGTTGGAGTGCGCCCTTCCAGAGTCCCATCTTTCGAGTGCTGATCACGGTGCTCATCACTTTGGTAGCTCTGAATCTTTTTGGCGTGTTCGAGCTGACCTTGGGCGGATCGGCGATGCAAAAGGCTTCGGACCTTTCCTCAAAAGACGGGTGGAGTGGGGCCTTCTTTAATGGCGTTCTTGCGGCCGTTTTGGCAACTCCATGCACGGCGCCGTTCTTGGCTTCGGCACTCGCGTTCGCCTTCCTTCAGCCGCCTTTGGTGATTCTTTTGTTCTTTGTCGCCATCGGGGCGGGTCTGGCATTGCCGTTTGTGGCGTTGTGCTGGGAGCCGGCTTGGTTGCGTTTCTTGCCGAAGCCGGGTGTTTGGATGGTTCGTTTCAAGGTGGGCATGGGTTTCCCTATGCTGGCGACGGCGATGTGGTTGTTCTGGTTTACGGCCGGCCGTTTGGGTGAATCGGGCACTGGCGTGTTGTGGTTCGGGTTGTTTTTGGTGGTCTTGGCCTCGGCGGCTTGGGTTTGGGGGGAGTTTGTGCAGCGTTCGACCCGGGGCCGAGGTTGGGCCATGGCCATCGCCGCGTTGCTGCTGCTCGCTGGATATTTCGGTTTTCTGGAGCGTCAATTGGATTGGCGCACGCCGGCGGGCCGGCGGGTCAAGGGGTTGGAGTGGCAGAAATGGAGTGCTGCTGCGGTCGAGCAAGCCCGTCGCGAGGGACATCCGGTGATGGTGGATTTCACGGCCGACAGTTGTCTTAACTGCAAGTGGAATAAAGCGACGGCGATCGAGATCGATGCTACTCGGGCGCGCATTAAGGAATTGGGAGTTCGGGTCTTCGAGGGCGATTTCACTGATGGAGACCCAATTATCGCTGACGAACTCAAGAAGCATGGTCGCCGGGGTGTTCCTTTGGTTCTGATGTATTCTTCAGATGTGGCTAAGGCTCCGGAACTCCTGCCTGTGGTGCTGACACCGGGAATCGTGGATGAGGCCTTACTGCGAGCAGCCAAGCGTTGAGCCTCGGTGCGCGGAGTGCCTGAACCTGCTGTTACCTGATCTGGGCTTGGGTTTTGGTTGATTGGGGTTGGAGTGCCTTGGGGGGGCGTCAGCGGGACTGGGCCTGCGCTCGCAGGGATCGTTCGGGAGGTTTGAGCTTTCGCGCTGTCGCGCTTTTGAGAAATAGGGTGCTTCGATCCAGTGCTCGCTGCGGTCCAGTCCCGCTGACGCCGGTGTGTGGCTGGGGGGTGGTGAGTTTTTCTTGGGGAGGGGTTGATGGGGAATTGGGTGTTGTGGAGTGGTGGCTGTGATCGCGGGTATTGGGGAGGGCTTTGTGCGGGAGATTTTTTTGTTGTCGTACAGGGCTGCTGGCCGCTGCTGGCATCGAAATCAATTGAGGGCTGGGTTTGCTGTCGGCCTGGGGTCATTCTTCTTCTTGTGAACTCTTCAGGCTGGGTCGCCGTGAGCAGGACTTCGGTCGCAATGTCGGTGGCAATGTCGGTGGCTGTGGTAGTCGCTGGGACTTGCTGTGGTGCTGAGGCTGTGCCGTCGCCCAAGACCCGGGTGAGCTATTCGGAGGCCTACGGAAAAACCGATCGGGCGACGAATGTGGCTGCGGCTGACTTGGCTCGCTTCGCTCCGGTACCTCCCGATAAGGCCTTGGAGACGTTCCAGATTCGGAAGGGGTTCCGTCTGGAGTTGGCGGCGAGCGAGCCTCAGGTGGTCAGTCCGGTGTCGATGGCTTTTGACGAGGATGGCCGTGCGTTCGTCGCCGAAATGATCGATTACTCCGAGCGCCGGGATGAGAACCCTCATGCCGGGCGAATTCGGATGCTGGAGGATCTCGATGGCGATGGTCGCTTCGACCGTTCTACGGTCTTTGCCGATCACCTTCCTTGGCCGACGGCCCTGATTTGCTCTCGGGGTGGGGTGTACGTCGGAGCATCGCCAGACATCGTGTGGCTCAAAGACACGACGGGCGATGGTCGGGCTGACGAACGCCGCGTTGTGGTGAGCGGATTCGGCAGTGGGGTGGCCCGACTCAATGTTCAGGCACTTCTCAATTCATTCAATTGGGGGCTGGATCACCGCCTTTACGGGGCCACCGGTCCCAATGGGGGGAATCGTGTGGTTCGGTCCGGTGCGGAGGGGCCCGGGCTGGATTTGCGGGGTTCGGATTTCAGCCTCGATCCTGGGACTGAGACGCTCCGTCCAGAGACGGGCGGTGGTCAGTACGGCCTTTCTTTCGACTCGGTTGGAAATCGATTCGTGTCCAGCAACAGCGATCACCTCCAATGGATGGCCATGGACTGGGCGCATGTGGCACGCAATCCCTGGGTCGCCTTGCCGTCGCCGCGGGTGAGCATCGCTGCCGACGGACCTGCGGCTGAAGTCTTTAGGATTAGTCCTGATGAGCCGTGGCGGATTGTTCGGACGCGGTGGCGCATTAGTGGGGTAGTTCCGGGCATGGTCGAGGGTGGTGGGCGAGTCTCGGGTTATTTCACGGGTGCGACTGGGGCGACGGTGTACCGCGGTGATGCCTATGGCCCGGAGTTTTCCGACAACGTCTTCATCGGCGATGCCGGGGGCAACCTGGTCCACCGGAAGGTGTTGAGGGCCGATGGGGTGGGCTGGGTGGCGCGTCGTCCTGCCGACGAGCAGGGTGTTGAGTTTCTGGCTTCGCGAGACACGTGGTTCCGCCCTGTGCATTTCCAGAATGGTCCGGATGGGTGCCTCTACATCGTAGACATGTACCGGGAGGTCATCGAGCACCCGTGGTCTATCCCCGAGGCCATCAAGCAGCATTTGGATCTTAACAGCGGCAATGACCGCGGACGCATTTGGCGGGTGGTTCCGGAGGGTTTCCGAAGACCGGCTCCGCGGCGGTGGAGCCAAGCTTCGGTGAGCCAGTGCGTGGCCGCTCTCGAAAGTCCAAATGGATGGGTTCGCGAGACAGCGTCGCGACTCATTCACGAACGTCAGGATCGTTCTGCCGTGCCGGAGTTGGAGCGGTTGCTCCAGCAATCCACCGTCCCGCTGGCCCGACTGCATGCTTTGTATTCGCTAGAGGGATTGAAGGCGCTGGAGGGGCTGCGCCACCTGACCATCGCCCTAGCCGACCGGGATGAACGGGTTCGTGAGCATGCCGTGAAATGGGTTGAGCCTCGGGTGACGGGTTCGGATCCGGCGGCCAAGAGCCTTCAAGGACGGCTCTTGAGCTTGGTGGAGGATCCGTCTCTGCGGGTCCGCTGCCAAGTGGCCCTGACCCTAGGGGCCTGGTCGGGTACAGAACGGAACAAAGCCTTGGCTCGCATCCTCCTGCGGGATGGGGAGCACTCGTGGGTGCAGGCAGCGGTCTTGAGCGGTCTCTCCACGGGTGCCGGAGAGGTGCTCGCACGTCTGGCTCAGGATTCGGGATTCATCCGGCGACCGCGCAGCGGTGAGTTCCTCGAAGCGATCGCGACAGTGATGGGTTCGCAAGGGCTTCCGGGTGACGTGGACCTTTTTCTGGACCGGGTGGCCAGTCCCGAGTGGTCCGCCCCGGCGCCTCGCATGGTTCGTGCCTTTCTCGAGGCGGCGGCCCGCTCCGGCAAGGCGGTGGTTTCCCGGGAGTCGGAGGAGCGCCTGCAGGAGCTGTTTCGATCCGCCATTGCCCGTTCCGCTGAGGAAGGGCTGCCAGAGGCCGATCGGGTCCGGGCAGTGGAGTTGCTCGCGGTGGGTCGTTCTGGCGAGGTGGTAGAACCGTTGAGCCGGTTGCTGCTGACGGACTCACCCCGCGTTCGTGCGGCGGTCATCCAGTCATTGGGGCGATTGAACGATCCGGGCGCGGCCGAACGGCTTCTCAAGCCATGGAAGGCTTACCGGGCTGAGGATCGGGCGGCCGTGGTGGCGTTGCTCGCCAATCGCCCCGAGCGCGCCCAGGCGCTGCTGGCGGCGGTAGAACGAGGGGACGTTGGCCCCGCGGCGATCCCCGCGGCCACAGCCCGAAGCCTTCAGGCCCATTTGAACCCCGCTGTGGCGTTGGCCGCGCTGCAATGGCTCCCGAAGGAACCCTCCAGCGCCGATACTGTAGCCGCGCTCCAAGCGGCCTTGACCTTAACCGGTTCAACGGCCCGGGGAGGCCTGATCTTCCTTGAACGCTGTGCGGCCTGTCACCGTGCCGGTTCCGAGGGTCATGCCGTGGGGCCGGATTTGGTGACAGTGCGCACGGCAGGAAAAGCCAAATTGCTCACGAGCATGGTGCAACCGCATGCCGAGGTGGCCCCTCAATACATCGCCTTTGTAGTGGAAACACTGGACGGTGAAACTCACTCAGCCTTGATCACCCGGGAGACGCCGACTCATGTGACGTTGCGCCTCGGCGGCGGTCAGGAGCTCACTCTGGAGCGTCGAGCGGTCCGTTCCATGCGCAGCTCGGGGCAGTCGCTCATGCCCGAGGGTCTCCTTTCGGGGTTGTCCCTGGAGGCGGTGGCCGATGTGTTGGAGTTTGTTTCCAATGCTCCGGCTTCAGTGTCGCTCCCCTCAAAACCATGAATGCCCCGGTGCCGATCGCGGTCTGTTTCATTTTTCCCATGTTCAGGAACTCTTTATTTTGTACGGCCCTCGGAATGCTGGTCCACACGGTGGCTTTAGCCGGTGCTGCAAATCCTGATTGGTTGATCGATCCGTCGCCGTATCGGGCGCGGGTTCAGATTGCCTCAGATCGCCCCGAGCTCGTTCTCGACAACGGTCTGCTGCGGCGCGTTATTCGCATCGAGCCCAACGCGGCTACGGTTTCGTTGGAGAATCGCATTAGCGGCGAGTCCCTGATCCGCGGGGTGAAGCCGGAAGCCGTGGTGGAGCTCAACGGCAAACGATTCGAGGTCGGGGGTCTTCAAGGGCAACCCAACTACGCCTTCCTCAGGCCCGAATGGGAGGGGCAACTCAAAGCGCGGCCCGAGGCGTTTCGATTTGTGGGTCATGAGATTGGAGTCCCTCAGGAACGCATGGCGTGGAAGCAGGTGCGGCATCATGCGCCGGGGGTCCAATGGCCGCCGCGGGGAGTGACTCTGAGGCTCGATTTCGAGGCGCCGTCGTCGTTGGTCTCTGAACCGTCTCTTCGGGGACTCCGGATTTCAGTGCACTACGAATTGTACGACGGCATTCCCTGCTACTCGAAGTGGTTGACCGTGAGCAACGGAACGGCCTCGGCGGTGACGATCAACCGTTTTTCTAGCGAGGTGCTCGCGGCCGTCGAGCGGGTCTCGGAAGTGGATGAGCTGTCGGTGGGGCTGACGCCTCCCAACTTCCATGTCGAAACGGATATGTCGTTTGGTGGAATGACCGGGGCAGGGGCCAATCGGCGTTCCTATCGGTGGTTGACGGATCCTGAGTTTCATTCCCAGGTCAATTACGAGAAGAAGACCCCTTGCTTGCTGGATGTGGGGCCCGATCTGGGACCCGATCAGACAGTGGCTCCCGGGGCTACCTTCGAAACCTACCGGGCCTGGATCTTGCCGCAGGACAGCACGGACCGTGAGCGGTGTGGTCTGGCCGTGCGGCGGATGATGCGCACGGTGGCTCCCTGGGTGACCGAGAACCCGCTGATGATGCACGTGGTTTCTTCGCACGGACCGACGGTCACCAATGCCATCGACCAGTGCGCGGCGACCGGCTTTGAGATGCTTATTCTCAGTTTTGGCAGCGGCTTCGACATGGAGAACGAACGCCCGGAAACCTTGCAGAAAGCTAAAGACTTCTCGGCCTATGCGCGGAGTCGGGGCGTGGAAATCGGGAGCTATTCTCTCTTGGCCTCGCGCAGCGTCGGTGGTGGGAATGACGTGGTCTTGCCCTCCGGGCTTAAGCCGGTATTTGGGAATTCGCCCTGCCTCCAAAGCCAGTGGGGCACTAATTACTTTCGCCGATTGTACGAGTTCCATCGCCAGAGCGGTTTTACGTTATTGGAGCACGATGGCTCTTACCCCGGTGATCCCTGTGCGTCCACGAACCATCCGGGGCACCGACGTTGGGAGGATTCCCGCTGGAACCAGTGGGTGGAGATTCGAGACTTCTACCGTTGGTGCCGGGGTCAGGGCTTCTACCTGAACGTGCCCGATCACTATTTCATGGCCGGTTCCACCAAAACTGGCATGGGCTACCGAGAGGTGAATTGGTCGTTACCGCGAGAACAGCAAGTCATTCACACCCGTCAGAACATTTATGACGGTACTTGGGAGAAGTGCCCCAGCATGGGATGGATGTTTGTACCGCTGACCGAGTACCAGGGCGGAGGAGCCGCGGCGACCATCGAACCCTTGTCCGAGCACCTAGACCATTATCGGCGGATGCTGGAGAGTAATTTGGCATTAGGAGTCCAGGCCTGTTATCGCGGTCCGCGCCTCTTTGACAGCGAAGTGACCCGGTCCATGGTTAAAGGTCAGGTAGACTGGTTCAAAGCGCACCGGGATATTCTTGAGAGCGATGTGATCCACGGCCGACGGGCCGACGCCCGAGACCTCGATTGGATGCTTCACGTGAATCCCTCCTTAAAAGAAAAAGGGATGCTAGTGGTCTTCAATCCATTGAATGAACCGGTCCGCAAGGTGTTGAAACCTAATCTCTATTATACTGGATTGACCCAGACCGCGAGATTGCGGGAACGCGGTGGCAAGGGGCAGCGTTTGTCGGTGGGTCGTGACGGTCGGGTGGAGGTGAGCGTGACTGTTCCAGCTCAGGGCATGAACTGGTGGGTGATCGAATGAAGAACTTCAGTTTGAACGATTTTGGGGCGTCTCGATGGTTTCGGGCGCTCGGGTTTTTAGCCGTTTTTGGATGGGCTCTTTGCCTGCCATCTCTAGTGGCTCAGGGAACCGGCTCTTCGGCCTCTTCTGTTTCGGAAACTGAGGGCTCCCGAGGACGGGATCTTTACCTCAAGAACTGCTTTGCCTGCCACCAGATGCGGGGTCAAGGGATTCCGGGAGTCTTTCCGCCACTCGCTGCTTCCGACTACCTCTTGGCCGACATTGATCGAGCCATCCGGATCATCTGCGAAGGGTTGAACGGCGAGATCACGGTCAATGCGCGTCGGTACGCCGGCGTCATGCCGCCCGCCATTTTGCAAGACGACGAGGTGGCGAGCGTCCTAAATTATGTTTTGCGCAATTGGGGCAACGCAGGCCCCGAGGTGACTTCCGAGCAGGTCAAGAAGGTGCGAGCGACGACGGCTTATCCGACCTTTGAAGCGCTTCAGCAGGCCAATCGCTACCCGCCGTTGCCCAAGGCTCCGGAGGGGTTCCGCTTGCGGGAGGTGGCACGCCTGCCTTTTCGCCCGGTGCGCCTCGCCAGCGACGGTCGTGGGCACGGGTTGTATGTGCTGACCGAGCAGGGCGATGTGTGGCGATTGGATCCTTCGAATGCGGCCCTGAAACAAATTCTCCCAGCCAACCGCTATTTGGAACGCCGCCCGGAGGACATCGGCGGGCCCCTCTTCGTCTTGGGAATGACGCTCGACCGTCAGAAGCGGCTCTATATCGCCTCCAATCAGCAGAACAAGGCGACCCGGCCTTACCAGAATATCGTCACTATTTATCGGAGCTCCTCCGTGACCAATGGACATCCCTCGGAGCTTAAGCCGTGGTTCCAGACCAATTACCCGGGGAGTCCGGCTTACATTCATGCCGTGGAGAATATTGCCTTCGGTCCGGATGGGCATTTGTACGCTGGCAATGGCGGCCGCACTGACGGAGGTCTCACCGGAACCGACTCGGAGTGGTATGGTGGTGGAGAAACCCCTATTACCGGTTGCCTCTGGCGGATCAAGTCCGACTCCACTCCGCCCGTTCTAGAGGTCTACGCCCGCGGTCTTCGCAACGCGTACGGTTTTTGTTGGAACGCCGCCGGGGAGATGTTCGCCACGGAGAACGGTCCGGATGCGGATGCTCCGGAGGAACTCAACCACATCGAACAGGGCAAGCATTATGGTTTCCCGTACCGGTTCGCTGACTGGACGAAGAAGGCCTATCCGACCAGCCCCGAACCTCCTGCTGGCCTCGCCTTCACGCTGCCGGTGGCCAACCTCGGTCCCGATGGCGGATTCTCTGGGACTCCGATGTTCACGTTTGATCCGCATTCGGGTCCTGGCGGAATTGTGTTTTTGGGCAATGAGTTTCCAGAAGGATATCGGGGTGCCTTCTTGCTGACCCGTTTCGGGAATTTTATCCGATCACCCAAGGATAACTCGGGATTCGATGTGCTCCGGGCGACCTTGCGCCGGAATGCCGAGGGGCGCTTCGAGGGGCATTTCCATACCGTGCTTTCGGGACTTGGGCGTCCCATCGATATCCATCTGGGCGCGCCAGGAAAACTCTACATCGCCGAATATTCCCGGGCCACCAACAGCGGCGATTCCTATGGCCCTTCAGGGCGGATTCTCGAGTTGTCGGTGGCGGGACGCTGAGATGGAGCCGTCGCAGGGGACGGCGTCGCGCGGCCCGCTCAGGCGAGTCGAGCCGGCTCGGTGTCGATAGTGGATAAGCGGCGGCGTTGGTACCAAGCCATGCCCACCAAATCGAACAGTCCCCGCCCGAGGCGGTTCCAGACTCCGTATTTGGACACTCCGGCCGTGCGTGGGCGGTGTTTCACGGGCACTTCTAGAACGTGGCTCCCGTTTCCAGCCACGAGGATTGGCAGGAAGCGGTGCAGCCCGTTGAAGGGGAAAATTCCGGTCAGGCTGCTGCGTTTGAACGCCCGCAACGCGCAACCGGTGTCCGCGAAGTCCCATCCCAAACTCCAGGAGCGGAAACTCCGGGCTACTCGCGACGAGGCCTTGCGCACGAAGGAGTCCTGACGATTCACCCGGTGGCCGCACACAAAATCGGCCCGGTCGAGCAGTTGCAGCATGCGCGGGAGCTCCGATGGGTCGTTCTGAAGGTCGCCGTCGAGGGTGCACAAAAACGGTGCCTCCGTTCGGGAGATGCCGGTCCAGATGGCCGCACTTTGCCCGGCATTCTTGAGATGCCGCAGTCCGGTGACGCGGGGATCGCGGGCTTTCTCGGTGCAAATGGCTTCCCAGGTGCCGTCGGTTGAAGCGTCATCCACGAGCACCAATTGCCAGGCCCGTGTTTCAGCACGAAATACTTCGGCAATCTCGGTCACCAACGGAACGATGTTGGCGACCTCATTGAAGACGGGAACGACGATGACGATCTGCGGAACCACGGACTGAAGCCTACGGAATGGAGACTCCGGGAACCAGTCGCGTTTGCGGTCGACCGCGCTTCACCGTTGGTTCCGCCTTCTGGGTGGCCTACCGTTTCGCTATGCCCGAGTTGCCCGAAGTGGAGGCGTTTGGACGGTGGTTGCTGCCGCAAGTTCGTGGTCGGTCCATCGACACGGTTGCGGTGCTCAAGCCTCGGTTGGTGCGTCCCGTGTCGGTTCCGGAGTTTATCGAGTCCGTGCAGGGGAGTCGTGTCCAAGACCTCCGCCGCCGGGGGAAGTGCCTCCTCTGGGACTGCGTACGCCCCAGCGGGGAGTCGGAGTTGTTGGTCACCCATTTGGGCATGACCGGCTCCTGGCGGATGTTGCCGTACCATGGGCCGTTGCCTCGACATGCCGCAGTGGTCTTGGGTTTTGGCCAGCAACGCGTGGTGCTCGAGGACTCTCGCCAGTTCGGGCATCTCCGGTTGGGGAATGCGGCGGTGCCGGTGCTGGGCCCTGAGCCGCTAGATCCCTGCTTCACCCCTGAGTTGCTCGGTGAGGCGTTGGCCCACGGGCGAAGGCCGATCAAGGTTTGCCTGATGGATCCTTCCCGGTTGGCCGGGGTCGGTAATCTCTATGCCAGCGAAGCGTTGTTCTTGGCCGGCATTGATCCAACGACGCCAGCTCATGAACTGGGATTTGAAGTCATCGGGCGATTGCATGCTGTGCTTCGACCGCTCCTAGAAGCCGCCGTGGAACGGAATCTTCAGGCCCTTCGATTAGATCGTTCCATGCTCTATCAACAGCAGGGGGTGCCGGAGGATCCGTCCGAGGGTGGGCTTTGGGTGTATGACCGTGAGGGGCAGCCGTGCTTTCGCTGCGCATCGCCAATTATTCGTTTCATGCAGTCGGGGCGTTCCACCTTCTGGTGTCCCCAGTGTCAGCGGCCGTGAAGTGGGTAGAGGATTGTCAGGGGTATTGTCAGCGAGGGGCTTTGCGGTGCTCAATGTCCCCCGTGAAACGGAATCAGGATGGATGGGGTTGGATGCTCCTGGCGCTGCTGCTCCTTCTATTTTCGGGATGCGCGTCCTCCTCGATGGCAGCCTCGAAGAAGCCCATGCCCGGGGCTCCGAACACCCTCCCGCCGCAGTGGTTGCGGACGGAACTCTACCTCGCCGCCGTGGACGCTTCCGAATGGGAGACCTTCTTGGCCGAGCGCATCACTCGACGGTTTCCGGCCGGATTCACCGTGTTCGATGCTTACGGGCAATGGCGGGCGCCGCAGGGGGATATTCGACGGTTGTCGACCAAGGTGGTGGTGATCCTTCACCCACCCACGCACGAGGCGGAGCAGGCCATCGAGGCGATTCGCAAGGAATACTGCGCGGCCTTTAACCAGATTTCTGTGCTTCGCTCAACCACCCCGGCGCTTGTTTCCTTCTGAACCCCATGTTGCCCCTTCCGATGATCCTCGCTTCAGCGTCACCCCGGCGGGTGGAATTGCTCCGGACTTTGATTCCCGAGTTCCAGGTCATCCCCAGTGATGCGACCGAGGTGCATGACGCCGCCGTGGGGGTTCGTGCGTTGTGCGAACTCAATGCGCAGATTAAGGCGACTCCCATTTCTCAACGCCATCCAGAGCAGTTGGTGCTCGGGGCTGACACGCTCGTGTGGCTCGACGGGCAGCCACTGGGGAAGCCTCCCGACCTCGCCGCCGCTCGGGCGATGCTGGAGAGTCTCTCGGGCAAGTCGCATGAAGTGGTGACCGGTGTGTGCCTGATGCATGGCGCCTCCGGTCGGTGCACGGTGTTTTCGGACGTGACGCGTGTGGTGTTCCGATCTCTGAATTCGGCACTCATCGACCGCTATCTCGAGGTTGTTCCCACGCTCGATAAGGCGGGAGGTTATGCGCTCCAGCAGCACGGCGACTGGCTAGTCCAATCCGTGGTTGGCTCGCAAAGCAATGTCATCGGATTGCCGGTAGAGGCCCTGCGCCACGCTCTCGGAGACTGGGGGATTTCGCTCATCTCGGCCCGCGACGGCGGAACCGGCTCGGGGCACTGACAAGCACCGCCCACACGAGCAGGGCAGCGTTAAAGAGAACGAGTCGTTGAACCACTCGCTGCAGCCCCTCGGCTGGAGATCCGCGCAGCAGAGAGTCTTGAAAACCCCAGAGGCTGAAGCCATACAACGCTGCCAAAACCAACGTTCCGGGCACGAAACGGAAATCGCCATGAGCGATTCGATCGCTGAAGAGCACATTGGCCAGAGTGAAGGCGAGCATGCCCCAGGCGAACCAGGGCACCAGCGGGGCTGATAGTTCTGTAGGAATGCCCGGTAGCAGAATTTTGACCGGCAACCATGGCAGGAGGGTACAGCCCAAAGCCGCCAATCCGCCGAGGGTCGCCGTCGCCAATAAGGTCCATCGAAAGGCTTGGTGCCCTTCGCCACCGGCGGTACTCCGGGCCACCTTAGGGAACATAACCAGCGCCAGTGGCACGGTGAACTGGCTGAGGGCAAATCCGATCTGGGCACCGGGCGAATAGCGCGATCCCACTTCTTTCTGCCATGCTTCGGGCACCGCTGCCTGCAGGAACAAATTGTCGAGTTGGCTCAGGGCCTGGAGGGCCGCCGCGCCGAGGAAGAGGGGCCAGAATCCCCCAATGGCTCCGGTGTTAGCGGGTGCAGCAGCTCCGGCAGGGGACGCGCTACCAATAGTTTCGACGCTCCAGGGTCTGATGGCGCGAAAACCCACCGCCATGGCGATGAGCGTTCCGGACAGGGCTCCACCGATTGCTCCCGTGGCACTACCGCCTAGCCAAGAGAGAATTATCGCCACCGATGCAAAGCGGCCCAACCCGTCCGCAATCGACATGGATCCCAGACCGGCAAAATCTTGTCGCCCTTGGAGGACGCCTCGCTGGAGGGCTGCCAGCAGCGACGCGAGGATGAGTCCCCAAGTAATCCAGAGAGGCAACACCGAGTTGAGTTTCAAGTGGCTCGCCAGAGTGGAGCCACTCGGGATGAGCGCCAGACCGGCCAGTGTCATAACCAGTAAGACGGTGCCCGCGGTATGCTTGAGGCGAGCCCGTGTCGCCTGGATCGCTTCGTGAGTGAGTGCTGTCGCGGTTTGCCGTGCCATCAGGGTCCAAAGAGCCCCTTGGGCGGCGCCCACGACGTAGAAAATTGCCATCAGGGACTTGAACTGGAAATACACCTGAGCCCCGCCGAGCTTCGACACCGAACCATGGACCAGAGCCATGCCAGCCCCGCCCCCCAGGGTGGCTGCAATCATCCAAAGGCTTTGCTTGAGGAAGCGCGATCGGGACTCGCTCATGGTCAACGTGAGGCTCGGCTGGTTCGTGACGGCGGCGGAGCCTCGGGGGTCGGGGCGAGTCGCAGTCGATCGAGACAGGCTGCCATGTCAGAAGGCAGCGGTGCCTCAAAACGAATCTTTTGCCCCGTGCGCGGATGGTGAAAGGCCAGTCGGGCGGCATGGAGCATTTGACGAGGGGCCTTCCAGTGGTGCTCCTGAAAGAACCGTGCGTTGGCCCGTTCTCCGTACACGTCGTCACCGAGCAACGGGAAGCCGAGATGGGTCAGGTGAACCCGAATTTGGTGGGTTCGGCCGGTGTGCAGTTGGCACTCAATCCATGAGGCATCCCTCAGTGACTCAAGGCAGCGGTACTCGGTCCAAGCCTCTCGTCCTTTGCCTGGCGTCGTCACTGCCATCTTTTTGCGTTGAATCAGGTGGCGGATAATTGGGGCCCGGATATCTCCGTTGAGCGGTCGGACCGTGCCGATGACCAGCGCTAGATAGGCTTTTTCAACGGTGCGTTCGGCAAATTGCGCCGAAAGGTGACCGTGTGCGGCATCTGTTTTGGCCACCACGATACAACCGCTGGTTCCCAGGTCCAAGCGGTGGACAATACCCGGCCGTTCGACGCCACCGATGCCGCTCAAGCGGTCTTGGCAATGATAGAGGAGTGCATTGACCAATGTGCCGGAGGAATGACCCGCTGCTGGGTGAACCACCAGATCGGCGGTTTTGTTAACCACCAGCAAATCCTCGTCTTCGTGCAGAATGGATAGAGGAATGTTCTCAGGCAGTACTTCGCTGGGAATCGCTTCCGGCCAGCAGACCTGGATGCGATCACCGACCCGCGGATGGTCGGTGGACTTCGGCGAAGAACCGTTTACGAGGACGGCCCCCTCGGTGATCAGTTGCTGGAAGCGCCCCCGTGACGTTTCCGGGAAACGTTCAGCGAGGTAGCGGTCCAAGCGCAGGCCGGGACGGCTCTCTGTGATCTCGATATCGATGGGTTCGGGCATGGTTCAATCACCGTGGCCTGTCCGGTGGGGGGGAGGATAATCGGTCGGGCATCTGAAGGCGACCGCCAATCCGGCTCATTCTGTAACCGTGCGGTTCCCCGCTTGCCGTCGCCTCTGGCGGGTCCGTAGATTGGCAGCCGTGGCGACCAAAGAGCGGACAGAGGAATCCAGCAAGGACCGTATCTGGGTCGATAGCCAAGGGTTGTTTCTAATCTTGGTGGCGGTGGTGTTGGCCGCCGCCCTTATTTCCTTTGATCGACTAGATCTCGGCGTCAACACCACCGAGCCCAATACGGCCATCCGGAATTGGATGGGTCGCTTCGGAGCCCGCGTGGTTTATGAGCTCCAATTGGTTTTGGGTTTCGGTACCTGGGTTCTACCGGTGCTCTTCTTGGGATTCGGTTGCGCTTCCTTCGTTCCCTCACTGGCTTATTTGCGGCGATGGCGTTCATTGATAGCCTCCCTGGGTCTGGTCGTTGCCTGTGTCGGAGTGCTCGACTTGTGTGAGCGTTGGATTCCCGGAATTCAGCTCCGCAAAAACAGCGGGCCCAGTCCCGGTGGGATTTTGGGACACCAGATCAACAACGCCTGGGTCGAATATTCGGTAGGGCGTATGGGGGCGGTGGTGACCTACGTGATGGTCTATTTGGCGAGCTTGCTCTTCCTCACCGACTATCAGTTGCTGGTTTGGATCCGGCAATTGTGGGTGCGAGTCCCGAGGACTCCTGAGGAAAAGTTGGCTGCCGAGCAGGCCTCCATCGAGAAGAAGGCCAAGGCGTTGGAGAAGAAGTCTCGTGAGTTGACCCAGCGAGCGAGCGTCGAGTCGGAGACCTCCTCCGTGGTGGCCAAGCCTGCCCGTGGCAAGGCGGCTGTGGTTCCCCAGCCTGAAGGTGCTCCGGAACCTTCCGGAGTGGGAGCCGACTTGCGGCCCTTCCCCGAGGTGACCATTCGTGACCTGAGTGTCCCCCAACCCCGGGAGGTTCGGACCGTCCAGGCCGGCGAGGTGATCAAGGCCGATGAAATCTCTGCGGGCGACGATCCGGCTTTGGTAGCGGAACCTCGGAAGCCCCAGTCGTTGGCAGAGCGTATTTTGGGGCGTCCGCCGGGTGCTGACTTGGATGATGATGAGGGGGGCATCGCTGAATTGGTTGAGTCCGTCGGACCCAGAGCCGAACCGCCCGATGGTGCCGATGCCGAGGATGCTCCTCCTTGGGATCGGCCTGAGGATGCTGCACATCCAATGGCAGAGGCGTTGCCCGTGGTCGCTGCTCGTCCACGCGCGGTGATGCAGCCCCGCAAGTCCAAGCCGATCACCGTGGCCAGCGCGCCGATCATCGGAAATTATCGACTGCCTTCGATTGACCTACTGAGCTTGCCGGACACCACCGTCAAACCGACCGAGACCAAGGAGGAACTCATGGCCAACGCTCGGCTGATGGTTCAAACGCTGGCCCAGTTCGGCATCGAGGTCGCACCCGGTGATATCACCAAGGGTCCCACCATTACCCGTTATGAATTGCATCCGGCGCCCGGGGTAAAACTGGAGAAGATCGCAGGCCTGACCAACAACATCGCCGCGGCCATGAAGGCCGAACGGCTGAACATCTTAGCTCCGATTCCCGGCAAATCTTCGGTGGGTGTCGAGGTTCCCAATGCAATCAAGACCAAGGTGATCATGCGGGATCTTCTGGAATCCCCGGAGTGGCAGAACACGAAGGCTCGGATTCCGCTGGCCTTGGGCAAGGATGTCTATGGGCATCCGATCATCGCCGACCTGGCTGAGATGCCTCACGTGATGATCGCCGGCAGCACCGGTTCGGGTAAGTCGGTGTGCATCAACACCATCATCGCCTCCTTGGTGTACCGGTTCAGCCCGGACCAACTCCGCTTCGTGATGATCGATCCGAAGGTGGTGGAATTGCAGCAGTACAACGCGTTGCCGCATCTGGTGGTGCCTGTGGTGACGGATCCCAAGAAGGTGATCCTTGCCCTGCGATGGGTCGTTAATGAAATGGAGAAGCGCTACCAGATCTTTGCTCGGGTTGGGGTGCGCAATATCAAGTCGTTCAATGAGCGGCCGAAAGAAAAACCGCTGCCGCCCAAGGAGCCAGAATTACCGCTGACCACACGCAAGGAGCGTGTCGAACCGGGTGCTGATGGGTTTGCTGTCCAAATCGATGAACAAATCGTCGTCCCCCGTGACGAGGACATCGTCATCCCGGAAAAGCTCTCCTACATCGTAGTTATTATCGATGAGTTGGCGGACCTGATGCTGGTGGCTCCGGCCGATGTCGAGATGGCCATTGCCCGTATTACGCAAATGGCGCGGGCCGCGGGCATTCATTGCATCGTCGCGACCCAACGGCCATCGGTGGACGTCATCACCGGCGTCATCAAGGCCAACATCCCGGCGCGTATCGCCTTCCAGGTGGCGGCCAAGGTCGACTCCCGCACCATTCTGGATCAGATGGGTGCAGACAAGTTGTTGGGCAAGGGCGACATGCTCTACTTGCCACCGGGATCTGGGCGATTAATCCGGGCTCAAGGGGCCCTGATTACCGACGCCGAGATCGAAGCCGTGATGAGTCATATCAGCGTGCAGGGCAAACCGAGCTACGAGCCCGAGATTCATCAGGCCCTGCAGAAGGCTCAGAGTAGTATGGGGTCTATGACGCTCGATCCGGACGACGAGGGGAGCAGCGAAGACGAAGAACTCCTCCAAAAGTGCATTGAAATCATCCGTACGGAGAAGAAGGCGAGTGTTTCACTGCTTCAACGGAGGCTCAAATTAGGCTATGGACGCGCCGCTCGTATGATGGATGAACTGGAGGATCGAGGCGTGGTTGGGCCGGGCAAGGGGGCTGAACCGCGCGATATTTTGATCGATCTGGATGGGAGTGGTTTCGATGGTGGCGGACAACGGTTAGTCTGAAGAGGAAGCTTGGGAACCAGCGGTGGTGAAACCTCGTTGGTGTGCGTACATCGACTCAGCGGGTGCATCTCGCCTTGAGAAAGAAAGAAGTTGGGACTAGAAAGACAGAAACTAGGTCCTCCCAGCATGCCCCTTCCACGCCCTTCCTCTTTCAACGAAAACACCCTCAGCATCATTATGGGGGGAGGTCAGGGGACCCGATTGTTCCCGTTGACCCGGGATCGCGCCAAACCGGCGGTGCCGCTGGCGGGCAAGTACCGACTGGTCGATATTCCCATTTCGAACTGCATCAATAGCGGGCTACGTCGCATCTATTTGCTGACGCAGTTCAACTCGGCGTCGCTGCACCGGCATGTCTCCCAGAGTTACAAGTTCGATCACTTCAGTGGTGGCTTCGTGGAACTACTGGCGGCCGAGCAGAGCTTCTCCAGCACGAGCTGGTACCAGGGAACTGCGGATGCGGTCCGGAAGAATCTCCAGCACTTCAAGAACAACGACTTCGAGTACGCACTCATTCTCTCGGGTGACCAGTTGTACCAGATGGACTTCCAGTCGGTCCTTCAGGCTCATATCGATCACTCTGCCGACCTGACCGTGGCGACCATACCCGTAGCTGCGCGCGAGGCTTCGGCGCTGGGTATCATGCAAGTCAATCCGGAGAACCGGATCACCCGTTTCGTTGAGAAACCGAAGGATCCGGCGGTGTTGGAGTCCATGAAGCTCGACCCTACCACTTATCCGAAGTTGGGCATCCAGCGCGATGAAGACCTTTATCTCGCCTCGATGGGTATTTATGTTTTCAACCGCGAGGTTCTCTTCGAGTTGCTGAACAACAATCACACTGATTTCGGCAAGCACATCATTCCGGGGGCCATCGAGAATCACCGGGTTTATTCCTACATTTTCCAGGGATACTGGGAGGACATCGGAACCATTCGAAGCTTCTTCGAGGCCAGTCTCGACCAGACCAGTGATCGGCCCCAATTTGATTTCTTCAATCCCACAGTTTTCACACGGCCTCGCTACCTGCCGGCCACCCGCATCGAGAGTGCAGCGATCGATCACGCGGTGATCGCCGACGGATGCACCATCGACCATGCTCAGTTGCGCAACGCCGTCGTGGGTATTCGCTCCATCCTCGACGCCGGGAGTTCCTTGAATCGCGTGGTGATGATGGGTGCCGATTACTACGACAACACCGAGAAGCGCAATCGCCCTGAAAACCAGGGGATCCCCATTGGCGTCGGTCGTGGAACACGGATCGACAACGCGATTATCGACAAGAATGCTCGGATCGGCCGCAACTGCATCTTGTCGCCGGAGGGCAAGGCCGCCGATGTGGATCACCCCCTCTATTACATTCGGGATGGTGTCTTGGTCATTCCCAAGGGTGCGGTCATTCCGGACAAGACCATCATCTGATCGGTGTTCCGCAGGATGAGGCGAGCGTTCGTGCTGATAAGGTTTACAAAATGATCGCTTGCCTCTCTAGCCGGATTGATATTACTTTGTTGTTTCGTTTGAGGCAATTCGCCCGTGAAACCGGGCAGAAATACACATTTCTATGGTTCGCATTCGTTTGAAGCGCGGCGGTAACAAAAACAATCCGGTGTACCGGATCGTGGTGGCTAATGGGCGCAGTCCTCGGGACGGCAAGTTCATTGAAGAGATCGGCACCTACAATCCTAAGACCAAGGGCAACAACTACACCTTGGACTTGGGTCGTGCCCAGTATTGGATGGGTGTCGGGGCTCAGCCCAGCGAGACAGTGGCTTCTTTCATCAAGAAGTCCGTCAAGGTGGCTGCTGTTGCTGCCTGAAGCGTTTCATCGCTGACACGTTGTCGCTATGCAGGCCTTCCTCGAGTTTGTGGTGAAGGAGTTGGTGGATGAGCCGGAAGCGGTCTCCGTGACTCCCACTGAACGAGGCGGACTCACAGTGTACGAGGTGCGTGTAGCCCGCCAAGACGCCGGAAAGATCATAGGTCGTCGTGGCGGTACCATCCAAGCCATTCGGTCCGTGCTCCAAGTGGGCGCGGCCAAGGCGGGGAGACGCTGCACAGTTGATCTGGTTGAGGACGAATAGCGCCGAGACCTTTCTGTCTGGTTATCTGGTTGAGGACGAAAAGATCCGAGACCTTTCTATCAGCGGCTCATGGTTCTTGGAGGGTTTCTCAGGGTCTTGCATGGTCTTGTGTTATCGCTGTCTGTAGCAACGCCTTCTCTGGCTTCAACCAACTCTGGTAGAGTGCCCCATGAAGGTTGATATTTTGACCCTATTTCCGGAGATGTTCTCAGGTCCTTTGGACGAGAGCATTGTGGGGAGGGCTCGGAAGACAGGGATTTTGGACCTCAAGATCCATTTTCTTCGCGACTGGGCTCATGACCGGCATAAAACGGTTGATGACCGACCCTTCGGCGGTGGACCAGGAATGGTTCTTAAGCCGGAACCGATCTTTGAAGCAGTGGAGTCCCTTCGGGGGCCAGAAACGCGAGTCATCCTCACCGCTCCCGGTGGGCGTCCGTTTAACCAGGCGGTGGCTGGTGAGCTGGCGGCCCTGAATCATGTGATCTTGATTTGTGGGAGCTACGAGGGGTTCGATGAGCGAATCAGGGAGCATTTGGCTGACGATGCGTTGAGTATTGGCGACTATGTCCTCACCAATGGCGCATTGCCTGCGATGGTCATTGTGGACACCGTCACTCGCCTGTTGCCAGGGGCCCTTGGGGACGCGATGAGCGCTTCTGAAGAATCTCATGGTGACGGATTGCTGGAATACCCTCACTATACCCGGCCTGCTGATTTTCGCGGGTGGACGGTCCCCGAGGTGCTCATGTCCGGGAACCACTCCGAAATCGCCCGGTGGAGACAAATGGAATCCATGAGGCGGACGGCTGAGCACCGACCGGATTTGTGGGAAAAGTACCGCTGGCGAAAACCGGGCAAATAGCCCAACTTCTTGCTGTTCGAGTTTGGTTCGAATTTCGATAAAGATCGGTCTGGCACTGGTTCGGCACTGGGCCGGCACTGAAATGGATCAAAATTTCGGATGTCGAATTGACGGTTGGAAAGTTTTTTGGAAAATCACATTTTTGTAAGAGTGAGGGTTCGGGAAATTTAGTTTTGGAAATTTGAAGAGAACACAGCCATGAACAAGGCCGCATTGTTTGACAAAATCGAGGGCGAGCAGTTCCGCAAGGAACCCGCGAAATTCAACGTGGGCGATAGCGTCCGGGTGCACACCAAGGTCGTCGAGGGCGACAAGGAGCGCATTCAGATCTTCGCGGGTGTCGTGATTGGTGTCCGCGGCCGCGGTCTGAACCAAACCTTCACCGTCCGCCGTATTAGCTACGGCGAGGGTGTGGAACGTATCTTCCCGACCCACTCCCCGCGCGTGGATAAGGTTGAAGTGGAGCGTCAGGGTTCAGTGCGTCGCGCTAAGCTGACCTACCTCCGCGGCCGGATCGGCAAGGGAGCTATGGCAGTCAAGGAAAAGGACACGCTGTTGGCCGCTTGATAGGAACTTAGCTTCCTTCATTTCAAGAATCTCATGGGGTCCGGTGCCAAAGGTGCCGGGCCCCATTTTCTTTGGCTTGGTCAGGGTGTTCTCTGCCTATCCCTTCCGCTGGATTCGTAAGAGGTCTCCGCTCCCTCGTTTTTGGACGAAACACTGGGGGGTAAAGATGAGGGTGTGCATCTAGCCGAACCAGTGAGACCCCCGCTGGAAATTCTCGCAGGAAACCGCCTAAAAATAGGGGCCTTCGGGGTTGACACTCACTGGTTTTTGAAGTGCTGTGAAGACTCACCTTTCCCTAACTCCAGTGCTTACCATTCTGGGCCCAAAATCATCGTCTTGCGGCTTTTGCGACGGCGTCTCGCGGCGGGGGTTTTTGCGTATTGGTGCGTTGGGTATGGGTGGCGTGGGTCTTTCCTCGTTGCTTCGTGCGGAATCATCGGTGGGTCTTCGTTCTGCGGGTCGATCCCACAAGGCGGTCATCCTCATTTTTCTGCCGGGTGGGCCCAGCCATCAGGACATGTTCGATCTCAAGCGGGATGCTCCGGCTGAGATACGGGGCGAATTCAATCCGATTGCCACGTCGGTGCCTGGGTTGCAGATCTGCGAGCATTTGCCGCGGATGGCGAAGGTGATGGATCGATGCACGCTGATCCGTTCGATGGTGGGCATGGAAGATCGTCACGAGTCCTTCCAAACTTACACCGGTCGCTTGAACCGGAATCAACCTCCGGGAGGCTGGCCGGCGATGGGGGCTCTGCTGGCAAAGCTTCAAGGTTCCGCCGATCCGGCCATTCCCGCCTCCGTCGGGTTGGCACCTAAGATGGGGCATGTCCCTTGGTCGGATAACGGCGTGGCTGGTTATCTGGGAGCGGCCTATGCGCCCTTCGAGATCAACAAGGGTGGTGGCAAGGACGACATGGTGCTCAATGGCATCACTTTGGATCGCCTCGCCGATCGACGAACGCTCTTGGCGGCCATCGATGGCTTCCGTCGTGAGGTGGACACCAGCGGTCAGGTGGCCGGGGCTGATGCCTACACGCAGCAGGCGTTTGGTATTCTGACCTCCAGCCGCCTCATGCGTGCCCTGGATTTCAAAAATGAGGACCCCGCGGTCGTGGCTCGTTATGGTCAGGGAGACTCCCGCAATCGGGATGATGGGGCGCCGAAACTGATGGAACAGTTCCTAGTAGCCCGACGTCTGGTCGAGGCGGGGGCCCGTTGTGTCACTCTCGCCTTCAGCCGATGGGATCATCATGGCGATAACTTTGGAGCGCTGCGTCAGGATCTTCCGTTGTTCGATCAGGGGCTCAGTGCGCTCATCACCGATCTCAACGAGCGGGGATTAGACAAGGATGTGTCCGTGTTAGTCGCTGGAGAGTTCGGGCGGACTCCTACCATTAACAAGGATGGCGGTCGTGATCACTGGCCTCGGGTGGGTTTTTCGCTCTTGGCCGGAGGCGGCCTCCGGCATGGGCAGGTCATCGGATCCACCGACCGATTGGGAGGCGAGGCTGATTCTCGGCCGACCACCTTCGGCGAGGTTCATGCGACGTTGTATCACGCCATGGGCTTAGACGTGAACAAGGTCACCGTTCCGGATTTGAGCGGTCGGCCCCAATTCCTCGTCGACCCGGGGGTTCAGCCCATGAAAGAACTGGTGGGATGACTCCATCCATTCATTCTCAGACTGGCGTGTTTTTGCGTGAACATGCGAGTAATCCATTTACGTCAGCCTAGCCATGTTGACCCTTGCCGGACCCTCTAACCGTTTTTGTGACGGAATCTCCCGACGGAGTTTTCTCCGCATTGGCGGATTGGGATTGGGAGGATTGAGCCTGCCTCAGTTGTTGCAGGCTGAAGCAGCAGCTGGGCTCCGGTCCAACCACAAGGCTGTGATCATGGTGTACCTGCCGGGAGGGCCGCCTCATCAAGATACCTTCGATCTGAAGATGGATGCCCCGGCGGAAATTCGTGGCGAGTTCCGCCCGATATCGACCACCGTCCCCGGGTTTCAAATTTGCGAGCATCTGCCGCTCTTGGCCAAACAGGCCCAGCGGTATGCGGTGATTCGTTCAATTAGCGACGCCATTGATGACCACTCGGATTTCATGTGCCAGACCGGTCGGCGCAAGGCCAGTCAGCCACCTGGAGGCTGGCCGACCTTTGGTGCGAGCGTCTCCCGGGTGCTAGGTACGACCAATGACTCGGTCCCGGCCTTCGTGGGTATGGAACCGCGGATGCAGCACCGGCCTTACAATGCCGCCAATGCGGGCTATGCCGGGATATCGCATGATGCTTTTCGCCCTGCGGCTGACGCCAAGTCCGACATGGTGCTCAATGGCATCACCACCGATCGCTTGGCTGATCGTCGGGCCCTGCTGACCTCCTTTGACCGTTTCCGCCGAGAGGTGGATGCCAGTGGTCTCATGGCTGGGTTGGATGGGTTCAATCAGCAGGCCTTCGGCATGCTGACCTCGAGTCGCCTGTTGGAGGCGCTGAATGTCGAGAAAGAGCCCGCCGCAGTCCGGGAACGCTACGGCAAAGGCGATCCCAAGGTGCATGGCGATGCAGCTCCCATGCTCAATGAGCAGTTTTTAGTGGCTCGCCGATTGGTGGAGGCCGGAGCCCGATTTGTGACCGTGGCTTACGGCTTTTGGGATTATCACGGCAACAATTTCGGCAACGCCCGCAATGACCTGCCTCTGTTGGATCAAGCCCTCAGCGCTCTCATTGCCGACTTGCATGATCGAGGGCTCCAGAACGATGTCAGCGTCATCGCTTGGGGCGAGTTTGGTCGGTCGCCCACGATTAGTAAGGATGGCGGTCGTGACCATTGGCCTCGAGCCAACTGCGCCCTTCTGGCCGGTGGCGGCATGAAGGTGGGGCAGGTGATCGGGGCTACCGATCGTCTGGGCGGCGAACCCAGCGAGCGGCCTGTCCAGTTTGGCGAGGTGTTCGCCACGCTGTACCAGAACCTGGGTATCGATGTGAACAAGGTCACTCTTCCGGACCTCACTGGTCGCCCTCAATTCCTGGTCCCCGAGGGGTGTCAGCCCATGCGTGAGTTGGTTTCTTGATGGGGTTTTATTCAATGCACCTTTCACTCGATTTCATGAACTCCTCCTCGATGGTTGTTGTGGCCCACCCTAAGGCCTCTCAAGCGGCCCGGCGGGCCCTTCTGGGAGTAATGACCTTGCTAGTGGCTTTTTTGGTCGGCAGCCCTGGCCTGCTCCAGGGTGCAACGCTCGAGGTGCACTATCGGGCCGGAGCGGGTGAGTTGGTTCTCGATTCTCAGGATGCCCGGCAGCAATTGCTGGCCACCTTGAATGGCACCCAGGATATGAGCCGTGAGGTGAGTTGGAGCGCGGAGCCTGCGGGCATTGTCCGGCTCGATACCACGGGCCGTGTTATTCCGGTGGCTGATGGGGCCGCGGTGATCTCGGCCAAGAGCCGCGACGGCGTGACGGCGCGACTTCCGGTCCGTGTCGTTCATGCGGGTCAGCCGGCGCCGCTGCATTTTGCCAACCAGATCGTTCCGATTTTCACCAAGAATGGCTGCAACGGTGGCGGATGCCATGGCAAGGCGGCCGGCCAGAATGGGTTTCGCCTCTCATTGCTCGGCTTCGAGCCAGACGAAGACTACGAACACTTGGTTCGCGAGGCCCGTGGGCGACGCCTGTTTCCGGCCGATCCGCCCCGATCCATGCTGGTGACTAAGGGGACGGCCGAAATGCCTCACGGCGGCGGCAAGCGCCTGGAAATCGGTTCCGATGACTACCGCCGGTTGGTGCGCTGGATCGCTCAGGGCATGCCGGCAGGCAAGACCAACGCGGCCACTGTCCAGCGGCTCGAAGTTTTCCCATCAGCGCGGACGTTGGCGCTGAATGGTGAGCAGCAGTTGGTCGTGACGGCCCACTACTCGGATGGTTCCACCGAGGACGTCACCCGCAGTTCTCTCTTTGAGCCCAACGACAAGGACATGGCTTCGACCGATGCCAATGGTTTGCTCAAGATCTTTAATCAGCCGGGTGAGTTTGCTGTAATGGTGCGCTACCAGGGTCAAGTGGCGACCTTCCGGGCCACGATTCCTCTCGGGGCCCCCGTGGATCGATTGCCGCTGGCCAAAAACTTTGTCGACGAGTTGGTCTTCAAGCAGCTCAAACAGGTGGGAATGCCTCCTAGTGAAATTTCCGACAAGTCCACCTTCCTGCGACGGGTCACGCTCGATATTGCCGGTCGATTGCCCGCACCCGATGAGGCTCGGGCTTTCGAAGCCGACACGGCCCCGGGTGATCGAGATCGGGTGATCGACCGACTGCTCGCCTCGACGGATTACGCCGATTACTTTGCGGGCAAGTGGGCGGCTCTGCTTCGCAACAAGCGCAGCGAGCCGAAGCATGCCCGCGGCACCATCGTCTTCCACGCCTGGGTCCGTGACAGTCTGGCGATTAACAAGTCCTACGATCGGTTCGTTCGGGAGTTACTGACGGCCTCGGGCGAAGTTTCGGAGAATCCCCCTGTGGCTTGGTTCCGTCAGGTCCGCACCCTTCAGACCCAGTTGGAGGACGTTTCCCAATTATTCCTCGGCCAGCGAATGCAGTGTGCTCAGTGCCACCATCATCCGTATGAAAAGTGGAGTCAGGCCGACTACTGGAGTTTTGGGGCGGCCTTCTCGCAGGTCTCCTACAAGCCGGGTGTGCAACCCGGCGAAGAGATCGTCATTCACCGTCGTGGTGAGGCTAAGGCGACCAATAAAAAGAATGGCCAGGCCATGAAGCCCGCCGCCCTGGGACAGTCGGCCTTTGACATGAGTGTCGACGATGATCCCCGAGTGTTCTTGGCGGATTGGATGACGTCGCCCAAAAACCCCTGGTTTGCCAAGGCGCTGGTCAATCGCTACTGGAAGCATTTCTTTGGACGAGGCTTGGTTGATCCGGAGGATGACATGCGCGACACCAATCCTCCAAGTAACCCGGAATTGCTGGATGCCTTGGCCGCCCACTTTGTGGTCAGTGGGTTCGACCTGAAGGAACTGGTGCGCACCTTGGCCCGCAGCACCACCTACCAGTTGAGCGCCGAGCCCAATGCTTACAATGCCAAGGATCGGCACCATTTCTCGCGCTTTTACCCGCGGCGTTTGCCGGCCGAGGTCTTGTTGGATTCGGTGAACACTCTGACCGGTGGACGCAGCCAGTTCGAAGGGCTTCCGTCAGGCACGCGAGCCATTTGCCTCCCGGACAACAGCTTTAATGCTCAAAGCTATTTCCTGACCGTCTTCGGGCGGCCCGAGGGAAGCAGTGCCTGCGAATGTGAGCGGAGCATGGAAGCTTCCCTCAGCCAGAGCTTACACTTGCTCAATTCTAAGGACATCCAGACCCGATTGAGTGCTGATGATTCCCGTCCGGCGCGGCTTCAAACCGACACCCGTCCGGATCCAGTCAAGGTGGGTGAACTGTATCAGTTGGCCTACGCGCGTTCCCCATCGGTCGAGGAGGTTCAGCGGGCCACCGAATACCTGACACGCAAGGCTGGGGCATCCAAACCCGGCAAAGATGCTGCCGAGACCGAGGCGCTCCGGGTTAAAGCGCGCCGCGAAGCGTGGGAGGACCTCAGTTGGGCACTCCTGAACACCAAGGAATTCCTCTTCAACCACTGACGCATGTCGCGGGCTTCCTGGGGTCATAGGATCACCGCTGGGTGGTTGCTAGTGGGTTGGTTGTCCATGGCGACTGCCTGGGCGCAGTTGCCACTAGCCAAACTCAACACGGTGTTTCCGCTGGGTGGCGCGGCTGGGTCCAGCGTGGAGGTAACGCTCAGTGGGTCGGATCTCGATGAGGCGGACGGTTTGATCTTCTCGGACCCGCGAGTGACCGCCACTCCCGTGCCCGGAACCACTGATCGGTTTCGAGTCCTGTTGCCGGCTGAACTCTCTGAAGACCGGATCGATCTTCGTGTTCGGGGTCGCTACGGGGTGTCCAATCCGAGGGCCTTTGCGGTAGGGATGCCGGGAACGGAACTGCGTTGGACTCAGGCCCCTTTGTCACCGGCCCAGGCCTTCGAGTTGCCGTTGGAAGCGGTGATCAATGGGCGTGTGGGTGCTCAGGAGGTCCTGTGGTTTCGGTTCCAGGGTGAAGCAGGTCAGGCTTTGGGAGTCCGGATCGAAGCCCGTGAACTGGATTCCAAGTTGGTGGCTGACTTGGCGTTGACCGATGCCTCGGGGGCCGAATTGTCCCGGGTGCGTCGCCGGGAGTGGTTCAATTTCCGGTTGCCGGCGCGCGGTGTCTACCTCGTGCGCTTGAATGACTCCCTCTACCGGGGTGGCGATACCCACGGTTTCAGGTTGAAGTTGACCGCGCGCCCGAGTGTGGCCTTCGCCGTGCCGCAGGTGCTGCAGGCGGGACGTTCCCAACGGGCGATTGTGTACGGGCATCGTTTACCCGGTGGCCACTCTTCCCGTGTCTTAGGAGCCGATGGCGAGCCGCTGGAGGAGCGTGAATTAGAGATCGTCGCGCCGGCCGAGCCGGCTCATCCCTCCGCCCTGGTGGGGACGCTGGGGCAACCGTCGGCGACTCCCTTGGCCTCGGGGTCCTGGCTTTGGCGGGGCTCTGACGGTGTGGTGCCGCTGCAGCCGGTGCCGTTTGGTCTTACCGCGCTTCCGGTGGTGGCCGGGGCTTCGACGGGACTGGTTTCCGTGATGCCGCCTTGTGAATTCTCCGCCCTGTTCCCGGCTCGAGGGCTTTCGAGTGGGGTTGCCTTCGAGGCAAAAAAAGGAGACGTGTTCTGGGTGGAACTGACCTCGGAACGCTGGGGGCATCCGGTCGATTCAATGGCGCTAGTTCAACGCGCCAAGCCTCCGGAGGCATCCGCCAAGGCAGTGTCGTGGGTGGACGTGTTGGAGTTGGCCGATACCGAGCAAAATTTGGGTGATCGGGAGTTTCCCACCGCCCATCGGGATGCCGCTGCCCGCTGGGAGGTGCCCGAGTCTGGTTCGTATCGTATCCTCGTGCGCGATGGGTTTCGACGGAGTGATGGGAGTGCGCAATATCCCTACCAGCTGAGCCTTCGCCGGGAAGCTCCGGATTTCCAATTAGTGGTCTTCCCGATGCCACCAGCCCGTGCCGGTGAGGATCGTAGCATTCCGGTGCTCCCTTCGGTCCTTCGGCGCGACCAGACACTGGCCTTCCGCGTGGTTGCATTCCGCCGGGACGGCTTTCAGGGCGAGATTGAATTGAGTGCGAGCAACCTGCCTCCAGGCGTTCGGGCCTCCTCCACGCGAATCTTGGCTGCTCAGAACACGGGGGTACTGCTGCTGAGCGCCTCCGCGGAGGCCTCGGGCGTGGCCCCATGGCAGCTAGTCGGAAAGGCCTCGGTGGGTTCGACGATGCTGGCCAGGGTCGCGTCGGTTGCCTCAGTGGTCTGGCCCGTCATCGATTACAATATTGAGAATCCAGTGGTCCGTCGTTCTCGCGGTTCGGCACTCGGCGTGGTGACCCAAGAATTGGCTCCCGTGACGATCCGAGTTGGAACCGCCACGGGATCGGCCGATGGGGCGACTTGGAAATTCCCCCTGCAAATTGAACGGCGCGGGGAGTTTCAAGGGGCCTTTAAACTGAAGGCCGTGGGACAGACTGCGTTGGACAAGGTTTTGGAGATGAGTGTTCCGGAAAAGGCTACCAACCTGGTGGCTGAAGTGTCTCTGGGCGAGGCTCGACTCCCGTCGGGAACCCACACGCTCTGGCTGCAGGGGACCCTGATCGGGAAATACCGTCAGGCACCCGAAGCCTTGGTGTCGGCAGAGGCGGACTTGAAGGTGGCCGACCAGGCGTTGTCCGCCGCTAAGCCGGAAGGGAAGGCGGCCGCCGAAACCCTCAAGAAGGATGCCGAGGCTCGTCGTAAGGCGGCCGAAGAAAAGGCCAAGCCCCGCGACCTGACCCTGGCCATTTGGTCGGAGCCCTTCCATGTGACGGTGGGTAGCGTCGCCAAGCCGGAGGCCAAACAGTGAGCTCTCTTGCCAAAGGTCGGTGTGGATGGTGGACCGCCTGGGCCATCGCTCTCGGGTTGGCCGGGATTCATTCGGTTGCAGCCGCCGTCAATCCGATCCCTATACGCAACTCGCTCGGTGATACGAATGCCGCGGTTGGCTTTCAGAAGGACATCCTCCCGATGTTCCAGGCGAACTGCCTTCCGTGCCATAATCAGACCCGAGCTAAGGCTGGGCTAAATTTGGAGACTCCGGCCTCCCTCTTGCGCGGGGGTGAAACCGGGCCGGGCGCAGTGGCCGGAAAACCCGCCGAGAGTCTCGTTCTCAAGTCCGCAGCCCATCAGGTTGAAGACTTGGTCATGCCGCCGGCGGGCAACAAATCCAATGCCCAGAATTTGACCCCCGAAGAGTTGGGGGTGCTTTGGCGTTGGATCGAGCAGGGAGCCAAGGCCGACCGGACCGTCGTAGTGGAGCCCGCGTGGAAGCCGATCTCCCAGGACTGGAAATCCAGTTTTGCAGTGGCCCTCGATTCGCAGGGCGGCACGGTGGCGGTGGCTCGGGCTAATCGGGTGAGTGTGTTGGAGGTAGCCACTGGCAAAACGGTGGGGCGCTTGCAAGATCCCTCCCTCGATGGAGCCAGTCAGCGCGATGTGGTTGGAGCTCTGGCCTTTAGCCCTGATGATGAATGGTTGGCGACGGCCGGATTTCGCGAGGTGCGTTTGTGGCAACGGCGTCCGGTGACGGTCGAGCCGATGGTGTCTATCTCTGCCAAGTCGTCTTGGGTGGCTGCGGCGTTCTCGCCGGATGGCACTGCATTGGCCTCGGTGACGGCCTCGGGAATTTTGGAAGTCCGCTCTAATCCGTGGTCGCGTGTGCTGGGTGCCGGGGCGCTGAAGGGGATGTCGCCGAGCACGTCGTTGTCGACAGTTCGCCTTGGGTGGTCTCCCGATGGGCACTGGTTGGCAGTGGTCTCCGGTCGTGAGTGGTGGAATGTTTCGATAACCAAGACGGGGCTACTGTTTTCCAAGGTGATGGCACTGCCGGTCGAACCGACAGGAATGGCCTGGGTTCCAAGAGAAGGTCAATGGTGGGTGACCTATGGCTCCGCCCATGCGGCTCAGCGGTTGCGACGAACCGGTGATGGCGCAGGCAGCGGGAACTGGGTGCTCGAAGACGCTCCCGGAATCCCTTCAGCGGTAAGCATACTAGCGGCGGACACCGCGACGGGAGGTGCACTTTGGTTGTCGGATTCCAATGGGGTCATCCAACAATGGACTCAAAGTTTGGCCACTCAGCGGCGGTTGTCCGCTCCGGTCCGGTCTTTGCTTTGGGATCGATCCGGATCCAATGGGGTTGCTGTTTTGGCGGACGGCTCCGCAGAGACGGTCTTCCGAACTCTTTCCCTCACCAATGGGGCCCGCATGGCAGGCGATCCTCGACTTTCGGCGGATGTGGCGCGGGAGGAGGCGGAGTTGGGGCGGAGTAAGTTGGAATTGGCCGCGGCGGGAACTTGGATTCAAGAGGCCCAAACGGCGGTGACCAACGCTCAGACCGCATTAGGCAAAGCGCGTGAGAAGCGCGATCTCGCGACAAAAACGCTTTCCGAGCGGGAGAAGGAATGGTCGGACCAGAATGCTCTCGCTACCACGGCCACCCGGGAACGGGATGCGGCCGCCAGTGAATTGACCAAGATCCAGACGGAATTCCACCAGGCCAGCAATTCCGTGCAGCAGGCGACCGCCCTGGCCAAGGGATCGCCTGAATTAGCGTTGAAGGCCTTGGACGATGTCATCGCGAAGGCAGAGCTGTTGGGTCTTCGGAAGGCTGCGTTGGAGCGGGCCGAAATCGAAGTTCCGCCGCGTCGCAAGAAGGCTGAGGAGCAATTGGCGGCCGCTCAAAAAAAGGCAGGCGAGCTGAAGGGGACGCTCGACAAGGCTCGTATTGCGGCCGAAGGCACTGTGCAGGATGTCGTTCTTGCGGAGAAAAACGTCGTGACGACGACGGCTTCCGTGGCCTCGACCCAGGCTGAAAAGACGGTGGCTCAAGAGCGAGTGAGTCGATCGGAGGCCCGGATTCAGGCGCTTCAGGCTCATTGGAATCGATCCAAGTCCCAACCCTTCCAGAGTGCTGCCGTGTCACCCTCAGGAGGCGCGCTGTTGACGGTGGGTGCCGATGGATTGTGGACCCGGTGGCACCCCGATATTGGTAGAGCTGTTAGCACCTTTGCCGTGGGCCAAGGAGCTCCGCTGGCCTTGGTCGCTCTGAGTGAGGACGAATTTTTGGCCGCGTTCCCGGATGGCCTCAGCCGAATCCAGACCGCACGCCCTTGGTTCCTTCGGCAGACCTTGGCGGGAACATCGCTCGCCCCCGCCTTTGCTGACCGTGTGAATGCGTTGGCCTTCAGTCCCGATGGCACCCTGTTGGCAACCGGTGGCGGTGAGCCTTCGAGGTCCGGGGAACTCAAGCTGTGGCAGTTGTCCGACGGCTCGGTGGCCCAGGATCTGGGAAGCCTGCACAGCGACGCGGTGACCGCATTGGCCTTCTCACCGCGCGGTGACCGCCTGGCCAGCAGCGGGGCCGATCGATTCGCCAGGATCACCGGGCTGAAGACCAACATGCCTCGCTTCAATCTGGAGGGACACACCCACCATGTCATCGGGGTGGCTTGGACGGCCGACGGCAGTGTCTTGGCGACGGCCGGAGCCGAGGGCACGGTCAAGTTGTGGAACCCTCGGACGGGTGAGCGTCGCAAGAATATCGATGGCTTCGGTAAAGAGGTGACCGGACTTCAGGCCGCCGGTCAGGCCTTGCGGTTTGTGGCGGTGAGCGGGTCGGGCAAGGGGCGCGTGTTCAAGGCCGACGGTGAGACGTTGCGAGACCTTGCCGCTGCGCCCGAGTACCTCCAGGCCCTTTCGGTGAGTCGCGATGGACGGTGGGCCGTGGGTACCGACGATCGCGGGATTGTGCGCGTCTGGGATACCGAGACTGGTCAACTCCGGAAGAGTTGGGAGCCCTAAGCGGCGGACCGGGTGAGGCGTGTTTGCATTACCTTGCCTGGGTTCGTCACCTTCCTTTGACCCCGCGCATCGAATCTGCATCCTAGAGCTCAATTCTCCATGTACCTCGCCGAACTCACTTCGCCGCAGTTGGCCGCCTTGCCGCGCGAGACGCCGATTATTTTCCCCATCGCCGCGCTGGAGCAGCACGGGGGGCATTTGCCCGTGCTGACTGACACCCAACTTGTGGGCGAGGTCGTACGTCGGGCCGAGTTGGCGCTGTCTCAACAGGTCGTGTTCGCTCCGGTGCTCTGGCTCGGAAATTCGGATCATCACCTCGATTTTCCGGGGACCCTTTCGGCACCGCCTCGTCCGTATTTAGACCTGCTCGTGGGCCTTGCGGAGAATGTGCTGAGGCATGGATTTAAGCGGGTGATCTTCCTCAACGGCCACGGGGGCAATGATGTCCCGGGCCGTCAGGCGGTCTTTGAATTGCGCCAACGTCACCGGGATACGGAGGGGTTGCTGCTCCTCATGGCCACCTACTGGAGCCTGGGTGGAAGGCCCTTCGAGCGGTCCGTGGCCGGGGGGTGGGTGCAGCAGGAGATGGGGCATGCCTGCGAATGGGAGACCTCGATGATGCTGCGATTGGATCCCGCCAAGGTGGGATCCTTCGGTTCGCTGGATCCAGTGGATGCGACGGCACCGTTTCATCCGGCCCATCGGGGTTGGGTCACCCGCGAACGAACCGCCACTGGTCACATTGGTCAGCCCGCAGCTGCGTCGCAGGAAAAAGGTGAAGTGCTCTTCGAAGTGTTCTCTGCCGATGTGGTCCGCTTGCTGGAGCGGGTCCGCCGGTGGGACGGAGTCTCTTGGTCGGAAGCCTAGGTGCCATGACCGCCCTTCCTCCATCGGGTTCGCGCGGTGCCGTCTGGAAGTGGTCGGTGTGCGGGATGTTGTTGCTGGCTTCGGCCATCAATTACATGGACCGGCAGACGTTGTCTGGGCTGTCGGTGCGAATTACTCAGGAGTTTGCCATGACCAAGACCCAGTATGGTCAGGTCGAGGCGGTCTTCGGTTATTCCTTCGCCGCGGGATCTTTGGTTTTCGGGTGGATGGCCGATCGCTTTGCGGTGCACCGCGTTTATGCCGCCGTGCTGGCGCTCTGGTCGCTGGTCGGGATGAGCACGGGTTGGGCTCAAAATCATCAGGACTTGCTGATTTTTCGCGGTCTGCTCGGTTTTTTTGAGGCCGGGCATTGGCCCTGCGCGGTGCGTATCACCCGTTCGCTGCTCGATGAGCGACAGCGCTCGCTGGGCAATGGCCTGCTGCAAAGTGGCGCGACTGTTGGGGCGATCCTCACCCCCTTGGTATTGCCATTGTTGCTCGGAGTCGGATCTGCCGACGGTACGGGTGCCTGGCGTCCTCCGTTTTTCTTGTTGGGTGCGGTCGGGTTGCTGTGGCTGATCCCATGGTTTGCCTTGGTGCGTTCCGGTGATTTGCGTTCCGGGGCGGAATGCATGGCGGCGTCAGGATCCTCGGCCACGCCTTTTCTGAAAGTGCTCTTCAGCGGTCGGATGCTGGCGGTTATTGGGGTGGTGGCCTGCATCAACACGACCTGGCAGGTGCTGCGGGCTTGGTTGCCGATGTTCTTGCAGAAGGGAAGGGGGTATTCCGAGACTGAGGCGCTTCACTTCAACTCAGCGTTCTTCGCGGCGGCCGATGTGGGGTGCCTGGCGGCCGGTGCTCTTGCGGTGGCCCTGGCCCGTCGAGGTCGGACACCCTCGGGAGCTCGGTTCCTCGTGTTTGCCGGCTGCGCCCTCTTGTGCTGTGGGACAGTCGCGGTGCCTTGGTTGGGGCGCGGGCCTTGGCTAATGGTCGTGTTGTTGGCCATCGCCGCGGGAGCGCTCGGGGTTTTTCCTTTGTACCATACCTTCACGCAGGATCTTTCCGAGCATCATCAAGGTAAGGTCACCGGAGCCGCAGGCGTTGCGGCCTGGATCCTTCCGGCCCAAGCCCAAATGCTTTTCGGTATGTCGGCTGACCGCCTGGGAACGATGGATCCCGGTCTGGTGGCAGCCGGGCTTCTCCCCATTCTGGCTTTGCCTCCGCTTTGGTACCTTCATCGACTCAAGACACGAACCCTCCCATGAACACGGCCCTCTCCCGCAGACAGTTCCTCGCCACCGCCGGTACCGTCGCCGGAACGACCGTCCTGGCACCTGCGGTTTGGGCCTCGAAGAGAGCGAGACCTGCCCGTAAGAAGATCGCCTTGATTGCCACGGAGGTGCGCTTGCACTCCCATGCCCAGCATTTCATCGATCGGCTTCTCTTGGGCTATGTCTGGGAGGGAGGGTGGCGGAAACCGGAGGTGGATTTGGTGTCGTTGTACGTCGACCAGTTCCCGGAAAAGGATCTGGCCCGGGGGACGGCAGCCCGTCATGGCGTTCCCATCTTTTCGAGCATCGCCGAGGCGCTGACGTTGGGGACCGGTCGGTTGGCCGTCGATGGCGTGGTTATTATCGGCGAGCACGGTCAGTATCCCAAAACCGACCTGGGTCAGACGCTCTATCCTCGGTACCGATTCTTTAAGGAGGTGGTCCGGGTGTTTGAAACTTCGGGTCGCAGCGTGCCCGTGTTCAACGACAAGCACCTCTCTACCAATTGGCGTGAATGCGTAGAAATGGTGGAGGACGCCCGCCGCCTTAAGTTCCCGTTTCAGGCGGGTTCTTCGCTGCCGGTCACCAAACGAATGCCGCCCACGGAAATGCCCTTGGGCACTCCGCTGTCGGAAAGCCTTGTTGCCGCCTACGGAGGGGCCGATAGCTACGACATCCATGGCTTGGAGACCGCGCAATGCATGTCGGAGCGGCGCAAGGGCGGCGAAGTGGGGATTCGTCGAGTCCACGGGCTCCGGGGAGCGGCCTTTTGGGAGGCGTTGAGTCGCAGGGATTCCACTCGGCGTCTCTTGGAGGCAGCGTTGGTTCGCAGCCACAACCTGCCGGTCCGCGACGGCTATCCTTCAGCCCCGGTGAGTCTGGACTGGGCTCGGGAAGTCTTCCCAGAGGCCTGGGGCTACTTCATCGATCATCGCGATGGGTTCCGGACCACCTTGGCGATGCTCGCCATCCGCGACTTCAACTATGCGGGTCTGAATGCCAAAACAGGGCAAATCACCTCGTGCCAGATGTACTTGCCGATGCCCACTCACGGGTCGTCCACGGCCGACTTCTTCAATCCGCAAATTCGCCACATCGAACGGATGGTTGTGGAGCGTCGCCAACCTTATCCGTTGGAGCGCACCTTGCTCACCTCAGGAATGACTTTGGCGGGGGTAGAATCCCTGCATCGGGGCCAACCCGTCGAGACCCCGGAGATGGCCGTCCGCTACCGGGTTGGGGACGAATCCTTTTTCTGGAGAGATTGAGCCAGAGGGTTGGGGGTCGGTGTTGTTGGGGAATCCAATGAATGGAACGGACCGGCGAGGCGGAAGGTTCCATGAGTGACTCCAAATGTGAGGAATGTTACGCATTCGTCACCGCATGTTTGAATTTGCACGGAAGCTGCTGGTCGCTGGCACAGCCCTGTTCAAACGTCGTTTGCCTTAGGGTTCTAAACGGGTGTGCGGCTGTAATCGGGGTATCAAATTATGAACTGGAAGTTTCAAACGGGTGCGACCTTGGGTCGCTGGGTGTTGATGGCGATCCTGGGCTGGCTGCCGGTTCACGGCGGTACCCTCTTACGGGAGGTGTTTAGTGACATTCCAGGTGTCACCCTCGATGCGCTCACCAACAGCCCTGCCTATCCCAATAAGCCGACTTCCACGAACATCATCACGGATTTCTTCGAGGCTCCCACCGATGTGGCCGAGGATTATGGTCAACGGTTGCGGGGCATCTTCACGGCTCCACTGAGTGGCAAGTACACCTTCTGGATCGCTGCCGATGACTACGCCGGACTGTTCCTGAGTACCGACGCCGGTCCGGATAAGGCCCGATGGATCGCCGGGGTCCTGGGTTGGACTCCTCCACGCCAGTGGGACAGCCTGCCCGAGCAGAAAAGCGCCCCGATCACCTTGGTTGCGGGTTCTCGCTATTACATTGAAGCCCTCCAGAAAGAAGGCGGCGGCGGGGACAATTTGGCGGTCCGATGGGTGCGCCCAGACGGAGTGGACGAGGGGCCCATTCCTCTCGACCACTTTGTCGCCTGGGGTCTGAAGCCCGAGGCGCCGCGAATTTCCCAACAACCCGTGGCGCTGACGGTCGACGAACGCGGTTCAGCCACTTTCACCGTGGCGTACGACAACCCCGGTGGGGCCGATGTGTTCTGGAAGCGGGGCGGTACCCTCATTCCCAATGCCACGGGCGCGAGTTACACGTTGGATCCGGTGCGTTGGGCGGATAATGACGCTTCATTCCAAGCCTTTCTGACCAATGCCTTAGGTTCTACCCAGTCCGTCGCGGTGACCTTGACGGTAACCCCCGACACGGTCGCTCCGGAGGTTCGGCGAGTGTACAATGTGGGGCTGACCAATGTGGTCATCGAGTTCAGCGAAGCCGTGACGATTCCTGCGGGAGCGGTGAGTGACGCCTTTCGAATCGATGGTGGGGTGAGCGTTCAATCAGCGGCGTTGGGAACTAATCCGACGCTGCTCGTTTTGGAGGTGAGCGGGCTCGTAGAATCCACCCGATACCGGCTCACCCTCAATGGCATTCGTGACCAGTCGGCGCGTGCCAATGCGTTAATTTCCAACACCGAGCGTGAGTTTTTCACGACCGAATTGTTTCCGGTGAATCTGGGCGGCAACGACGCCCGTGCCACGCTGGTTCAATGGGTCTCCCGAGGTGGTTTTGATGTTTCGGCCCGCGGTGGGGACATTAGCGGCACGACCGACTCGGCCGGATTCGCCGCACAGTCGCTGACCGGCAACTTCGACCTTCGGGTGCGCGTGGACGGGCTCACCGTCACCGACCCTTACATGACGGCTGGATTAGTCATCCGCTCCAGTGCGGACGCCAATGCGACCTTCGCCGGAGCCTTTGCTGGATCGCCCTCCGTGGGTTGCTTCTTTCGCAATCGCCCTTCCAGCGGCGCCAATGCCCCAATGACCGCACCCCGGGGTGGGTATCCGGTGAATTACCCGCAGACATGGCTGCGACTGCGCCGCGCTGGGACGTCTCTCGCCGGATTTGGTTCCTTCGACGGTACCAACTGGACCGCGCTGGGGTCCGCGTCCATTTCCATGCCCAATACGGTGCAAGTGGGTCTGACTGTGGGCGGACGCGATACCAATGCCGTCGCAGTGGTGCGGTTCCGCGACTACGGCACCGTGTCCGAAGCCAATGAGGTGATGTATCAGCCTCAACGGGAAGGGTTAGGACTTTCCAGTCGGCGGACTCGGATCGTCTTCAGTGAAATTCAGTACCATCCGCAGACGCTTCCGGGGAGCCCTGGGTTGGAGTTCGTCGAGCTTTACAATGCAGGGGATGTGTTTGAGGACCTTTCCCGCTGGAAGATCGAAGGGACCGTCCGCTTCCAGTTTCCGGAAGGATTCCGTCTGGGGGCTGGTCAGTTTGTGGTCGTGGCCAAGGATCCGGCCGCTTTGATGGAACGTCATGGGATTCGGGATGTTCTGGGCCCCTATTCGGGCAGTTTCAATGAATCGGGAGGACCACTCGAATTACGGGATGAGATGGGCGCTCAGAAGTTGGCGACCGATTTCGGAACCCGTGACCCTTGGCCTGTCGCCGCCGATGGTTCGGGGCACTCTCTGGTCTTGGCCAACCCCAGCTATGGCGAGGCCGATCCGCGCGCCTGGACTATCAGCGCCGTCCGCGGTGGGAATCCAGGCCAGATGGACACCCTGCCACCCCTGGATCCCGCTTCAAAAGTGGTGATCAATGAAGTGCTGGTCCATACCGACCTGCCTCAACTCGACACGGTGGAGCTTTACAATGGCAGCACCCAACCGGCGGACGTGTCGGGCTGTGTATTGACCGATGATGTTCGTACCAACCGGTTCCGGATCCCGGCCGGCACGGTGTTGGCACCGGGAGGGTTTCTGGTGCTGGACGAGAAGGTTCTGGGTTTTCGGTTGAGCGCCGCCGGCGAGAGCGTTTGGTTGATGAGTTCCAATGGAATGCGGGTCCTCGATGTTGTTCGCTTTGGGGCTCAGGAAAATGGCGTGGCTTCGGGTCGTACGCCCGACGGGGCTTCGGGTTGGAGACGATTGGAATCCTTTACCCCTGGAAAGGCCAATGCGCCGCGCCGGGTCGAGGACGTGGTGCTCAATGAGATCATGTACCATCCCATCTCGGACGATGACGTTGATGAGTTTGTCGAAGTGCACAATCGATCTTCCCAACCGGTGGATTTAGCCGGTTGGCGTTTGGAACAGGGGGTCTCGTACACGTTCCCGGCGGGTGCTTCGATTCCGGGCGGGGGGTATGTGGTTGTGGGTCGGAATGTGGAACGCCTCCGAGCCAACCACACTCCATTGACTGCCGCCAATTCCTTCGGCAATTGGTCGGGTTCGCTGCGGAATTCCGGGGAGCGGTTGTCCTTGTCCAAGCCAGACCTAATTCTGAGTACCAACTCGGTGGGGCAGGTGTCCAGTGACACGATTCACATCGAAGTTTCGGCGGTGGATTATCGGGATGCGGGGCGCTGGGGCCAATGGTCTGGCGGCGGCGGTTCCTCTATGGAATTGGTGGATCCTCGCGCCGATCCCCTCCGGGCTTCCAGTTGGGCGGATTCGGATGAAACCGCCAAGGGCGAGTGGCAGCAGTTCACCCTGACCGACACCCTACGCTTCAGTACCCAGCCTGCCTCGCGTTTGCAGTTGGGCATGTTGGGGGCGGGGGAATGCCTTTTGGATCAGTTGGAAGTTCTTAATGCTGCCGGAACCCTCATCGTGACCAACGGTGGGTTCGAGGTGGGCTCAGGCACCGCTGCCAATGGGTGGTCGTTCTTGGGTCATCACCGCCGCTCACGAATCGAATCGACCGGAGCCTTTGATGGAAGTCGTGTTTTGCACGTCATCGCGCCGGGCGATTTGGACGCAGGTCGGAACTGCATCCGCGCTCCGATATCTGGGGGGCTGAATGATGGGGCCCGAATGACCTTGCGGGTGCGCGCCCGATGGCAGGCGGGGTGGCCGGAAGTGCTGTTCCGGACCCGCGGTGGCGGATTCGAAATGACCGCTCGTTTGCAAGTGCCCCGCAACCTGGGCACACCGGGATTGCCCAATAGCCGCAAGGTCAACAATGCCGGTCCGTCCATCGATCTGGTTCGTCACACGCCGGCAGTTCCCGCAGCCGGGCTACCCGTGGTCGTCACGGCACGGGTCTCCGATGCGGACGGGCTGAGTTCGGTGAGTTTGCGTTTCCGCACCGTCGAGACGGCGGCTTTCTCTTCGGTGGCCATGCGTGACGATGGTGCCGGAGGCGACGCTCTTGCGGGCGACGGCATTTGGTCGGGCACCTTGAATGGTCGGGGTTCGGGTGAATTGGTGCAGTTCATTGTCGAGGCCTTTGACAATGCCACGTCCACGGCCTCGAGCATTTTCCCGTCAGGAACGGTTTACGCCGGTTTACCTGCGGTCAGCGGAGCCAATATCCGCTGGGGTGATCCAGTGCCTACGGGCACTTTCAACCATGTCCACGCGTGGTTGACCTCCTCCCAGAATACTTGGCTCAGCAACGGTCAGGATTCGTCGCTCGTGGGTGGTCTCGACAATACCTTTCGCGATTGCACCCTCGTCCATGGCAACTTGCGCGTGATTTACAACGCCGGGATCCGCCGCAAGGGAAGCCCCTTTACTGGACAGGCCGATTACGCCCTGACAGTCCCCGGTGACGACCTGCTGTTGGGAACCCGGGACCGGGTCTACGGGTTGACGGGCAATGGCGGTGAAGAGGAGACCCGGATGCGCAACCAGATCGCCAACTGGATCGCCCGCAAAATGGGGGTGCCCTACCTGAACACCGCTTACATGCGGTTCTACCGCAACGGATCCCCGTTTGGTAGCGTGTGTGAGGATTTGGAACAGCCCTCGAATGAATACGCCGAGTCGTGGTATCCGGACGGCGGTTCGGGCGATTTGCGCAAGGTGGCCTTCGCCTTCGAATTTGACGATTCCGGAGGGTTCGAGCCAACGGGCGCCGATCTGGGCGTCTATCGGAATCCCAATGGTCAGTACAATCTCTCGAGGTACCGCTTCACTTGGCAGGGTCGGCCGACCGGGACCACCGCCAACGACTTTACCAACTTCTTCGCGATGGTCACCGCGGCCAACGATCGCACCGCGAACTTCGTCCCAAACTTGCTCAACATCGCCGACATTAATCAATGGATGCGCAGTTTCGCCCTCGATGGGTGCTTGGGGAACTGGGACACGTGGGGAACAGGTAATTCGCAGAACAAGTACATTTATTTCCAGCCGGGAGGCCGGTGGCGAATCCTGCCCTGGGACATGGACTGGGTTCTGGGAGTGGGAGACCCGACCAATCGACGTCTCTTTGGTGGCAACGATGGCGCGGTCAATGTGATGTTTGATACGCCGATTTTCCAACGCATGGCCTGGCGGGCTTATCAAGAAGCCGTCTCGGGTCCATTGACTGCCGCTCAATACCAACCCCAGTTCACCGCACGGAGTGCTGCGTTGTCTTTCAACGGGGTCACGGGCATTTCCTCGCCCACCCTCATCGGTAGCTATTTGAACGGTCGGCGGACCTATCTCAACACTCAGATCACGGCCTCTGACGCCAAGGCCTTTGCCATTACCACCAGTGGCGGGAATAATTTTACGTCGACGACTCCGGTGGCGGTCATTGATGGCACGGCGCCCTTCGCGACCGCAGCCATCGAGGTTAACGGAATTCCCATGCCGCTAGAGTGGACCTCCCCTCAGGTCTTCCGCATTCGAGTGCCGCTGGTGGGTGTCACCAATGTGTTGAGTTTGGTCGCGGTCCGGGCCGATGGCACGCCGCTGCCGGGGATGACCAAATCGGTGACGGTTCGATATACGGGAGTGATTCAGCAGGTGGCTGATTATGTGGGAATTAACGAGATCCACTACAATCCGCTGGAGCCGGGTGCGTCCTTTGTTGAGATCTTCAACCGATCGCTGTCTACGTCGTTCGATCTCTCTGGATGCCGCCTCAACGGGGTGGGTTACACCTTTCCGGAGGGTTCTGTCATCCCCCCGGCCACCTATTGGGTTTTGGTTCGCGATCGGGCCGCAGTGGTCCTCGCCTATGGCGCTGGGGTTCGAGTCTTCGATGAATTTGCCGGTTCTCTGGACAACGGGGGTGAACGTTTGTCGTTGGTCCGTGCGTCGGCCACCAATGAGGTAGTGCTGAGTGAAGTTCGCTACGACAACTCCTTGCCATGGCCGTCGCTGGCCGATGGTCTGGGCTCGTCGCTCCAACGCATCGATGCATCCCAATCTTCTTGGAGGGTGGGCAATTGGATGGCCGCCCAGACCAATGCCGTCAATCGAGTGACACCGGGCAAGATCAATGCGAGCTCGGGTGGCTTGGCGAGTATTCCGCCCGCATGGATCAACGAAGTGCTCCCGGCTAATATCAAGGGTCCTCGTGACAATGCGGGCGATGCGGATCCCTATGTTGAAATTTACAACACGGGTGCCTCAGCCCTCGACTTGGGTGGCCTTTACCTGACGGACAATTGGACCAATCGCCTGAAGTGGTCCTTCCCGGTGGGCTCAGTGGTTCCGGCCGGAGGATTCTTAACGATTTGGTGCGATGGTGAGGAAGGCGAGTCGGCTTCAGGGGTGATTCACAGTTCGTTCCGATTGAGCCCGACCAATGGCGTGGTGGCTCTAGTTCGCGATGAAGGCGGAGCTTCCGGGACCACCGTCTTGGATTACTTCACCTGGCGTTCGTTGCCTGCCGATCGATCCTTGGGTCTGGTGCCCGATGGGGTCGCACGCAGCGCGCAGAGCTTGTTTTATCCCACGCCCGGGGCCACCAACGACGCTTCATTCCCGGATTTCCGAGTCGTGATCAACGAGGTCATGGCTCAGAACACCCGAACCGTACAAGATCCAGTGGACGGAGATTATGACGATTGGATCGAGCTCTACAATGGAGGCACCAACACGGTGGATCTCAGCGGCTTCTATTTGACCGACCGATTGACGAACTCCGTCTCGGCCATGTTCCGGATTCCTACGGGCTACCCCATTCCCGCGGGGGGGTTTCTACGGATCTGGGCGGATAATGAGGCAGGTCAAAATAAATCCGGGGCCGCAGATCTCCATGTGAATTTTTCGCTGTCGCGGGAAGGAGAGCAAGTGGGGTTGTTCGACCCACGTGGTGTCTTGGTCGATGAGATCACGTTTGGCGCCCAGACTAATGACGTTTCCCTGGGCCGATTCCCCGAAGGAGGACCGGTGCCGTTGTACTCGATGGAAGTGCCCACACCGGGATTGCCCAATGTCCTGTCGGGAGGCAACCGGCCACCGGTTTTCACTCCGATGAACCCCATGAGTTTGCCAGAACAAGTTCTCATCGCGTTCTCCGTCAACGCGGTCGATCCGGATGCGGGGCAGACCGTGACCTACGCGTTGGGTGCCGATGCGCCTCCGGGTGCGGTGATCGATTCGACAACGGGCCGCTTCCAATGGCTGCCTTCTGAGAGCGATGGTCCGGGTGTCTATAGTTTTCTGGTTCGCGCGTTGGACAATGGCTCGCCCATTCGCACCAGCCTGTTGCGGGTTCAATGCACTGTTACTGAAGTCAATCTGGCGCCGAGTCTTCCGGCCGCGGTGACCCTAGAGGCCAAGGAGGGGATTGAGTTCTTGGCTCGATTAGAGGCGTCCGATGCCGATCGTCCGGTGCAAACCTTGCCCTTCGAACTGGAGGGAATTGCGCCAGTGGGCCTGACCCTCTCGCCCAATGGGCAGATTGCTTGGACGCCCGACGAAAGCCTCGGTGGTACCGTTCAAACCGTAGCTTATCGGGTCCGGGATGACGGTGTGCCTTCCCAATTTGTTTCGGGTGTTCTTCAAATTCGAGTCCTGGAAATCAACAACCCACCGCGGTTCGACCTGCTGTCGCCGCAGCAGTTGACCGAGGGTAAAGCATGGTCTTTCAACTTGAGTGCGACGGATCCGGAAGGAACTCCGGTTCGGTTTCAGGTCGATGGTCCTGCTCCGGAAGGTCTGGTTCTTGAACCGCAGAGCGGTGTCGTTTCCTGGACACCCTCAGAATCTCAAGGGCCTTCGAGCGTGGTCGTCTTAATTCGGGCGATCGATGGATCCCCGGATGCCTTGTCGGTCGTTCGTGAACTCTTGATGGAAGTTGCAGAGGTCAACCAACCGCCGACGGTGGCATCGATTGCGCCAATCACGGTGGACGAGGGACGGCTTTTGAGTTTCTTAGTCCAGGCCTCGGACCTCGATTTGCCGGCGCAGAATTTGCGCTTCTCGCTCGAAGTCGGTGCTCCAGCCGGAGCAAGCATCGATCCGATGAGCGGTTTGTTTCAGTGGACCCCAGATGACGATGCAGGGGCCTCCATTCAGACGATCTCTGTTCGTGTGAGCGATGACGGTCCGGGCAACCTCAGCGCCACGCAACGTGTCGAGATTTCCGTGCGTCCCCGTTTCAAGGTGGTCTTCTCGGAGATCTTGCGGCGGTCGTCACCGGCCGGCGGGGAGTTCATTGAACTGTTCAACCGCTCTTCCCAGACGGCGTGGGACCTTTCTGGACTGCGGCTCATCGGCAGTAATTTGAGTTTCACCTTCCCCGGTGAGAGTTCAATAGCCCCGGGGGCCCGAGTGCTGGTTGTCGCGAGTCAGAGGGGTATGACCAATGCTTTTGGACTGTTGCCAGGAGTTCTCGGCGAGTGGATGGGGGTTCTCGGTCCTGTGGCTGATTCGTTGCGGTTGGTCCGTCCTGCCGCAGCAGGATCTGCGGAAGCGATATTGGACCGGGTCGATTACGACGGGTTGGCCCCATGGCCCAGTGGCACCCAGGGACCCAATCGGTCGCTGCAGCTCATTGATGCCCGTCAGGATCGCAACCGGCCCGGGAATTGGACGGAAGCCTCCGCGTTTCAGGGCAGCAGGGCGGTCTTGAGTTTCACGGATGTTTGGAAGTACTTCCAGGATGGAGCGCCCGCCGGCGGCACCAACTGGGTGACTGCCAGTTTCAACGATTCAACGTGGTCCAGTGGTGGCGGGCTTCTCTTTGTGGAATCGGCCGCTCTGGCGACAAACAAAACCACAACACTGACGCTGGGGCAGTCTGCTTACTACTTCCGTCGGAAGGTCACGATCCCAACCCTCACGGCGGGCGTATCGGTCCAATTCCGAGTGATGCTGGACGATGGCTATGTGCTTTGGGTCAATGGACGGAAGGCGCATTTCATCGGCATGGACGATGCCGTGGTCACGCATGAAACATTTGCCAACCGGACCGTCGGCGATGCGGCCATTGAGGGGCCGTTCACTCTGCCCGCTGAGTTTCTCATCCCCGGTGAGAACACCTTCGCGGTCGAGCTCCATCAAGCCAATGCCGGCAGCTCCGATATCGTGTTCGGCTTAGAGATGACCCTGGAGGGTGGCAATAGTGCGACCTTGACGCCGGGTGCAGCCAACACGGTGTCCGCGGTCTTGTCCGAGTTTCCGACGCTGCGCATTAACGAGGTGTTGCCCCGCAATGAGTTGGGTCTTCGAGACTTAAGCGGCACGGCCGAGCCGTGGCTGGAGTTGATCAACACGGGCGACGCACCGGTGTCTCTGGAGGGGCTTTTCCTGACGGACAGGGTCGATGGATCCGTCCCTTGGGGTTTCCCGCCTGCGACCTCGATTCCGCCGGGGGGATTCCGCGTCGTCTTTGTCGATGGCGACACGCTGCAGAACACGCCCACCGAATGGCACACGTCCTTCCGATTGCCGTCCACGGCCGGAGCTCCGTTCCAGATTCTGCTGGGTCGCACTGTGGGAGGTGTTCCACAGGCCATAGATATTTTCCGGGGCACGGTGGATGTCGCCAATGACCGTTCCTGGGCGCTCCAAATCGACGGCGATCCGGCGACGGGATCGTTGGGAACCCCGACTCCGGGAGTGGCCAATCGAGGCGTGTCAGCTCCACGCCTGGAGCTCTCAGGGTTCTTGGCGGATGGCACTCTGAAACTGGTGTTGCGCGGTTCTTTGGGGCGTCGTTATCGCTTGGAGCGAGGCGGGGTTCTGGGAACGTGGAGCCCCATCCAAGAAGTGAGTGTCAGCGCCGACAGCACGGTGTTGAGCGATCCGGGGTCCGAAGGCAGCGCGAGTCGCTTCTACCGGGTCGTGGATATTACTCCGCCGTGAGCGCCCCCTCCAACCATAGACCGTATTCTCAACGACGGGTTTGAGGAGTCTGAGTGAATCTTTGACAATCATGCGCTTTCAACGAGCCAGTGGGTGGGTTTGCTGGTGGGTCTGGTTGGTGGCCGCTTTGGCGGTTTCGGGTTCCGACCGTGTGACATCCACGCTGATCTCCGAGGCGATCTTTGCTCCGGAGGCCCGGCACAATCATGCCTCCTGTGTGGTCGAGGCTCCCGACGGGACGTTGTTGGTGGCGTGGTTCAATGGGTCCGGCGAGCGTCAGGCCGATGATGTGAAGCTTCAGGCCTCGCGTCGTCGGCCCGGATCTCGTTCTTGGGAACCCCGCTTTACCCTCTGGGACACAGCGGGATTCCCGGACTGCAATCCGTCGCTCCATGTGGATGCGCAAGGTCGCTTGTGGCTCTTCCATGCCGTGATTCTGGCCAACACCTGGGAATCGACGTTGTTGCAGGCGCGGGTGAGTGCCCGGTGGCGGACTCGTGGACCGGTGCGTTGGGACGGCATGGAGCCGGTCTTGTTGGCCCCGGGCGAAGAATTTCTCAAAGTCCTCAATGGCCATTTGCCTCGGTTGCAGCAGGAGCACTCACGACCGGGTCTGACTTCTAGGCAGCGCCAGGAAGTCTCGGAATTCATTGAAGGAATCCACCTCGGTGCCACCAATCGACTCTATCGCCGACTGGGTTGGATGCCGCGCGCCCACCTCACCACCGTGGCGGGTCGCTGGATGCTGCCGCTTTACCACGATGGATATTCCATTTCGATGGTGGCCCTTTCCGATGATCAGGGACGGTCTTGGCGTCCGTCCGCGCCCCTCGTGGGTGTAGGGAATGTTCAGCCGAGCCTGACGGTTCGCCGGGATGGTTCGGTGGTGGCTTGGATGCGGGATAATGGTCCGCCGCCGCAGCGTTTGCTTCGTGCCGAATCGCGCGACCGAGGTGAAACCTGGACGACGGCGGTCGACTCGGAGATCCCCAATCCGGGATCCGGTGCTGAAGTGCGCGTGTTGCGGTCTGGTGAATGGATCTTTATCGGGAACGACTTGGAAAATGGTCGTCATTCATTGGCGGTTTGGATGAGCGGAGACGAAGGGGAGACGTGGGCCTTCCGCAGACGGTTGGCCGAGGCGCAAGCGGGGCAAGGATCGTTTTCTTACCCGTCCATCCTCGAAGCGCGCGACGGATGGTTTCATGCGACCTGGAGCGAGGCAATCGGTGGCCAGGAAACCATCCGTCATGCGCGTTTCAATCGGGCTTGGATCCGGTCCGCTGGGTTGGATCATTAGGGATAGATTCAGCCGGAGTTGGGAAACTCGGTCTTGGATAAGGGATTGTCGCATCCTCCGGTTCGCTCTTGTGTTTGCAGCCTTGATCTCAATGATCTCGGGCACCTTATGAGCCTGCAGATTCAGCCCAAGCCAGAAGAGCAACAGCCCTCAGCGGACCTGACATTGTCCGTCCTGACCTGGTTGGAAGAGAACAAGAAGACTCTGGCCATCGGATTTGCTGTGGTTTCCGTAGCGGCAGTGACTTTGATCATCCAGAAGAACGTTCATGCCTCTGCCGAGGCCGAAGCCAATCAGGCGCTCTTGGCGACTTTGAGTGCCGCCGGAAAGAACGGCGGACCGACGGCAGCGGACTTGCTCAAGGTCGCTTCCCAGCATTCTGGAACGGCCGCTGCCGAGCGTTCAGAATTCTTGGCCGCCACCCAGTTGTTCGAAGACGGCAAATATTCGGAGGCTCAGAAGGCGTTAGAGTCTTTTAATCAGGCCCACGCGGACAGTTTGTTGGGTGGCGCTGCGACCTACGGAGTGGCCTGTGCCCTCGATGCCCAGAACAAGACGGCCGAGGCCATCGCGGCTTATGGTCGATTCATCTCGGGCTTTGCGACCGATTCATTGGTAGCGCAGGCCCGGTTGTCCAAGGCGTTAATCCACGAATCGCAAAAGCAGTATTCGGAGGCGATTGCCTTGTATGATCAAGTGTCCAAGGACGCTACCAGCACGGCGGCCCAAGAAGCCTCGGCCCACAAGGCGGCCTTGCTCCAGGCTCATCCTGAATTGACCCCGGTGGCCACCAATGCCCCCGCGGTGAAGCCCGTCCACTAACGTGGGTTTGGGGGCTCTGCCTAAAACTTGCTTGCACTGGTTCCTGAGCAGTTGGTTCTGACAATAGTCCTAACCTGAATGAATCTTTCGATTATCGGCACCGGTTATGTCGGATTGGTGACCGGGGCCTGTTTTGCGGATGTAGGCCACACGGTCATTTGCGTCGACTCGGACCGTGAAAAGGTTCGGCGCTTGCAAGGTGGGGAAATCCCCATCTTCGAGCCCGGTTTGGAAGCCTTAGTGCATCGGACGGTCGCGGCTGGGCGTCTGAGTTTCACGTCTTCCACGGCTGAAGGCGTGGCGGGTTCTGAGGCGGTGTTCATCGCCGTTCCCACGCCGCCTCAGCCAGATGGTTCGGTGGATTTGAGTTTCATTGAGGGCGTGGCCCGGGAAATCGCCGGCTGTCTTTCGGATTACCGGGTCATCGTCGACAAGAGCACGGTTCCGGTTAAGACCGCCGAGAAGGTGGCCGAAACGATTAAGCGCTACCGGAAGACCGATGCCGATTTCGATGTAGTCAGCAATCCGGAGTTCCTCCGGGAGGGTTTTGCCATCGACGACCTCATGAAGCCCGACCGGGTGGTTGTCGGGACCTCCAGTGAGCGAGCCGCGGCCAAGATGCGGGAAATTTACGAGCCCTTCCGTGCGCCGATCATCGTGACCGACGCCAATTCGGCCGAATTGATCAAGCATGCGGCCAATTCATTTCTCGCGCTGAAGATCAGCTACGCCAATGCACTGTCGGTGATTTGCGAGGCCAGTGGGGCCAATGTTCAAGAGGTCACCCGAGGCATGGGACTGGATGCGCGTATTGGCACTCGATTCCTCCAGGCAGGTCTCGGCTTTGGGGGGTCCTGCTTCCCGAAAGACCTCAGCGCCTTCATCAAGATTAGTGAGCAGTTGGGGTATGATTTCCGCCTGCTCAAGGAAGTTCAGCGGATCAATGCCACGCAGATGGAGCGGTTCCATCAAAAAATCACCGACACGCTGTGGGTGCTCAAAGAAAAGCACATCGGCGTGTTGGGGTTGACCTTCAAGCAGAACACCGATGACGTGCGCAATTCGCCGTCCATCGATTTGTGTCACCGCATGTTGGCCGACGGTGCGCGGTTGCGGGTGCACGATCCTAAGGGCATGGAAAAAGCCCGAGCTTTCTTTGCCGCAGGTTCAGCCGTGGAGTATGTCTCGGAGGCGGAAGCGGTCGCGACTGGCTGCGATGCGCTGGTGATCGCCACTGAGTGGTCTGAGTTCGGTCGACTCGATTGGTCTCGGATTAAAGCCGCCATGGCCACCCCAATAGTCTTTGATGGTCGGAACCTACTCGATCCGGTTGAAATGAAGGAATTGGGTTTCCTCTATCGCAGCGTCGGGCGCTGAGCTGTCTGGCAGCGTTCAGTGAGACTTTGGAATTAGGACGGACTTATTTATGAAATTCCTCGTGACCGGCGCGGCCGGGTTCATTGGTTTCCACACTTGCGAGCTGCTGTTGGGTCGGGGGGATGAGGTGATCGGTCTTGACAACCTCAACGACTACTACGACGTCAGTTTGAAGGAGGCTCGGTTGGCCAAACTCAGCGGGCGTCCCGGTTTTCGTTTCCACCGGCTCGACCTGTCCGACCGCGCCGGCATGGAGGCTCTCTTCGCACTAGAAAAGCCCCAGCGAGTCATCCATTTGGCCGCGCAGGCGGGCGTGCGGTATTCCATTCAAAATCCCCACGCCTACGTGGATTCGAACCTCGTGGGCTTCATGAATATCCTAGAGGGATGTCGCCATCATGGCGTGGAGCACTTGGTGTACGCTTCCTCCTCGTCGGTGTATGGGGCCAACACAACCATGCCCTTCAGTGTCCACCACACCGTGGATCACCCGTTGAGCTTGTATGCCGCCACCAAGAAGGCCAACGAGCTAATGGCGCACACCTACAGCCACTTGTACCGCCTTCCGACGACGGGCTTGCGGTTTTTTACGGTGTACGGCCCCTGGGGACGCCCGGACATGGCCATGTTTTTGTTCACCAAGGCGATCTTGGCCGGCCAGCCGATCGATGTGTTCAACCAGGGGAAGATGCGGCGCGATTTCACCTACATTGATGACATCGTCCAAGGCGTGGTTCGCACCTGTGACCGTGTGGCTTCAGTCAATCCCAACTGGAACGGGTCTGTGCCAGATCCGGGGACGAGCTCGGCCCCCTACCGCATTTACAACATCGGCAATAATCAACCCGCCGAGTTGATGCACGTCATTGGTTGTCTCGAAAATACCATCGGGAAGACGGTGGAGAAGCGGATGTTGCCGATGCAGGCGGGCGACGTGCCTGCGACTTATGCCGACGTCGATGACCTCACTGAGGCCGTGGGTTTTAAGCCGGCCACACCGATCGAACTCGGCATCGAGCGGTTCGTCGCCTGGTACCGGGAATACTACCGCATAGGCGGCTGAATTGGTCATGCACTCCGGGGTCATCGACGTGGCAGCAGGCCTGGTGGAGCGCGATGGGTTGATCCTCATCACCCAGCGAAAACAGGGTTCCCATCTGGCCGGGCTTTGGGAATTTCCCGGCGGCAAGCGCGAGCCGGCCGAGACGTGGCAAGACTGTCTGGTTCGTGAGTTGCAGGAAGAATTGGCCATCACCGTCACCGTGGGCGAACTGCGGTATGAGACGGTTCATCACTATCCGGAGAAATCGGTTCAACTTCGATTCTACGCCGCGGTGCTGATTTCAGGGGAGCCCCGGCCTGTCGACTGTGCGGCCGTGGCCTGGGTTAGCCCGAAGGACCTGCCCAATTACGCGTTTCCCGAGGCCGATCGGGAGTTGGTGACCTTGCTCGCTCGCTGAAGGGGATTCACTTTTTTGAGCCCTTCCAGGGAATCTTCAAAAGAGATGTCCCGGACCGTTTGCTCGAGAACCAAAGCAGGACCATCCTCAGGCCGTGTCGAAGGAACTGAAAAACTCCCCCGTGGCGTCGGATGTCATTCGTATCCAGGGGGCGCGCGAGCACAATTTGCGCAACATCTCCGTGGATATCCCGCGCGGGAAGTTCGTGGTGGTGACCGGGGTCAGTGGCTCTGGCAAGAGCACCCTCGCCTTCGATATTTTGTTCGCCGAAGGGCAACGTCGGTTCCTGGACTCGATGAGTGCCTATGCTCGCCAGTTTGCAGATCCGATGTCCCGGCCGGATGTGGATCTCATCACGGGGTTACCGCCGTCGGTCAGTATTGAGCAGGGTACCACCCGGGGGGGTGGCAAGAGTACGGTGGCCACCGTGACCGAGGTGTACCACTTCATCCGCCTGCTGTACGCCCGATTGGGAGTCCTGCAGTGCCCCGACTGTGCTGTTGCCGTCGAGTCGCAAACTCGCGAGGAGTTGATGACCACCTTGGACGAGGCAGTCCGCAGGCGCGGGCCACTGAAGCTGCTGGCTCCAGTAATTCGCAATCGCAAGGGGTTCCACAGCGAGGTGTCCGAATGGGCTCGTCAGCGGGGCTATCATGAATTGCGCGCCGATGGTCAGCTGGTTCCGGCCGATGAGAACTTCCGACTCGATCGGTTCAAGGAACACGATGTTGAAGTCGTCACGGGTGTTTTTCAGGCCAGCGACTCCTCCGAAGTGCGCGTCCAGCGAATCGAGGAAGCCCTTGAAGCGGGCAAACGCACACTCTTTGCTCTGGATCGTAAGGGGAACCTGACCGTGCATTCCACTGAACGCGGTTGCCCCAAATGCCGGCGGTCGTTCCCTCCGTTAGATCCTAAGAATTTCAGCTACAACTCCAGCCAGGGATGGTGCCTGCAATGCCGCGGTTTCGGCGAGTTGTTCCACTTGCCCGATGTAGAGCGCGGGGCCAATGCCGACTCGGTGGAGGAATCGTGGTTCAGTTGGGCCGAATCCCGAGAGACTTGCCCGTCGTGCCAAGGAGCCCGTCTGAATCCGGTGGCCCGGGCCGTCCGGCTGCCTCTGGGTGAAGCCCCATCGGAACGTCCCACCATCGATGAAATGGGTCGGTGGTCCGTCGAAGTGGCTAGAGCCTGGTTTGACGCTCTGCGCCCCGAGGGTCGGGCTGCGGAAATCTCTCGCGACATCCTTCCGGAGATCCGTGAGCGCCTGAAGTTCATGGGAGAGGTGGGACTGGGTTATCTGCAACTCAGCCGCAGTGTGATCACCTTGAGCGGTGGCGAAGGTCAACGGATCCGGCTGGCGGCTCAGTTGGGGTCGAATCTCAGCGGCGTCCTGTATGTGCTCGATGAGCCCACCATCGGGCTCCATGCCCGAGACAACCAACACTTGCTCGACGCCTTGGAAAAACTGCGCGCGCGGGGCAATTCCCTCGTGGTGGTGGAGCACGATGAAGACACCATGCGCCGTGCCGATTGGATTTTAGATTTGGGTCCTGGTGCGGGTGTGCGTGGGGGAGAGGTCGTCGCCGAGGGCACTCTGCAAGATCTGCTCCGCCACCCAGAGTCGGTGACCGGTCGCTGCCTTCGAGAACCGCTGCCGCGACCGGCCCGTGGCGAGCGACGCCCCGTCGAAGTGACTGGAGTACGCAAGCCGCGGGGGAAATCTGCGAAGGCGGCCGCCACGGTGATCTCTGTCGAGTGGTTGACCGTGCACCACGCGCGGTTGAACAACCTCAAGGATGTGACCGTATCCTTCCCCTTGGGACGCTTGGTGGTGGTGACGGGGGTGAGCGGGTCAGGCAAGAGCACCCTGGTCAAAGAGTGTCTGGTGCCTGGGGTTCGAGCGGTACTGGCCGGTGAGGACGAAAAGAAGGTGCGAGG
>CAINWP010000065.1 GCA_903854475.1 uncultured Verrucomicrobiota bacterium
CCCGAGTTGTGGGACGCCACACAATCGGCGCCGAGAGGCATGTACCGGCTGACGCCGGAGGGTATTTGGGCCCCGATGGTTTCGGGCGATGAGGTGAAGTACGGCGAAGCCTATTGGGTGTACGCTAAGGGTGCTCCCAACACCTCGGGTTCGTTTGGTCTCGAATTAGACTACGGCGAGTCGCTGGATTTCCCGGACGACAATGACCGACGGACGATTAAGTTGATCAACCCGAAGGCGACGAGCACGAAGGTGCGTATCCAGTTACAGGCGGCCGGAACGCAGAGCCTGTCGGAGTCGATCGCCCCGTCCAACGATGCGAATTTTGGAGATCCAGACAAGGTGCCTGTGACGACAGCCCCGACAGGGCAGGCGACCTCGGGCATCCAAGGAGTGAACAACGTGTCGCCGATCGAAGTGATGACACCGACCGTGGCGGGCATGGTGCCCATTAATCTGGCGTTGAGCGGTGTGGTGGAACTGGCCGCAGGCGAGGAACGCACACTGGTGCTGAAGGCCAACCGGAGCTCGGTAGGTGCGAAAGGCTGGCGCAACTTGCTGCTGCTGGATGACGGGATCTCAACCTATCAGGTGCCGGCGAGCATCAGCCGCTCATCGACGCTATTGACGGGCAAGTCGGTGACCAAACGCCGCGGCGTTGGAGCGAAAACGGTGCCGACGACTACGACGGCCCCGGGTTTATGGTTGGGTCGAGTGTCGATTGGTGGAGTGAGTCCGGTCAATGGGTACGACACGTTGAAGACGACCAAGAGTTTCGTGAACGATGACGGAGTGGCGACGAACGTGGTGGAGATCTCGTACGTGGCGAAGACGAACATGGCGGAGGCGACACCGGTGTCGCAGCCGCTGGAGTTCAATGTGATTATCCACGTGGACAACCAGGGAGTCTCAAAGATCTTGCAAGAGGTGTACCTAATGCAGGCGCCCCAATCAACCAACGGCACACCAGGAGCGTTCGTGCTAATTTCGGATCGAAGGAATTTGGCGAATTTCCAAGGGACAGCGATGAAGGGGCGCGAGCGGAGCGGTCGCCGGTTGAGCAGCATGGTGCTGGGGCTTAACGGCGCAGCGCGGACCAACGGGTACTTGGCGATGAGCGGACAGTTCAAGCCCGGGAATGCAGTGACGGTGACGGTGGGGATGGATTCGCGGTCGCCGTTAAACCCGTTCTACCACAAGTACCACCCGGATCACGACAACCTGACGGCCGACTTCAAGGTGTATCAGGAGGAAGCATACGGGTTCAGCCGTGACATCACCGTGGCGCTGAACGCGGATCAAGACGGAGGCGGGGCCAAGAACGGATCTGAGGTAATGAAGGGGACGTACACGGAAGTGATCCGTGGGCTGCACCGCCTTCCGATCCAAGTTAAAGGACAGGTAGAAATGGTGCGTGTCAGTACCCTCGGCACCATCAACCCCACCACTTGGTAACGACGGAAGACAAATAATCGAAACCTTCGTGAACATTTTTTCAAACATGACCCCAACCGTCAAATCTTCTGCGATGGTGCTCCGACTATGGCGCTGGCTGCTACCGCTGTGCTTATTGATGGGCGCAGGGAAAGTGCTTGCCTATCCCATCGTTGGGCATGTCCGTGTTAAGATCTACGTTTCTGACACCGAAAGTTGGTGTTGCGGCAAGGACTGGAAAGGCAGCTGCAACTGCGGTCGCCAAGAAGCCTATAACTTGCGGGTCAACGGGTTTGGTCAGGAGTGGCAGGTGGCTGGAACCTTCTACCGGGGCAATTGGTATGAGGCGGTGTTCTACAACGTCAACATGGACTGGCCTACCTTCCGGGCTAACTTGGCCAATGTCCGTTTTTACAACACCGACCGCAACTGGGTCTTGGCCCATACCGCTGTGACCGTCTGGGAGCCGAATTGGACGCCGATTCGGGATCATGACACCGATGTTGGCGACTATTGGGTGGGCACATGGAATAACTTCTGGTTCAACTCAGTGCTGTGGAACTACACCTATAATACCCCTCATGATAGCTCCATGAGCAACGGGGGCGCGACGGTCAACATGAACTGGAACGTCGGCAACACCTTCGTCAATCAGATCAACATGGCGGATCCGGATGGATGCTATCCGGGAGTCAGCACCTCGCAAAGCAACCCAGGTCTGGGGACCGTCAATGTTTATCAGGCTGGTTGTAACGGGGTCAATTCTTACTACCACGTCTACTTTCAACCGGCGGCCAACGCTTTTGGTAGCACTTGCGTCTATGTTACAATTAATGACGGAGCGGTCGCCAGGACCCATGCCTTCTGGGTGACCGTCAATCGCGTCGGTGCGGCACCTGTTATCAATGGTATTCGGCAGAATGACTTGGTGCGCGCCGAGCACACGATTACTCTTGTTAATGCCATTCAGGTGAACGACGAGTACACCCCTCTTCAAAACCTTTCGGTTCAGGCGATTTCGACCACCTCGGACGCCATCCCCTTGTCCAAGGTGGCCATCACCGCGGGCAGCGCTGGCAATGCCTACCGCAACGTAACCATCACTACGCCCAACAACGTGGCTCCGGCTTCTGGCACGGTCACTTTCGGTATTCGTGTGACCGACTCCGATAACCAGACCGCCAGCGGCAACCTAACGGTGCGGTATCAGGAGAATGTTCGCTATGGAACCCGCTTCAATGATGAGACGGGCGACTCACTAGCTCTCTCCCTCGAACGGGACGTGGACTACATTGACGTGGGCAATAATACCTTGTTTGGTGATTCGGACTTCACCATCGAGAGTTGGGTTTATCCGCGCAGCTTCGAGAGTTGGAGCCGAATCCTTGACTTCGGCAACGGTGCGGGCGTGGACAATGTTCTTTTCGCTCTCACCGAGGGAAACAGTGGAAGGCCGAATCTGTCGATATATCGGGCTGGCGTGGGCAATGGTTTGACAGCCAACGAGGCTCTTCCGCTGAACCGGTGGACCCACGTGGCCGCGGTGCATCGCAGTGGCACCGCTTTCCTGTACTTTGATGGTCGCCTGGTCGGTTCCGCAGCCATGCATCGTCCGGCAGCGGTGAGTCGTCAGTTCAGCTACATCGGCAAAAGCAATTGGGGGGACGGTCGATTCAACGGTATGATCGACGAGGTTCGGATTTGGAACCGGGCCGTGTCCACGGCAGAACTCATTGCCCAAGCCTATCCGCCTCTGGCGTCCAATGCGTCGGGCCTGGTGGGTTACTGGAGCTTGAATGATCGCAACAACACCCCGGTCAATCTAGTGACCGGCGGCCGATCCACATTGGTGGGTGGCGTGTATGTTCCTGGCATTCCGTCGGTGAAAACGGTGACCGTCCAGGAGGACGCGGCCCTCACCGTGACGTCGACTTTGAACAACCTCGTCTCGGGTCAGAGCCTTCAGATTCTCCGTTCGCCGGTCGAAGGCACTCTCACCACCAGCATTGGAGGCTCTGCTTCCAAGCAATACGTGGGTGTCTCAGGAGCCCGTACTTTTTGGGATTCTTACCACGATGCCCGCGCCCGACGCGGTCGCTTGGCCACCATTACCAGCGAGGCCGACAATACCGCGGCCAACGCAGCGGTGGCTTCAATAGGTTCAGCATGGATTGGAGCAACCGACGTTGAGGTCGAGGCTTCCAGCAATGGGGCCGCCTTCAAATGGCTCAACGGTGGTACTACCAGCGGTTTCTCGAAGTGGAACCCCGGTGAGCCCAATGATTCCGGAGGGTCTCAGGATTATGCGTACATCTTGCCTGCATTGGGTGGTAAGTGGGATGACGCCGATGGAGGCACCGGCCTCGCTTATGTTTTGGAGTTGAACAATGGTTCGGTGGCCACTTTCAACTACACCCCGCTCGTCAACTTCAACCGGCAGGATTCACCGGACATCGACTTGGTGGCCGACTATGCCATTCGCGATGCATCGGGCAATGATGTCACCCGGCAACGCATTCGTTTCAATGTGGAACCGGTCGATGACGCTCCGGTGGTCCGCAATGACGGCTACGTGAATCTCAACGGCAGCGGATTCCTCTTTGTCCCCGGACAGAACAACGCGTTTGCTTTCGAGGGGCGCGCGGCGTTCACGCTTGAAGCCTGGGTTCGGCCCACCGTTCGTCAGCACATGGAAATCCTTACGCGCTACACCGGGGGCGTCTACGGGAACTACATTTTGGCTCTCGTCGATTCGGGTCAGCTCGGGATCTGGCGTGATAGCGCACCCTATGGATGGATTATCGACACCTCGGCCAATGGTGCTCTTCCTTTGAACGCATGGTCGCACGTGGCAGCGACCTACGACGGGTCCACGATCCGGTTGTATGTGAATGGTCAATTGCGCATTGAAACGGCGGACCAGCGATCCACCGGGTCCGGGTTCATCGAGACCCGGGTGGGTGCCCGGGGCGACGGATGGACATCTCTGGTCGGCGATTTGGATGAGCTGCGCGTTTGGAATGTCGCCCGGTCCGAGACTCAGCTGCGCATGAGCTACCGGAGTCCGCTCAGTGGTTTCGAGACCGGTCTGATTGGTTATTATCGCTTTGATGAAGGCTTTGGTGTCTGGGCCTTCGACCTTTCTAAGGAAGTAGATGACACCAAGGAGAATATGCGTATCTCCGGGACGGTGAATTGGATCACCAATGGCGACACGCCGACAAAGACTGTCGTGGTTCCCGAAGACCATGCAGGATTCGAAATCTTCGTGGCCGCATTGGAGTTCGACCGGTCCCAGACGATCACTTTGGGTGAACCGACCCAACCCTCGAATGGCCGAGTGGTCCGACGGGCTTCCGCCGCGGGTGGCACCGCCTACGTCTACACACCCAATCCGGATTTCTCAGGAGCGGACTCGTTCCGATACACGGCTAGCGCCAACGGCGTCTCAGCGTCCGGCACGGTCTCGATTCAGGTGGAAAACATCAACGACCCTCCGGTGATTTCTAACTTGGACAATCTGGTCCTTCAGGAGGAGTCGACCCATCGGATACCCTTCAACGTCAATGACGTGGATTCTTCGACGGTGGTCGTGAGTGCGTTGTCCAGTGACGGCACCATCCTGCCGTCGGCCAATGTCACTGTGACCGGGTCCGGGTCGAACCGATACCTGGAGATGACACCCTATGAGGGCGCCTATGGTCTCACCACCATCACGGTGACCGCGACCGACACCATCGACACCGTTCAGAAATCAATCACCGTTAGCTTTGTCCCTCGCTTGGCCTATTCAGCGATGGATGTGAACGACCCAGGCCAGGCGACCGAATCGTTTGGCACCGCCATCGACGATTACAATCGCGTCGCTGGATATTACCATGGGACGGGTGTTGGTGCGGTTGATAAGCCCATCTTCCACGAGCAAATGCTCTTCAATGGCTCGGCCGCAGACGTGGGGACTATGGTGGGTCAAATCACGAGCCTGAAGTTGCACCTCAACGGAACCAACCATTTCGCTGTGGGATTCCTCACCGCTAACGCGATCTCTACGCCATGGCGATTTTCCCGGATTCTTGTCGATGATCGGATTGCTGCAGCCTCTAAGGCTTATGCCGCCGAAACGGACCCCGCTCGGAAAGATGCAGCGGCCGCGGGTGCTTCCGCCAACGCGTTCGTTGGCATTCGCGAGACCACCAATAATTTGAGTTTCCCAGCGGAGTATCGTTCGGGTTTCGCTATGGCGGTGAATGCGGTCGGAGCGCTCGCCGGTTACCTGACTAAGGCGGACGGCACTGAGTACCCGATGTTGCTCGATCTGAGCCGGACCAGTATCGCAGCCGAGAATCTTCTCAAAGACAATTCGAATGCTCTGATCACTGGACGAGCATTAGCAATTAATCGATTTAATCTGGCGACGGGTTACCGGTGGATCTCTGGCAAAAAGCGTGCCATCACCCACAACGGCAGTGTGCTTGCAGATTTGCCACTGCCTAGTGGCGCCGTGGAGACCGTAGGTACCGGTATCGATGACACGGGTGTTGTGGTCGGATACCTAATCAAGTCTGATAACAAGCGCCAAGCCATCGCTTATCGCGGCGGCGTATGGAAGAGCCCCTCTGGCACCTTTGCTAGCACTTGGGTGCAGAGCGAAGCGACGGCCATTAATACCTTTGGACAAATCGTCGGTGAGGCAACCTTAGCCGATGGGTCACGAAAGGCGTTCTTGTGGATTGGCGACGCTGCTTACGACCTCAACGCCATTCTGCCGTTGGGCACCAATTGGAAGTTGGACCGGGCCAATGCCATTAATTCGGCCGGTCAGATCGTGGGCACCGGCCGCATCAGCGACGGAACCAAGGATCAAATCCGAGCGTTCCTCGCGACTCCAGCCAGCGTGATCGGAAAGCGAGTGGCTCGGCCGGAGGGAACGGTCGCCCGATATCCGCTCATCGACATTCTCGAAGCCAGCCCCGGTGACAACGCGTCCAACGCATTCTTCTGGAGCGACGTGGAGCG
>CAINWP010000066.1 GCA_903854475.1 uncultured Verrucomicrobiota bacterium
CTCCGAGCGGTCCGTGTGTGCTGACCCTGCTCCTAGGTAGGGACCGATCTCCGAGCGGTCCGTCCCCACTGACGCGGCGCTTTCGGAGAAATCGCCCTACCTCGGACGCGCGTGGGTGAGGCCGAGTTTGCAGCAGGAACCCGCGATGCAGCCTGATGAGCCTCCGAGTCCGATCCTTCTCCGAGGTAGGGACCGATCTCCGAGCGGTCCGTGTGTGCCGACCAGGCTCCTCGGTAGGGACCGATCTCCGAGCGGTCCGTCCCCACCGACGCGGCGCTTTCGGAGAAATCGTCCTACCTCGGAAGCGCGTGGGTGAGGCCGAGTTTGTAGCAGAAACCCGCGATGTAGCTCGATGAGTGTTCCCGTTGCCTCAAGAGAGAATGAGCCAAAGAACTGGTGTTCCGAGAGTAGTCGTTTTTCTCATGACTTCACGGGGTCGATTTTCTGTCGGACGCTAGCAGCGGAACGACGCTAATAAATCAATGAATACAAATAAAAGACACTGCACTAGGTGTTACACTGCAATGTATTCGAGAGCTTAATATTGCGCCGGTGGAAATGGGTTGTTCTCCGTTGGGTCGAGTGGAGCGAATCTAAGAATGTCTGGCTGGAATACGGGGGTTTCCGCAGGATAAGCATCATCCAATGAACCGCATCTTTCTTAGCCTCTTCGCTGCCGTGGCCTCGCTGTCTTTGGCAGCGGCCGACAAAGCCATCGTCTTGATCGCAGGTACGCCGAGTCATGCCCCGGGTGACCATGAATTTCGGGCCGGAAGTATTCTTTTGGCCGGCTGCTTGAACCGTATTCCGGGCGTCCATGCGACTGTGGTCAGTAATGGCTGGCCGGCCGATACGGCCATCCTTAAGTCAGCCGATGCGGTGGTGGTCTTCTCTAATGGAGGCACGGCCCACCCCACGATCAAGCCAGACCGATTGAAGCTAATGAATGAGTTGTCGGCCAAGGGCGTGGGCATCGGGGCGGCCCACTACGGGGTCGAGGTGCCGGCCGGTGATCCGGGCTTCGCCATGCTCGATTGGACCGGGGGGTATTTCGAAATGTTCTGGAGCGTGAATCCGACATGGACGGCGAAGTTCGAATCGCTGCCAGTGCATCCGGTGACCCGCGGCGTGAAGCCGTTCACCATCCACGATGAGTGGTACTATCACATGCGCTTTGCGCCGGATCGCAAAGGAGTTACGCCGATCCTCAGCGTCGTGCCCCCGATGAGCACCCTCGACCGCGGCAACGGCCCGCACAATGGCAACCCCTTCGTCCGTGCCTCTGTGGCCAAGGGAGAACCTCAGCCGTTGATGTGGACTTACGATCGGCCCAATGGAGGTCGGGGTTTCGGCTTCACCGGTGGGCATTACCACAAGAACTGGGGTGACGAGAACTTCCGCAAAGTGTTCCTGAACGCGCTGCTTTGGATCGCCAAGGTGGAGGTTCCAAAGGAGGGCGTAGTCTCTACGGTGACCCCGGAAGAATTGCGGGCGAACCAGGACCCGAAGTAACGCGGACACGATCCGTTCGAAGAATCTTCGAAAACCGTCTTGCCAAAGACGGGTGTCCCCGAGTTTGATTCGCGCTCTTCGGTGCGGCTGGGTAGCTCAGTTGGTAGAGCATGCGACTGAAAATCGCAGTGTCGGCGGTTCGATCCCGCCCCCAGCCACCACCTTTCTCTTCTTCTTCAATTTCTCTCAGCTTTGAGAGACGTATTTGGAGTCGGTTTTTTTCCAATCCCTGCACGTCGGTTCCCCACCCTTTTCCACATCGGCTCGATTAGTACGGGGACTCCGGGGGAGGTGTCTGCCGCAGGAACTCCCGGACCACAGAACCTTCGCGGGTCGGTGGTTGGCAGGCGTTGCCGGTGCAGAGGTAGGCCAACGAGCGTTCCTCGTCGCCGGGCAGCGTGCGGGCGAACGGATCCACCGGGCCGTGGTTACCGAGGATGACGCGGTGCGTTTCAAACACAGCGTGGGCATGGCTCAGGAGGGCTCGGGTGGAACCGCAGAGCCAATCGCCCACCAGGACGACCCGCTTGGGTTCCTGAAGCGCGAAGTCGAGAGCGCACAGGAGGAAGGGCACGACCTGCGGCGTCTGGTGCAGTTTTTGGGCGAAGAGGCGTAAAGTCTTCTCAGCGGCTTCCCGCCAGTCAGGACGTGCGCAGAGGCTGGCCAAGCGAAGCAGGGCCACGCTGGCCACGGCATTCCCGGAGGGTTCTGCTCCATCGTAGTCTTCCTTCACTCGCATGAGCAGGTGAGAGGTGTCTGCTCCGCTTTGCCAGAATCCTCCGCCGGCCGGATCGTAGAAACGCTCCATCAGGGCCTCGGCTAATTGGACAGCGAAGGTGAGGTGGTTCGGGTTGAGCGTGGCTTCGTAGAGATCGACCGTGCCGGCGAGCAGGTGGGCATAGGCGTCGAGCAATTGGACTTGATCGTGTTCCCCGTCGCGCCAGCGATGATAGAGAGTGCCTCGAGTCTCCGGGGTGGGTACCACCCAGAGGTGTTCTTGCAAAAAGGCCATGTTGCGCTCGGCCATCGTGAGGAACTCGTCGTCGCCCAAGATCGCGAAGGCTCGGGCGCAGGCTCCGAGCATCATGCCGTTCCAGGATGCTAAAACCTTGTCGTCCTGATGGGGACGTACACGGGTCGCGCGGACCTCGCGCAGTTGGTCCAAGGCCGTTTCCAGAATGGGACGATCGGCTTCGGGGACCTCCGCCTGAACCAGAGACAACACATTGAGACCTTTCAGCGGTTCCGGATCGCTGTGGTCGATGAAATTGCCCGCCGGGGTAATACCGAACCGAGCGGCAACCACGTTGAAGGCCTCGGGGCTGAGCAATGCGGACAGCTCGGCATGGGTCCAACAGTAGAACTTCCCCTCCTTGCCTTCGCTGTCGGCATCTTCGGCCGAATAGAATCCGCCGTCCGGATGGGTCATGTCGTTGGCCACATACCGCAGGATGTCTCGGGCGACGTCGGCATACCGTGCTTCGCCGGAAACCAAGAAAGCCTCCAGATAGAGGACGGTTAGTTGGGCGTTGTCGCAGAGCATTTTCTCGAAGTGTGGCACGAGCCACCGTTCGTCGACGCTGTAGCGGGCAAACCCGCCACCTAGGTGATCCCGGATGCCGCCGGCCGCCATGCGCTCACACGTCTGAAGGACGGCGTGTACGGCCTCTGCGTCGCCAAAGCGCCGGGCGTAGCGAAGCAGGTAGAGCGGTTGGCTGGGCCGCGGGAACTTGGGCGCGCCTCCGAAGCCGCCGTTCACGGGATCAAACTCGCCCAGCAGCGTTTGGCCACCGCCATGCAATTCCCGAGGGCCTGTCGGGAAGGCGTTGTCCGGATCTTGGACGACCATCTCTCGTAGCCGGGCCGTGAGCTCGCCGGCGGAGGCGATCAAGTCGTCGCGACGGGTCTTCCACAGTTCAACGATGCGCTCCAAGAGGGTCAGGAAACTGGGCTGCCCGTGCCTGGCCTCCGGCGGAAAATAGGTGCCGCCGTAGAAGGGTTGCAGGTCTGGCGTGAGGAAAACGTTGAGGGGCCATCCGCCGCTGCCGGTGGTCATTTGCACGAAGCTCATATGGATCTTGTCCACGTCCGGGCGTTCCTCGCGGTCGACCTTGATGCTGATGAAGTGTTCCTTCAGGTAGTTGCCCACGGCCTCGTTCTCAAAGGTCTCTCGCGCCATCACATGGCACCAATGGCAGGTGGAGTAGCCGATGCTCAGGAAAACTGGTTTGCCCTCGGCGCTCGCTCGGGCAAAGGCCTCGTCTGCCCAGGGGAACCAGTCCACCGGATTGCCGGCGTGCTGGAGCAGGTAGGGGGATTTCTCAGCGGCCAGTCGATTGCGTTGTTCCGATGCGGAGGTCACAGGCTTGGGAGCATATCCTCAACCATTCCGGGAACAAGCCGGCACCCGGCCCGATGGGAGGGGCCGATTGTTAGAGCGTGTCCAGTTCTTGAAAGGATTCGGCCGCTCGGGCTTCCTTGGGCATTCATGGCGTTTGACCTCGACCCCTTTTATCTCAACACCCTGCGGCAATTAGTCCGCGAAGGCGTGATGGATCCTGCGTCGAGCCTGCTCTGTGTGTGCGCCGGGGAACGCGATCACCAAACTTTGAAGGAGGCCGGGTTCCCGAATGTGACGCTGACTAATCTGGAGACCCGCTGGGAGTTGCCGAATCCGGGGACTCACCAAGTCGCCTACGGTGACGTGGAGAATTTGACCTTTCCCGATAAGTCCTTCGACTTCGTCATCGCCCACAATGGTTTGCACCACTGTGCCTCACCGCACCGGGGTCTTTTGGAGATGCACCGAGTGGCTCGAAAGGGTGTCTTGGTCTTCGAACCCCGGGATTCACTTCTTTCCCGTTGGGGGGTCCGCTTCGGATTGGGACAAGATTATGAGACCGCTGCCGTGGCCCTGAGCTATGACCGGGTCAGTGGCGGATGGCGCAACGGTCCGGTCCCCAACTACGTGTACCGTTGGACGGAACGCGAGATCGAAAAAGTGATCCGTAGCGCGACGCCGTGGATGCTGTGTGGATTTCGCTACTTCCATGCAACTCGTCCGCCCTCCGGGGCGGCCAGTCGCCGCAATCCCTGGATTCGTCTGGGGCTCCGACTGGCCATTCCACTCGCGACGGTGCTGGGCAGACTGGTTCCGTCGCAGACCAACTGCTTCGCCTTTCTGGTCACCCAACCGCCGCTGGGCCAGGGAAGCCCTCCTTGGATACGTTGGAATGAGGCAGAACCAACTCTGGACCCCGAGTGGGCTCGGCGTGAGTACCGGCAGTAGAGAGGGTTTGCCTGGCGGGTTGCTCGAAGGGCGATTTTGAAAAGACATTGAAGGTCGGCTCGGGAAGGGAGTTCTATTGTCTGCACATGGTCGCCGCTCAGGAACAAGTCCAGAAGGCCCTCTTCGGGGTCTTTCTCATTGCTGCATTGCTGCTCTTTGCTGTTTTGCTGGGGTCCGTACAGATCCTGGCACTTTTGGGGTTTGTCGCGGTGCTCTGGGCACTGACGTTGCCCAAGCATGGAACTTTGGCGCTAGTTCTTGGGTCGGTGATGATCAACTCATCGCTGTTGGTGCCCTTTGTCTCCGGTCGACCCTTCTTCTGGGAGGCGAGCTTGATGCTTTCCATCAGTGGGTTGCCCTTGATGTTCGCCATGCGGCGTAATGCCCCGGAGTTCGGAGATCGTCTCCGGGAGTATCGTTGGGTGTTCATTGGCTTGGGCGCCTTCTTTTTGGTGTTGGTGTCCTTGATCAAGTTTCGCGGATTCGGACTGAACGTGCTGGGGCAAGGTCAAGTGGGTGGTCGCGCTTACGTCACCCAATTCCTTGGATTGCTCTTCCCGATTCTGTATCTGGCCGTGCCGACGACGCCCCAGATGCTCATCCGTATCTATGCTGCTAACTGTCTCATGAGCATGACGTTTCTCGTGTCCGACTTTACCTTGGCAGCCGGCGGCACCGGGCCCCTCTGGGTTCTGTTGTCCTTCTTCGGTCTTTCCACCGACAGCCTCGCGTTCGAAGCCCAATCTTTGGAGGGCGGTGTTCGACGCTTTCAATCGGTGGCCTTCGTGTCGCGCGATTTGATTTATCTGATGCTGGTAATCAGCCCCGCCACCCGAGCCTTGTCCTTGTCATCGGTGACCCGGGTGCTGGTCATGTTGGGGCTCCTCGGGGGAAGCGCTCTGGGCGGTCATCGCATGTCGATGATCATCATTCCGTCGGTCATTCTGCTTTCGAGCCTAGTCCAGCGAACCCTCTCAATGGCCAAAGTGGTTGTTTCCACGATCCTGCTGGGAGTGGCGTTATTGGTGACCTACCAGACGGCGCGTCAAATGCCTCACTCGGCACAACGCATGTTGTCGGTGCTTCCAGGTATTGACGTTGATCCGTTGGCCAGTGTGGATGCCGAAAACTCGACCTCAGGTCGTGCCTCCATGCGTCGCATTGCCTTTGATATTGCCCCAAACTTTCTTTGGATCGGGCGGGGCTTAGGCTTCGTGCCGGACATTAATTACCTCTATACCCACAACGAAAATGACCAGTACGGCATGCTGGAGCAGAGCCTCGATCAGGGCATCTTTTACGCCGGCATCCCCAGCCTGTTGGTGAACCTTGGACTGCCTGGGTTGGCGGGAGTGTTCACCTTCTTGGGGGCTGTATCCCTCGTTGCTCTTAAAAACCTGCGATCCATTTTCCGGATGGGCTGCCAATCGACCTTTGACCGTCTGACGTGCCATGTGAGTTCGCTGTGGCTCGTGCAGTTGGTGACTTTCATGATTACCACAGGGGAAGCTGGTTTTTTCATGCAAACCTTCGGCCTCCTGTCCGGGTTGGTGATTATCACCCATTGGCACCGCAACCGGATGCTCGCGACAGCCGAGCCCACAGCGAAGACTTTCTTCAATCTTGTGGACCGGTTCCGGGCTCCGATAGCACCGGAGGTTTCCGGGCAACCGGTGGCCTGATCGCTCGCTCGTCATGGCCTCATGAACGCCTCGTCCCAGTCGGAAGCGCACGATGGAGTCTCCAGGCAGTCCTCCGGCGGGCGGGGTGTTTCAGTGCTGCACCTGGTAGGTGCCACTCAAGACGATGGTGGCATCCTCACGGTCCTTCGCCATGCCCGCGATCCGGATGGGCAATTCCGCCATGCGGTTGTGGTCCATCGGGGTTTTGTATCAAAACGGCAGCCGCCGCTGGACTTGCGTGAAAGTCGCGCGCTCTTGGCTGAATCCTCCAGGCACCTCTCGCTCTTTGCTCGGGCCCTGGGTGTGGCCATAGAAACCCGTCGCCGCTGCCGTGCCGAACACTGGGACCTCGTTCACGCCCACAGTCGGGGTGGGTTTGCCGCCGCGGTGTTGCTGGCGCTGCTTCCGGGCAAGATTCCGATCGTCTTCACCAATCATGCGTTTGCTCGACGGACAGGAATGTACCGTTGGGCTGCCGGCCGGAGAGGCTTGGTGACAGTCGTTCTGAATCCGGCGATGGCGGCCCATTACGGGCTCACGCCGGAGTCGGGACGCGTGGAGATCATTCCTGATTGTTGTTCGGATGAATTCTTTGAAGGGCCGTTGGTGCGTCCGCCGGGTCCGCGGTCGCGTTTGGCTCTGGTCGGTGTGGGTAATCTGGTCCGCTGGAAGAAGTGGAACCTGGTCTTGGATGCCCTTGCTCGATTGCCGGTGCCGTTGCGTCAACGGGTCCATTTCACGCTATGGGGCCCCACCCCAGCCGACGCGGATTCCCAAACCTTTGCTCGTGAATTGAAGAGCCAGGTCGGGGCTTTTGGGTTGGCTCCGTATGTGAGGTTAGCGGGTCCGACCACCCGGGTCCGCGAGGCGGTCGAGGGGGCCGATGTGTTCATCATTCCTTCGACCGATGAGCCGTGCTCGGTGGCTTTGACCGAAGCCTTGGCCTTGGGGAAACCTTCCATCGCCTCGGCCAGTGGGGGCTCGGTGGATCTCCTGAAGAACGGCTACAACGGTCGGCTCTTCCGTCCGGATGATCCGGAGGATTTAGCCCGGCAAATTGCGGGCATGATTTCCGGTGAGGGGACATCGGCGACCCCCGAGCAAATCCGGGACAGTGCCCGCCACTACTCCGCCTCAGTGGCGTGGGCCAAATACCATGCCCTTTACCGGCGGTTGCTTGCGGGGTCCCAGGCAGACTAGGCTCGCGGCTCACTGTGAGCGTCACCCTTTACGATTTTCTGCCCCGCCTGGAGGCGCCAACGGCTGATCACCTGCTGGATCGGTTCCTCGACTTTGCTCGCACTCGCGGCATCGAACTCTACCCAGCGCAGGAAGAGGCCATTCTCGAACTCTACTCGGGCAAGAACGTCATCCTCAATACGCCAACGGGATCGGGCAAATCGCTGGTGGCCTCGGCATTGCATTTCAAGGCGTTGGCTCAAGGCCACAAATCGGTTTACACGTGCCCCATTAAGGCCTTGGTCAACGAGAAGTGGCTTTCGCTCTGCCGGGAATTCGGTCCCGATAATGTCGGCCTGAGCACTGGGGACGCCACGATCAACCACGATGCGCCCATCCTGTGCTGCACGGCGGAGATTTTGGCCAACATCGCCTTGCGGGACGGCCCCAATGCCAGCGTCCGCGAAGTGGTGGTGGATGAGTTTCATTATTACTCCGACCGCGAGAGAGGTGTGGCCTGGCAGGTGCCGCTGTTGACGCTTTCCAAGAGTCGTTTCCTGCTCATGTCGGCAACCCTTGGCGAGACCGAGTTCTTTGAGACCGAGATGACTCGCCTCAATGGATTTCCCAGCGTCACCGTCAAGTCGGTGATTCGGCCAGTGCCCCTGGAGTTCAGCTATGCCGAGACCTCGCTCGCTCAGACCGTTGAAACACTCATCAGCGAGGGCAAAGGGCCGGTTTATGTGGTGCATTTCGCCCAAGCGGATGCGGCCGAGAGTGCGCAGGATTTCACTAGCCTGGCCACAGCGACGCGTGAAGAAAAAGCCACCATTGCCACCGCGCTGGAGGGGGCGAAGTTCTCCAGTCCGTACGGGCCGGACATCAAGCGGTGGTTGCGGGCGGGCATTGGGTTGCATCACGCAGGCCTGCTGCCGCGTTACCGCATCTTGGTCGAGCAGTTGGCTCAGCGCGGGTTGCTGAAGGTCATTTGCGGCACGGACACGTTGGGCGTGGGCATTAATGTGCCGATCCGCACGGTTCTCTTCACCCGCCTGTGCAAGTACGGCGGCGAAAAGACGGCGATCCTAGGGGCTCGGGACTTCCATCAGATTTCAGGGCGCGCCGGGCGCAAGGGTTTCGATTCGGTGGGTTGGGTCGTCGCCCAGGCCCCGGAGCATGTCGTCGAGAACCTCAAGCTGGAGGAGAAATCTAAGCGGGACGGAAAGAAGTTTGTGAAGCGGCAGGCGCCGGACAAGAACTACACCCACTGGGATCGGCAGACCTTCCAGCGGTTGATTCAGGCAGCGCCCGAAAGGCTGGTGTCTCGTTTTCAAGTGTCGCATGGGATGATCCTGAATGTCTTGAGTCGGCCGGAGGACGGTTGCGGGGCCCTGCGCCGGCTTATCCGGGACTGCCATGACGGACCCACTCTAAAAAAAGCTCATTTCAAGAGGGTTTGGCAGTTATTCCGGGCTTTGGTCGATCGCTCAATAGTAACCTTCTCACCCAAGGGTGAGGGCAAACGGGTCCGGGTGAATGTCGAGTTGCCGGAAGACTTCTCGATGAATCAGACGCTGTCGTTGTACTTGCTCGACACGCTGCGGTTGATAGACCCAGAGACTCCCAACTACGCTCTGGATGTCCTCACGTTGGTCGAATCGATCCTCGAAAATCCGGACCTAATCTTGCGTCGGCAACTGGATCGCCTGAAGGGCGAGAAGGTGGCCGAACTCAAGGCCCAGGGCATGGAGTACGACCAGCGCATGGAGGAGTTGGAGAAGCTCGAATATCCCAAGCCTTGTCGGGAATTCGTCTATTCCACCTTCAATGCGTTCTCGGAAAAGCACCCTTGGGTGGGCCAAGAGAACATCCGTCCGAAGTCCATCGCTCGGGAGATGTTTGAGCAGTACTACTCCTTCTCCGATTACATTAAGGCTTATGAACTCCAGCGCATCGAAGGACTGCTGCTGCGCCACCTGACTTCGGTGTACAAGGTCTTGCGCCAGACGGTTCCGGAGGCGGCCAAAAATGACACCCTGCGCGAAATGGAAGCCTATTTGGCCGCGTTATTGCGGCAGGTAGATTCGAGCCTCATTGAGGAGTGGGAGCGGATGAAGAACCCCACGGCCGTACCGCGCGAATCCAAACCGGAGGCCAAGCCACCCGGTGCCGAAGAGGCAGCGCGAGACATTACCCGGGATCCCCGCCAACTCACCGCAATGGTCCGTGCCCGAGTCCTGCCCTGGATACGTTGCCTCGCGTTGGATCAGTATGAGGAGGCCGTGGCCGCACTGGAGTCCGGAGGGGAAGCAGGGGCTTCCGGTTGGACCGCGACCAGCCTTCGGGCGGCTCTCCATCCGTACTACACGGACCATCAGCGAATCAGTCTCGAACCGGAGGCCCGCAACACCAAACACACCCACGTGATTCCCTCCGAAGACCGGAAGAGTTGGCGGGTGATGCAAGTGCTGGTGGACCCGGAGGAACACAATGACTGGCAAGTCGAGTTCGAGATCGATCTCGCGGCCAGCAAGGCGGCGGAAGTGCTGGTGATGCGCCTGGTGGGCGTTGGTCCTATCGGTGCGTGAGTTACCCGGTACTGCCGCAGGAGTTACCTATTTGAAGGTCGCTCCTCACCCAAGTGACCGAGGGAAGGGGGCGTCGAGGAAACTCTTGCGCGTTCGTCCGTCTGCTCGGGTTAAGCGGCAGAGGTGGGGAGGGCGAACTCTTCTTCTTCTTCGGCGGTAGCACTCTCTTCGTTAGTCTCCAGAGGAGCAAAGCGTTCGCTGTTGAAGCCCAACTCGCCATTCAGACCGGTCTTCAGCCCCGGGTCGCGCGGGTTGAGGATCTCTTCCAGCAACAACCCGATCTCGCCGTCTTTCTTGCCGGACTCATGCCGGTAGTAGCTGCCGCGTCCGATATACATGCCTCGGACCGTGTAGACCTGATCCTTCTTGGGGAGTTCTGCGAAGAGCGCGGCGGCTTCGGGCGGGAAGTCGTCGTTGATGCACACCACTTTCTGACCTTTGGAAAACATACGAATAGAACAAGAGCAGAGTGGGTCGCAGTCGGGGTCGAGGTCAATCTCGGGCGGCTTCTGAGGCGCTTTTGGGTGGCGACCTGCCGAATGGCCCGGAACGGGCTTTGACGTCGGGGGTTCCTTGGTCCACAAACCCAGCGCGTGACCATCGCCTCCCTGAGCGAACTTGAACAGTCGATCCGCAACGTGCCGGATTTCCCTAAGCCGGGAATCCAATTTAAGGACATCACTCCGATGTTGGCCAGCGGGCGGTTGTTCGATTCGACGATCCACCACCTCTTGTCTGACATCCCCACCGGTTCGGTGGACAAGATCGTGGGTATTGATGCCCGTGGGTTCATTTTCGGAGCCGCCGCCGCGCATCGCCTCGGAGTTGGCTTCGTGCCGGTGCGGAAGAAGGGAAAACTACCATGGCAGACCCATGAGCAGAGTTTCGACTTAGAATACGGTTCGAACACGGTGGCCGTGCACACCGACGCGGTGGCTCCGGGCGAGCGGATTCTTCTGGTTGATGACCTTCTGGCCACGGGTGGGACCGCGGGAGCTGCCCTCCAGTTGCTCAGCCGTTTGGGAGCCAAGATCGTCGGTGTCCGCTTCGTGATCGAACTGGGCTTCCTGGGAGGGCGTCAGCATCTGGGGGATGTGGATGTCCGCTCGTTGATCACCTACTGAGCCGGACTCTTTTTAGAAGAATGAGGGCCCTTAGGGGCTTCAGGAATACCCCCGGCCGGCGGTTCAGGTAGCGCGGACTGGCGACCCCAGCGGCTGGCTAAGGCGCCGCACACGATGAGTTGCAGCGGGTGGTAGAGGAGCACGGGCAGGAGGATGAGCCCCAACCCTGGGTGCGCTCCAAAAATGATCTTCGCCATGGGAACTCCCGAGGCGAGGGTCTTTTGAGGGGCGCAGCATCTCGCGGCGATCAGGTCTGGACGCGTCAGTGATAACGCTCGGGCGAGCACTTCAGTCAACAGCACCGCCAGAGCGAAGAGCAACAGGACTCCGCCGGCCGCCGGCAGCAATACGTTCAGGCCGTGTTGTGTCCAGAGGCGTTGTTTCACCGAGTTGCAGAACGCGGCGTACACAATAAAGAGCACGACGGCACTCGAAAGAGTCCCCAGCCGCTTCTTTTGGCGATTAGCCCAGGCCTCGCAGACGGGGCGAAGGAGTTGTCCGAGGACCAACGGGATTAGCAAGAGGGTAACGATCTCCGCAATCACGGGCCCCAGCGGCTGTTGTTGATTGCTGGCCTTCATCAGCCACGCCACCCAGAGCGGCGTGACAAAGACCCCCAGCAGGCTCGAGAGGACCGCATTGAAGAGGGCTCCCACGGTGTTGCCTCCGGCCATTCCCGTCAGGATCACCGAGGTGGTGATGGTGGAAGGCAGTACCGCTAGGTAGAGGAATCCCAGGCGGAGATCCGGAGCCAGCCAGCCACCAGCGAGGCGATCGAGGACAATCCCCATAATGGGAAACACCAGGAAGGTGAAGGATTGCACCAACAGGTGCAGTCGCCATTGGGACAATCCTTGGCGCAGCGCCGTGGAGGGGAGGGTGAGACCTTGGATGAGGAAAATCAGCGCCACCCCCGCTTTGGTGCTAATGGAGGTCTTGAGCGGACCGTCGGCGGAGCCCAGGTCCGGGATCACCCAGGCCAAGGCCACTGCGAGGGGAAGACTGAGGGCGAACCAATTGCGAAGAAAAAAAGGCAGCATGATCCGGAGTGGTAGGCTTTGGGTGAACGCCTCCCCACTCCTCCGCCTCTGAGCGATCTTTAGCAAGCCTGAGCAGCACAAAAATCTGTCAGGCCGGGCAGGGGTGGACTGCTCCGTCAGGGCCAAGGAATCAGTCCGGAATCGGACCGTAATTGGGTTATAATCAGGCCGTGGTCAGCGCAGCACGCGGATCGTTGCCGGCGCCGATCTTCTCCAGGAAGTAGTCGTACCCACCGGCGTAGGGCAGCACCCGCCCGTTGTTCACGTGCAATACCTTGGTCGCCAGGCGGCGGATGAAATGCACGTCGTGGGAAATAAACAGAAGGGTACCCTCGTAGCGCTCTAGAGCCATCGTGAGGGATTCTACCGTCGTGATGTCGAGGTGCGTGGTGGGCTCGTCCATCAGCAGCAAGTTGGGCGGATCGACCAAGAACTTGATGAGATTCAAACGGCTCTTCTCGCCGCCGCTCAAGACGGTGGTTGGTTTGTAAATCTCCTCCTTACGGAACATGAATGAACCCAGGACGGCCCGGGCTTCGTCTTCGCGGAGTGCCGGTGCGCTGGCGAGAACCTCTTCGATGACGTTCTTGTTGGGGTCGAGGCTGTCGGCCCGGTGTTGGCTGAAGTAGCCGAGCTTGGCATTGTGGCCCAGGTTGCGGACACCTTCCTGAACTTCTACGACCCCGGCGATAATCTTAAGCAACGTGGACTTGCCGGCGCCATTGGGGCCGACCAGCACTGTGCGCTCGCCGCGTTCGACAGTCAGATCGAGTCCGGAGTAGACCACATTTTTGCCGTAGGCCATGTGGATGGCTTCAAGGGAAATGGCCCGCTGTCCACCGCGTGGGGGCGTGGGGATCTGGATGCGGAAGGGCTTTCGGGGTGGCGTGGGTTTCTCGAGGAGCTCCATCCGCTCGATTTGCTTGAGCTTGGACATCGCCTGAGAGGCCTTCGAGGCGACGGAGCGGAATCGATCTGCGAACTCCTGGAGGGCCTGGATTTCTTTCTGCTGGTTCTTGAAGGCTGCGTTCTGTTGCTCGTAGCGATCTTCCCGCTGCTGGAGGTAAGCCGAATAATTGCCCGTATAACCGATGAGCTTGCGGTCGGCGATCTCATGCACCTGGGTGATGATTTCGTCCATGAACTGGCGGTCGTGGGAAATGAGCAGAACCGCTCCGGCATAATGAGACAGGTACTCCTGCAACCAGAGCAGTGAGAGCAAGTCGAGGTGGTTGGTGGGTTCGTCGAGGAGCAGCAGGTCGGGCTCCATCACCAACAAACGTGCCAGGTGGGCCCGCATGACCCAGCCACCGCTCATTTCTTTGGCGAAACGATCGAAGTCGGTTTCCTTGTAGCCCAAACCTTTGAGCATTTTCTTGGCCTTGGCTTCGACCTGGGGATCGTTGAGCGCATCGAACTTGGCGTGGGTCTCCATGTACTCCGGGCTGTCCACGGAGCCGGCGGCCTCCAGTTCCTTGAGGCGCTTTTCGAGGCGGGGCAGTTCGCCGGCCCTTCCGGTGGCGACCTCCAGAACGGTTTCCTCACCCACGGCTTCGCCCTCCTGAGGTAGGAAGCCGATCATGGTCCAAGGATCCCGCTCGACCGTTCCTTCATCGGGAGTCCGGCGTCCGAGAATGATGGAGAAGAGCGTGGATTTGCCCGCGCCGTTGGGACCAACCAACGCCACCCGATCCCCGTAGTTGACCTGGAGGGAGGCGTTTTCGAACAGGATCCGTCCGGCGACGGACATTTTCAATTGACCGATGGAAAGCATTGTCTCGAGTGAGTAGAGAGGCTGTTCAGGGAGCCTTTGGAGGCATCGGAGGGAAGTGTGTTTCCCAAAACCTTCCGCCACCGTACACCCCGCAAGGTTCGCGGTGGAGCGCCCCCGGGTCAACCTCGGTGACGGATCGATACCGCGATACCGCGTCTCAGCTAAGTCGGTTGATCGGGCGTCTTGCCGATTGAACCGGGGGCGGACTACGGTCTCGCACACGCCATGGGCGACTCTCACTTCCAATCTCAGGTTTTTGAATCCCCAACAGGGCACTGCTGCTGCGTGGCACTATGAGTTCGTGGTGGTCCAGATCGATTCAGGGCGTGATGCGCCGGATCTCCGGATCCGATGCATCCGAGGCACTCCCATCGTCTTCGGTGGCCCCCGCCGAATCCGAGTCTGGGGTTTCGCCAGAATTACTCCGCAAGGTCCGGCAAATCGAAATTCGCACGCGCCGCCTGGTCGCCGAGGCGCTGGCTGGGCAATACCACTCGGCCTTCAAGGGGCAGGGGATGGACTTCGACGAAGTTCGCGAATACCAACCGGGCGACGAAGTTCGGACTATCGATTGGAATGTCACTGCGCGGATGAACCATCCGTTCGTAAAGAAATTCCGCGAAGAGCGGGAGCTCACGGTGATGCTGGTGGTAGACCTCAGCGGTTCAGGTCGCTTTGGCTCAGGCCAGCAGTCCAAGCGGGCTCTGATGGCTGAGTTGGCTGCGGTCATTGCTTTTTCTGCCATCCGCAACCAGGACAAAGTGGGCTTGCTGCTGTTCACGGAGACGGTCGAGAAATTCGTGCCGCCAGCCAAGGGGCGTCGCCACGTGCTTCGAGTCGTCCGCGACGTGCTCTTCTTCAAGCCAGAATTCACGGGCACCAACACCAATGGGGCCCTTGATTTTCTGAACAAGGTCTTGCCGCACCGCGCGGTGGTGGTCGTGGTCTCCGATTTTCTGGGTGAGACCAACCCAGGGCGTGCTTCTGTGCGGGCTCATCTCAGGCGCAATGTGCTGCACTCCGAGACCCTCGGGCGCCTCTCGCAGAACATTCTCAACCAGGTGGGTCGCCGGCACGATGTCATCGCTCTCCAGGTGGGAGATCCTCGCGAACAAGCCCTGCCCGACGTCGGGCGCTTGCTGCTTCAGGATGCCGAGACGGGTGAAGTGGTGGAGATTAACACCTCGGATGTCCGGCGGCGTGAGGCCTTTGAAACCCGGGCCAAGAAATCCCAGAAGGAATTAGACCGGCTTTTCCGCGGTGCGCGGGTCGATCACCTTAAGATTCTCACGCCCAAGGACGGAGCCCCAGAAGATGCCTACATGAGCGAACTGGTGGCGTTCTTCGAGGGACGGCAGAAACGGAGGCGTCGATGAGGTATTTGGGCGATTTCATTTCAGTGTTCCTGGCAACGGCCGTGTCGGTATCGGGGGCTGTCACCAATCGGCTGTCCCAAGGGGGCACGGCCCGACAGGCTCCTCCGGCCCGGTCGGCCGGGGCGGCCGGGGCGTCAGAGGGGGCCATTCAAGACATCCGTGGTCCGGTGGAGATCCTCACGATGACCCCGTGGTTTCACCGTTTGCTGTTGATCTTGGGAGTGCTGGCCGTGTTGGGGGTGATCTGGTGGGCCTTGCGTCGTCGGACCCGCCAGCAGGCTGAGTTTCGTGAGTCCGCTGCGGCTCGTGCTCGTGCCCGCCTGTCCGAGTCCTGGGCTTGGGTGGAGCAGCCCGAGCGTTTTTGTACCCGCCTCTCGGAGGTGGTTCGGGTTTACCTTGAAGAGCGTTTTGGCCTGAAGGCCCCCGACCAGACCACTGAGGAGTTTTTGGCCAGCCTGCCCCAAAGCGCCGCGCTGGATGCGGGGCTCAAACCGCTGATCGAGGATTTCTTGACCCAATGCGATTGGGTGAAGTTCGCCCAGGGCGATCCGGGGCGCACCGAATGTGAACGGTTGCACCAGATGGCTTCGCGCCTGATCGATGAAACCGGGGTGGAATTGCCCTCACGCAAGCAGGCCACCGAACGGAAAGGGGGGGCATGAACTTCCGTTTCGAGTCCCCTTGGTGGTTCTTGGCTCTCCTGGCGTTGCCGCTTCTGGAGTGGTGCCGCCGGCGCACGGCCCGAGAGGCGGTATTTGTCTATTCCAGCCTTACTCTGGTGAAGGGTATCCTCCAGATGAATCGCACTCTCGCCAGCCGTGTCCTCTTGGCGGCCCGGTGGATGGGGTTGGTACTACTCATTGTGGGTATGGCCCGCCCCCAGTGGGCTGTGGGTAAGGCTCCCCGCAAGGCCAGCGGCATCGACATCGCCGTCGCGCTGGACCTGTCGGTTTCCATGCTCAGTGAAGACTTCGAATTGCAGGGGGAGCGAGTCGATCGGGTCACCGTGGCCAAGGACACCCTCAAGGCGTTCATCGAGAACCGCCCGAATGACCGTATCGGTTTGGCCGTGTTTTCTTCCCACGCCTACATCGCTGCACCGCCCACTCTCGATCATGACTTCTTGCGTCGGCACATCGATCGCATGGAGGTGCTCGGAGAGCAGGGGACGGCCATTGGCGCAGGCTTGAGTGCCGCGGTGAACCGTTTGCGTGACCTGAAGTCCAAGAGTCGTATCGTGATCTTGCTCACCGACGGGCAGAATAATGCCGGCAATGTTCCGCCGCTCACCGCCGCCGAGGCGGCCCAATCGCTCGGAGTGAAGGTGTACACGATCGGCGTGGGTATCCGGGGTAATGCACCGATGCCAGTGGGCCGTGACGCCTTCGGTCGCAAGGTGTACCGGCAGGTGGCCGTGGACATCGACGAAGACACGCTGACGCGGATTGCGGAGCGGACTGGAGGTAAATATTTTCGGGCGGACAGCACCAAGACGTTGCGCTCGATTTACGAGGAGATCGACCGACTGGAAAAAACGGAGGTCGAGACCCACCAGAACGTGCTCTACGCCGAGTGGATGGTGTGGTGTGTTGCTCCGGGGGCAGCCCTGCTGCTCTTGGAGTTAATTGTCGGCAACACGGTTTGGCGCCGACTCCCTTGATTGGACAGACCTAGCGAACATCGAATGGATTTTGCGGAACCCCAGTGGATGCAGTTGGCAGCGGTGCTCACGCCGCTCGTAGGGCTTTTTCTTGCCTGGGCCTGGCGTCGCCGGCAGTCGGCATTGCACCTATTTATTCGTTCCCGGTTGATGAATGAGCTGACCGTGGGCCTTTCTCGCCGCCGCCAGTGGTTGAAGGCTGTCGTGTGGGCCTCGGGCTTGGCCTGCGTCTTGTTTGCGCTTGGGCGTCCGCTGTGGGGTTACGGCGAGGCCATGGCGCAGGCCACTGGTCGGGACATCGTGGTTTGCGTGGACGTGTCGCGGTCAATGATGGCGACGGATGCGGCTCCGAGTCGTCTGGCCCGGGCCAAGCTCGCGTGCTACGACTTACTATCAGTGGCGACGTCGGACCGCATCGGCTTGGTGGCCTTTGCTGGATCGGCTTTCCTCCAGTGCCCGCTGGCCCTAGACAGCGAAGCCTTCCGTCAGAACGTGGCCGCCCTCGACACCGACAGCATTCCAGAACAGGGCACGGCGCTGGCAGCGGCCCTCGACGAGGCGGTGCAGGCCTTCAGTACGGATTCTGGCACCCGCAAGGCGGTGATCCTGATCACCGACGGTGAAGACCATGAAGACTTGGCTGAGGCGGCGGCGCGGCGTTTGTCGGTGGCTGGGATTCATCTTTTCACGGTCGGCGTGGGCACTCCGCGGGGTGAACTGCTCAAGACGAGCGATCCTTATGGGAATGCACTCTTCATCAAGGATGAGGATGGGAATCCGGTCAAATCCCTGCTGAATGAACCGCTGCTGCAACGCTTGTCCGAGGCGGCCCACGGATTCTATCTGCCCCTTCAGTCGTCGCGGACCATGGCCACGCTGTACGAACGCGGCATCGCGCCCATGGAGGCCGTGCGCTTTTCGTCGACCACCGTGCGCTCGCGGATTGAACGATTCCAGTGGCCGCTGGGTCTAGGGATTGTGCTGCTGTTGATCGAGTTGTTGTTGCCGGGAGCTTCCAAGGCGGCGGGTCGTCTACCGCAGGGCTCGGTAATCCAGACGGGGGCCGTAGCGGCCGTGGCCTTCCTGCTGGTTGGCTTGCCAATGACGGTCCGGGCGGCGTCGGATGACGCGCTGGAGCGCTACCGAAAGGGCGATTTTGCCACTTCCCGGCAGGAGTACGAACGTCTTGCGCAGGAAAAGCCCGATGATTTCCGCCTTCGCTTCAATGCAGGCGCGGCCGCCTACCGCATGGATGATTTTGCTGGGGCAGCAGGGCTATTTGAGCAGGTGCTTCGTTCGCCTGACCTCGAGTTGCAACAACAAGGCTGGTACAATTTGGGAAATGCCCGCTACCGCGCGGGTGAAGCTGAGCAAGATCCGGATAAGAAGCGCGAGCAATGGCAGCAGGCGCTCTCTAGCTACACCGCCGCCCTCAAGCTCAACCCCGGGGACCCATCGGCACAGGCCAATTATAAGGCCGTCCAGCGCGCCATCGAGACCATGCCTCAGCCGCCGCCCCAGCAAGAAGGGGGCAAGAAGAACGATCCCAACAAGAAGGACAAGCAGGACAAAAAAGATCAGAAGCAAGATTCCAAGGACGAATCTTCTTCGGATTCCCAAGATTCTCAGTCGGGACAAAAGGACGAGCAAAAGGACGGACAAAAGAAGGGCAAGGATTCCAAAAAGGACCCCAATTCCCCTCCGGGCGACCCTTCGAAACAACAGCCACCGTCGCAGGATAAGAATCAAGACCCAGGAGCCGGACAAGGGCAGAAGGCCGATCCGCAGGAGGGTGCTCAATCCCAGGAAAAACAAGGCGAACAGGCTGGAAAGAAACCCGGAGAGGGGCCTCAGGGTAAGCCTTCTGCCGCCGGGGCTAAACCGGGAAAGGCTTCGGGGGATCGTCGTGGAGAAGAGGGCGAAGGGGCCGTAGCCGGGGAACCCGACAAGGACGCTCGACAGGGGGAGTTGATGACAATCCGAGAGGCCGAGAAGGTCCTAGATGGTCAGAAAGGATCCGAGAAAGCCTTAATTTTTAAGCGGCGAGGATCTGGCGAGATGGGTGAAGGCAACGGCAAGTCGGCCAGGAGGAAGGCATGGTGAAATTAAGTTTTTGGATCCGATGCCTTGGGGTGGGTCTGCTCATCGTCCTGCGAGTGGCGGCCGCCTCGGTGACGGCTTCATTTGATCGAGGCATCGTGGAGTCTGGAGAGACCGTCCGATTCAATGTCACGCTCGAGGGCGAACAACCCACTGAGGTGCCTAAGTTGCCCAGTCTTCCGTTGGTTCAGGCCATTCAATATCTGGGGCCGCGTCAAATGACCCAGATCATTAATGGGGTTTCGTCGTTTCAGGTGGTCTTCCAGTTTCAATTACAAACTCGTGGGCAAGGCGAGTTGACCATGCCTTCGCTTGCGGTAACCACTCGGGGCGGTGCCTTTCAGACACCGGCAGTGAGTTGCCGGATTACCCCTAAGGAGGCCAAGGGTGAGCGAGTCTCGCTGAAGCTCGTGACTCCACGCGACGAATGCTACGTGGGCGAAACGCTTCCTTATGACTTGCAGCTTTATTCGTCGGTAAACCTCAACCAGATCGCCCCGCCGAAGATGAGTTTCGACGGATTCGTGACCGGTCAGGAGGTTCCGCCGTCCAACACGCAAACGGTCCGGGACGGTCAGGCCTACATCGTTCTGAGTTATCGACAAACAGCCACGCCCACCAAGGAAGGGCTGTTGTCACTCGGGCCGGCAACGCAGGAGTATGTACTAGAGGTCAACCGCGGACGCCGCCCGCGCAGTTTGATTGATGATTTTTTTGGTGGCGGCGCTGAACTGGAGAAAGGGATAGCCGAGGCTCCGGCGCGGCAAATTCGGGTCAAGCCCCTGCCGGTTGAAGGACGTCCGGCGGGGTTCTCCGGGGCGATTGGCCGATTCTCGGTGCGAGCTTCCGTTTCGCGGACCAACGTCGCCGCAGGGGAGGCCATCACGGTGAAGTGGTCGGTGTATGGGCGCGGCAGCTTCAATTCGGTTCAGTCCCCTCAATTGTCTCTGGTGGACGGACTCAAGACCTACCCGGGCACCAATGGCTTCACTGCGGAAGATCCGCTGGGGCTGGCCGGAACTAAGACCTTCGAGTCGATGGTTATTCTCGAGTCCCCGTCGATTAAGGCCCTGACCTTTGAACCTTATTCGTTCTTCGATCCCGACACGGGGCGCTATTCCACGGTGACGCCTCGGCCTATTGCGGTGACGGTCCGGCCTGAATCAGGAACGAGTGCTTCGACTCCAACTCCGCCTGCGGTCTCCGCGGCTCCGACCTCCCGATTCCCAGATCGTCGCGAAGAATTGATGTCGCTGTCCTTGCGGGGCGGGCGACGAGTCCCCATCGAGCTTCCATGGGCCCGGCAGCCGCTCTGGTTAATCCTCGCTCTAGTGCCGCTCCTTGGACTGGGTTCTCTAGCGGGGTGGCGTCGTTGGCAAGAGATTCATCAGCGTCGCCTTCAACCGACCCAGGCTTCTCGGATGCGGGAGGCGATCCGATCCCATCAGGCCGCCATGCGGTCCGCGGCCCAAGGTGGGCGGTCCGAGGAATTTTTTGCGGCATTGGATGCGCTGCTGCGGGTTCGGTGCGCGGTGATCTTGGGCCTGCCCTCCGGCGACGCGGTCACGGCACAAGTCATCGATGAGGCGTTGGTGCCGAAGGGCCTGGCGGTCGAGTCTGCCGAGGTCTTGCGAGGGCTCTTCGCCGCGGTCGATGCCGCCAAGTTTTCCCCGGCCGCCGAGCCGGCCGAGTTGTCCCAGTTGCGGGCACAGGCCGATGCCACCCTGGAAGTGCTTCAAGCTATGGAAGGCGGTATCCGATGACCCAAATTCAACCCTGGAAACGAGTATGGGATGTGTGTCTGCGGTGGATTTTGTCGGCCTTCCTAATGGGTTCGGTTTGGGCAGCCTCCGACTTTGACCAGGCCCGCAAGGCCTACGAGCAAGGCAACCAAGAGGAGGCCGTCGCCGGATTCGAACGGGCTCTTCAGGGCGCTCCCGGCGGCGTGGGAGTTCTCTACAACCTAGGCAATGCCCGTTTCCGACAGGGCGAACTGGGGAAGGCTCTGGCGGCTTGGCGGCAGGCAGAATGGATCACCCCGCGGGATTCGGCGCTGCGCCATAATTTGGATTTAATTCGACGTCGCCTGGGACAGCCCGAGGTTGCGTTTTGGAGAAGTGGGTTGGGGTGGTTGACCCTCGACGAATGGGCGGTGGGTGCCGTCTTTTTGGTGTGGGCGTGGAGCGCGTGGCAAATCCTCGTCGGGATCCGTCCTGGATTGGCCGAGTCGGGCTCCGGCGTCCGTCGAGTGATGGGCGCCACCGCCGCCCTTGTTGTTGTGGCTTGGGTGAGCGACTGGGTCTTGATTTATCGCGGTCCTAACGCAGCGGTCGCCGGCAAAGAACTCGCCGCACGGTTCGGTCCCTTGGACGAATCCGATATCGCAGTGAACTTTCCCGATGGCACCGAGGTTCGGATCGAACAGTCCCGCAACGAGTGGGTCCGAGTGGTGGATGCCGAGGGCCGGGGCGGATGGATGAAGGCGTTGCAGGTGGCCCGCTATCACCCGCGGATTCCGTAAAGCCTCCCTGGTTCTCGGTATATTCGATGTTTTTTTTGCAGTTGTTGGGACCAGAGCTTGAACGCCTGCGACGCTTCATGTTGATTGAGTCATGCACTTCAACCGACCGCGTCCTTTCTCGTGGCGTTCTCTGGTGGCCGCATTGGCCCTCGCCTCCGTGCCCATCCAGCCCTGGGGTGAAGCCCTGGCAGCCGCAGCCGCTCCGGGTAAGCCGCCCGTGCCCCCGGTCATCGCCCCCGACGCGATTCAAGTTCTGCCCGGATTCCGGTCTGAATTAATTTACGCTGTGCCTAAGTCCCAGCAGGGATCTTGGGTGAGCATGACTGTCGATCCCAAGGGTCGCCTGGTTGCCTGCGACCAAGGGGGTGGCCTGTACCGTCTGACGTTGGCGGCTCCGGGTTCTTCCGCTCCGGCGACCATCGAGAAGCTCAAGAACGCCGTCGGTGGTGCGCACGGTTTGCTGCACGCCTTCGGTAGCTTGTACGTGATGGTCAACGAGCAGGGTGGCCGCCAGGGGCTCTGGCGCTTGCGCGACACCGACGGCGATGACCAGTACGACGAGGAGAAGATGCTCCGTCGCATCGACGGCGGTGGTGAGCATGGTCCGCACGGCATTGTCCTGTCGCCCGATGGCAAATCCCTCTACGTCGCCTGCGGCAATCACACGAAATTGCCCGAGCACATGGAGTTGTCTCGTGCGGCGCGCGCCTGGGATGAAGATCAGGTCGTCACCCGCCTTTGGGACGCCAATGGCCATGCCCGCGGCATTCTCGCACCGGGCGGCTACATCTGCAAAACCGATCCGGATGGCAAATCCTTCGAGTTAATTAGCTACGGATACCGCAACGAGTACGACATCGCTTTCAACGCCGTGGGCGACTTGTTCACCTACGACTCCGACATGGAGTGGGATGCCGGTAGCCCCTGGTACCGCCCCACACGCGTCTCGATGGCTACAAGCGGCAGCGACATGGGTTGGCGTTCCGGAGCCGGCAAGTGGCCCACCTACTATCCCGACAGCCTCCCAGCGCTCGTCGACATCGGCCCTGGATCGCCCACCGGTGTGACCTCGGGTCAGGGAGCCAAGTTCCCGGCGCGCTACCAGAACGCCATTTTCGCCAACGACTGGACCTACGGCACCATGTACGCCATCCACCTCACTCCGGAGGGCGCGGGCTACAAGGCTGTGAAGGAGGAATTCGTTAGTGGCCGTCCGTTGCCGCTGACCGATGTGGTGATCCATCCCAAGGATGGTGCGATGTACTTCGCCATTGGCGGCCGTGGCACCGAGTCGGCCGTCTATCGGGTGACTTATGTGGGCAAGGACAGCACCGCTCCGGCCCCGGCTCCGAAACTGAGTGCCGCGGCTAAGCTGCGTCGCGAACTCGAACAGCTCCATCTGGAAGGCACGGGCTCCGAGGCTGTGGCTAAGGCGTGGAAGAGCCTCGGACACGAGGATCGCTTCGTTCGGTACGCCGCCCGCGTGGCCATCGAGCGTCGCCCGGTGGCTGAATGGGCCGACCGAGTCCTCTCCGAGACCCGTCCGTGGGCTTCGATCGAGGGCGCCGTGGCTCTAGCCCGCATGGGCACGCCTGAGCACCGCGACCGGTTGCTTGCTTTCCTCAACAAGCTCGATTTGGGCAAGCTGGATGAACCGGCCAAGTTGGCCGTGGTTCGTGCCTATCAACTCGCACTGATCCGACAGGGCAATCCGCAGGGTGAGACCTATCAGGTAACCCATAAGCGTCTGGATGCCCTCTATCCGTCCGGCAGTCGCACTCTTAATCGCGAACTCGTGGGAGCCTTGGTTCGTCTTGGCTCACCGACGGTCGTGGCCAAGAGCGTGCCGCTCATGCTCACTGCCAACGACTCCGACCTGCGCTACGCCAGTGACGCCCTCTTGGATCGCAACCGCGGTTATGCCACTGCGTTCGCGCAGGCGGCCACCAGTCGCCCGAACCAGGAGCAAATTGCTTACGCCTACCTCTTGCGCGAAGCCAAGGTGGGATGGACTCCGGCGCTCCGGAAGTCGTTCTTCAGCTGGTTCCCGCGCACAGCCCCTTGGCAGGGCGGCAATAGTTTCCGTGGCTTCATCGAGAACATTCGCAAGGACGCCTTGTCGACCGTCGCCGATGCCACGGAGCGCAAGTCTTACGAGGAACTCTCCACCCGTCGGGCCAGTGGGGGTGATCCGACCTATGCCGCACCGAAGGGGCCGGGCAAGGCTTACACCGTCGAGCAGGGGTTGGCGCTGGCTTCGGGTGGAATCAAGGGTCGCAGCTTTGAGAACGGCAAGGCCATGTACAACTCGGTCGGCTGCGCGGCCTGTCACCGTTTTGACGGGGCTGGCGGTGGCGTGGGCCCTGATTTGTCGGGTGTCGCCTCCCGCTACACCTTGCGGGACTTGCTCGAGAACATCGTTGAACCCTCCAAGGTCATTTCCGACCAGTACGGATCTGAAGAGGTTCAGTTGGCGGACGGGTCCTCGCTGGTGGGTCGTGCGTATGTCGAAAACGGTAAGCTCGTGGTGACGGCCGATCCCCGTAATCCGGAGGAGTTCACCGCCGTGGCGCTCAATCAGGTCAAGAGCCGCAAGCCCTACCCCGTGTCGCTCATGCCCGCGGGCATGATTAATCCGCTCAATCAGGACGAGTTGCTCGATCTGATCGCTTACCTCCAATCCGGAGGTAATCCGAAGCACAAGGCCTTCGCCCAGTGATTCGGGTTCAGTAGAACGCACGAAATTCTCAGGACGGGGGTGATGGCTGTGTCCATTGCCCCCGTTTTCTTTTCAAGGGTTGTCCCGCTTTCAATGCGTTCGACTACAGATTCCCATCGCCTGATTTGAAGAGGACTCCACATTCTACGTCGTGATCTCCATGGCCTCCATCCGATTGCTGCAGCGCTGGGTCATCGTGAGTCTTTTGGTCGGAGGCTCGGTCGGTGCGGCGGAGATTGATTTCGCCCGGGACATCCAACCCATCCTCTCCGAGAACTGTTACCAATGCCACGGCCCCTCGACGACCAGCCGTAAGGGTGGGCTTCGGCTGGATTTGCAAGAGGGCGCCCTCGGCGCAGGCAAGAGCGGCAAGATGGCCATCGTGCCAGGCAAGGCCGAGCAGAGTGAACTCATCCGACGCCTGAGTAGCACCGATCCCGACGTGGTCATGCCCCCGCCGGAGACTGGCAAGAAACCCAGTGCCGATCAGGTCCGCTTGCTCAAGCGATGGATCCAAGCGGGGAGCCAATGGGGTCAGCATTGGGCCTTTGTGCCGCCTGCGTTGCCGACGATACCGAAGCCGCGGAATTGGAAGAGCGGTAATCCGATTGACGCCTTCGTGCTGGCCCAACTGGGTTCCGGAAAGCATTTGGCGCCACCGGCCAATCCCGGCCGACTGATGCGTCGTTTGTCTCTGGATCTAACCGGTTTGCCCCCGACTCCCCAGGAGATTGTCGCCTTCGAAGGCAGATCGACGGATGCGCACTACCTTCAAGAGGTCCAACGCCTCATGGGCTCCCCGCGCTATGGGGAACGCATGGCCACCGACTGGCTCGACCTGGCCCGGTTTGCTGACACCCACGGATTCCAGTCTGATCGCTACCGGCCTGTCTGGCCCTGGCGGGATTGGGTGATCGGGGCTTTCAACCGGCATCTGCCCTTTGATCGATTCGTGCAGTGGCAGGTGGCGGGGGATCTTTTGCCCAATGCCACTCAAGAGCAGCGCTTGGCCACCACCTTCAATCGACTCCACCTGCAAAATGAAGAAGGCGGTATCGTCGAAGAGGAGTATCGCGTGGCCTATAACGTGGATCGGGTGAACACCTTCGGGACCGCCTTTTTGGGAATGACCTTCGAGTGTTCCCGATGCCATGACCACAAGTACGACCCCATTTCTCAGAAGGAATTTTACCAGTTCTTCGCGTTTTTCCAGAACATCGATGAGTCGGGTCAAAGCGTGTATTTCGGCGACATCATGCCGGTACCGACACTGCTGTTGAGCACGCCGGACCAAGAGACCAAACTCAAGGACTTGAACGCCCAGATTCAGGCCGGGGAAGGGCGCTTGAAGCAGTTGACCGAGGCATCCCGATCTTCCTTTGCGGAATGGCGTTCCAAAGGAGGGGCCAAGCCTCCGGAAGTCTCCGGGGCTGTGGCTCAGTTCTCCTTCGACGGAATGGTTTCAAATGCCTTTCCAAGCACAGTGGGAACTCATCGGGCGCAGCCCTTCGAGGGTCCCCAATCCGTCGAGGGACGTTTCGGCAAGGCGCTGCTGTTGAGTGGCGAAAACGGTGTTTCCATGCCGGGGATTGGTCACTTTTCGCGGGCCGACCCGTTCTCGATGGCCTTGTGGGTTCGCCCGGCCATGCATGTGCCCCGCCAGACGGTGATTCATCATAGTTCGGCCTGGATGGATGCCGGTAGTCGTGGTTACGAGATCTTAATGGAAGACGGTCGGGTCGCAGTGGGCTTGCATCACATGTGGCCGGGCAACGCGCTGAAGGTTCGCACTCGGCAGGTTGCTCCCGTGGGTGGTTGGACCCATGTGGCCTTTGCTTATGATGGATCGAGCCGGGCTTCGGGCCTGAAGGTGTACCTCGATGGAAAGCGGGCCGAGGTGGAGGTCGTTCGGGACAACTTGTGGAAGGACATCACGTATGGGCAGCCCAACCTGACCATCGGCCAGCGCATGAGGGACTTCGGTTTCAAACAGGGACAGGTCGATGAACTTCAGGTGTTTGATCGAACGCTCTCGCCCGTGGAAGTGGCCGTGTTGGCCGGGAGTGAATCACCTACCGATGAGGGTTCTCAATTCGAGCATTTCCTTCTGACCCAGCATGCGCCCCATCGCGAGGCGGTCGAAGCGCTCCTGAAACTGCGTCGGGAGCAGAATGCGTTGGTGACCTCGATTCCCGACATCATGGTCATGGAGGAAATGGCGACTCCCAAGCCGGCCTATGTTTTGCGGCGAGGTGCCTACGATCAACTGGGGGACTCAGTAACAATGGAAACTCCGGCGGCGATGGGACGACTGCCTGCGGGTGCCCCCCGCAATCGATTGGGCCTCACCCAGTGGTTGTTGGATCCGTCGCACCCGTTGATGGGGCGCGTCACAGTCAACCGGGTTTGGCAGCAGTTCTTCGGCAGGGGGTTGGTGGAGACCTCCGACAATTTTGGTCTGCAAGGGGCAGCTCCGACACACCGGGATTTGCTGGACTGGCTGGCGGTGAGCTTTGTGCGCGGCAATGAGTCACTGGGGCTCCGCCCGTGGAATCTTCAAGATCTTCAACGACTCATCGTCACCTCCGACACCTACCGTCAGACCTCGAATGTGAAGCCCAAGGAAAGGGCTGAGGACCCCGACAATCGATGGTTGGCCCGTGGGCCTGTTCGTCGTCTTTCGGCGGAAATGCTGCGCGATCAGGCACTCTTCACGAGCGGCTTGATGGTCGACAAGGTGGGTGGACCGAGCGTGAAACCGTATCATCCGGACGGTCTCTGGGAGATGACCATGGGTGGCGGTCACTATCAGTTGGGCAAGGGCGACGAGCTCTATCGGCGCAGCCTCTACACCTATTGGAAACGGACCGTGCCCCCACCTTCCATGATGACGCTGGATGCAGCCGACCGCAGCTACTGCGTCGTCCGGCGGCAAGCCACGAGCACACCGCTGCAGGCGTTGGTGCTGTTGAACGATCCACAGATGGTTGAAGCCTCGCGTCATGTGGCCGGCAGGATGCTTCGCGAAGGCGGCGTGGGTGCGGACCAGCAAGTGCGCTATGCCTTTGCCCTGGTGACCGGCCGCAGGCCCACCAAGGATGAGGTGTCTGTCATGAGGCGCCTGCTCGAGGAACAGGAGGCCCATTTTCAGAAAGACATCGCTGCGGCCGAACGACTCCTGAAGGTCGGTGAGAAGCCGGTACCAGGAGAGCACCCGCCGGCCCAGTTGGCCGCGGCTACCGTGTTGGCTCAACTCCTCTTCAACCATGACGAGACAGTCCTGCGGCGCTGATGACCCGGAAACACAACTCCACCCGTTCTGAACCTGAATTCCTGTGAACTGTTCCCAAGTTGATTTCCGCATGAACCGCCGGGACTTCTTCGGCCGCTTTGGTCTCGGCCTTGGAGGTATGGCTCTGAGTGACCTGATGGCGGGCGATGCTCGAGCTGGGGCTCCTGGTCCGTTTTCTGGCATCCTGCCGGCCGGACATATCGCGTCCAAGGCCAAGCGCGTTATCTACCTCTTCATGAGCGGCGGTCCGTCGCAACTGGAGACCTTCGACTACAAGCCCGAGTTAGTTAAACGAACCGGAGAGGATTTGCCGGCCAGTGTGCGGATGGGGCAGCGACTGACCGGGATGTCGGCCCAGCAGGCGACGCTGCCAATGGCGGGGTCGGTCTTTAAATTTGCCCGTCACGGCGAGGGTGGAACATGGATGAGCGAGTTGCTGCCCTGGACGGCCAAGGTGGCCGATGACCTGTGCATCATCCGCTCGCTGCATACCGAGGCCATCAACCACGACCCGGCTATCACCTTCTTCCAGACCGGGTCTCAGATTGCCGGTCGGCCCAGCATTGGCTCGTGGCTGAGCTACGGGTTGGGTTCTGCCAATCAGAACCTTCCCGCATTCGTGGTTCTCATTTCCAAGGACCGCATCGACCAACCGTTATACTCGCGCCTTTGGGGCAATGGATTTCTGCCGAGCCAGCATCAGGGGGTGCTATTTCGATCCGGTAAAGACCCGGTGCTTTATCTTCAGAACCCGGATGGGGTTTCCGGAGAGAGCCGCCGCCGCCTTCTGGACCGTTGGGCCGAGATGGAGCATTTGCAGTTCCGTGATCTGGGAGATCCCGAAATCAATGCCCGGGTAGCCCAGTACGAGATGGCCTACCGCATGCAGACCAGCGTGCCTGACGTAATGAACCTTTCTGGCGAGCCGGAGAGCGTTTTTGAATTGTACGGACCCGAGGCGAAGAACCCCGGGACCTTCGCGGCGAACTGCTTGTTGGCGCGGCGTTTGGCCGAGCGGGACGTGCGGTTCATTCAGCTCTACCATCCGGGGTGGGATCAGCATGGCGGCCTGCCGGGGGGCATTCGTCGCCAGTGCGCCGATGTCGACCGCGCGTCCTACGCGTTGATCACCGATCTCAAGCAGCGCGGCATGCTGGACGACACCCTAGTCATTTGGGGCGGCGAGTTTGGGCGCACCAATTATTCGCAAGGCAAGCTCACGGCGACGGACTACGGGCGCGACCACCATCCGAGGTGTTTTTCGGTCTGGATGGCGGGCGGCGGCATTCGAGGAGGAGTGAGCCACGGGCGCACTGACGACTTCGGATACAACATCGTCGAGGATCCGGTGCACGTTCACGATCTTCAAGCCACAGCGCTCCATCAGTTGGGCATTCACCACGAGCGTTTGACCTTCCGCTTCCAGGGGCGTGACTACCGGCTCACCGACGTCCACGGCAAGGTGATCCAGCCGATCCTCGCTTAGATGTCAGTGACGGTGTGAAAACCACTGAGCCCAGAAACTCAACGAAGCATCCATCCGGCCTGAGTTTGTCGGTTGCCCCAACGAATTCTGATCAACTCTGGTGGGCCCTGGACACATTCGGTCTCATCTGGAAGAAGAAAGAAACACTGGCGCTCATCCGGAAAGAAAACGGATCCGAGGATCCGGCAAAACCGCGGATTTCAAAACGGCCACTTCCCATGAATTCTAGAATGTTGCTGAGACCTACAGAAGCTTCAGCGAATTGGTGGGGCTGGAGGATCTGAATGCTTTTTACTGCGCGTTGGAGGGGGCACGACGCGGACATCATGGAGCGCTCCCGGTGTGGACCGTGTGCTAACTGCTTAACTCCACGCATTCCCGGTCAAGAGTTCCAAATAGTCCCAGCGAAGGTCCCGCAGTCTTGGTGTTAAAAAAGCATAGAAAACTACTTGCCTGGCCCTGAATTTCGGACGATTTAAGGGGCGGATTTTTGATCTTTTCGGTTTTCCCTGCCCGGTGCGTGTATCGAGACAGTGTCCCTCGACCTAATCCCTTATACGGGAGCATCAAAGCGGTTTTAAGTGCTACAATGCCATGCCTCCCTAACAGGAAGGCGGCGAAGCACCCGCTGCTCCCACCTGGTTCCTTCGGTAGAAGGGGCCCGTCTCTAACGGCCATGGTGGGGTTTCTTTCAGGCGGTGGTGCTTGGTTGTGTCTCCTAAAAGGGCCGCTACTGGTACCACCGCCATTTTTATTTCACCTCGGAATAAAGCCCGAAGGTGGTGGGCTAGAGACGTTGGGGAGCCTCAATGTGGCGGCGACGTTCCGGATGCCACGGGAAGTGGCCGGTTTGAAAACCATGGTTGTACCGGGATATTGGAGGGTTCCTCGCTGTTTTCAGTGAGTTAACCGTCGAGTTCGGTTGTCCCCGACGGCCAGTGGCTCCCAGCAACCGAGAACTCCCATTGCCTTGAAGGCCTGCATGAACAGAAGTTTGGCATGTGGGAACGACGACCTCGCCTGCGATGAGAAGTCTCCGCTCTTTCGAGACGTAACCCACGGGGGTCATAGGTTTTATTCGGTTTCTCAACCTTAAAGCACTCCTTGACGCAACATTGCCCATTCTCACGACCACCGGAGCAATTGCCGTCGATCTCTGGGATCAATCTCGGTCGGGGCAAGAAACCTCCAAGCCGCTTCCCCATCTTGGAAGCGCGTGCTGCCCACCGAAAGTAGCGAGGAACCAGCTTACCCCGGTTTTCACGCCGTCGATGACATCACTGTGAGGGTCTCTTCAATGTGAAGGTACCACTGTCAAAACGGCTTTCGTAGGTCGCGTTGAACTCATCAGATCGGATGGTTCCGGCCGTATTGATTTTTAACCCCAAGACCCGCTTAGAACCTTGGAATCGAAAGGATTCCCCCTCGTGGTCCCCCTGAATGGGGGTTTTGAAAGTTCCGGAATGCTTGCCCCATCCTGCGTGAAAATAGGCTGCAAACGCATTGGTTCCCCGTGAGATCAGAACGGCCTGTAGCGGTCCGCCGTGGGCGTTGTTGGTGTTCTGCCAAGTGCCAACCCAGCGACCGGACACCCCGTCGGTTGACACGGCAGGAGCGGCCCTCCAGCGGGATTCAAACGAAGAACATCCGCAAACAATGAGTGCCAAGGCTGAAGCCAGAGCCCAACTGGAAGTTCGAAGTTTCATGGCCTTGGAGAATCGCCGCCGCTCATCGGAAGACAAGCGGCGGCGGTAGTTTCTTCGTTAAAGAGGCGAGTTATTTCACCCGAGCCAACAGCCAACCCTGAAGATCAGCGATCGGGATCCGTTCCTGCTTACCGTCATCGCGATGGCGCAGAGTGACTGTATTGAGCAGTTCGGGTTTTTCGCCCAGCGTGTCGAAATCAATGGTGATGCAATAGGGCGTTCCAGCCTCGTCTTGGCGGGCGTAGCGGCGACCGATCGCGCCACCGTCGTCGTAGAAAGCCATCATCTGTCCCCGTAGCAACTGGAAGACCTCCCGTGCCTTGGCTACGAGTTCCGGCTTGTTCTTCAAGAGAGGGAAGACACCCACCTTCACTGGAGCCACCCGAGGGTGGAATTTCATGACCGTGCGTATCTCGGTCTTGCCCTTCTCGTCGGTGGAAGACGTCTCCTGGAAGGCGTTGGATATCAGAGCCAGAATGAGTCGATCGACGCCTGCCGAAGGTTCGATGACATGGGGAATGTACTGTCCCTTAGCCAGTCCCTCCGCGTCCTCCTTTGCCTCCAGCTCAGCGCGTTCCTGAGGCACGCCCGACTTCGTCAGGTACTTCAGACGGGCAGAGAAATACCGAGCCGATAGGTCGGCCTGTTTTTCCGGATTTAGCTTCCCCCAAGCCGTGCGTAGTTCCTCATCGAATACCCCCATTAATTTTCCGGAGTGCCGTTCGTGTTGGCTCAAGTCGAAATCGCTTCGAGCGGCGATCCCCTCCAACTCATCGCCCTTCACCTCGCCCGACTCATCGCGTTTGCTGAACGGGAACTTGTAAAGGATGTCCGTGCAAGCGCGAGCATAGTGAGCCAACTCATCTTGAGTCTGGTGGTGGAAACCCAGAGTCTCCCGAGCCAGTCCGATTCCCTCATAGAAGCGGACCCGTTCCTCCACCCAGTATCGGTGCCAAGCCTGCCAGCCCCAATTCGGCTGAGGTTCACCTGGATGGCCTGTTTGCTCCACAGTCGCCACACTTCCATGAATCGCCTCCGTCACCTCATCGGGCTTGATAAAGAACTCCAGCTCCATTTGTTCGAACTCTCGTGAACGAAAAATAAAGTTACGAGGAGTCACCTCATTTCGGAACGCCTTGCCTATCTGGCCGATACCAAACGGCACCTTTTGTCGTGAGGTCTCGTGAACGTTTTTGAACTGAGCAAAGATGGCCTGAGCTGTTTCAGGGCGAAGGTACGCGATATTTTCATCCGACTGGATGGGACCCACGTAGGTTTGAAGCATCAAGTTGAACGGCCGGGGATCAGTCAGCTGCGCCCCATTCTCCGGATTGAAGCGCGTCGAATTTTCCACCTTTTCTGTTCGCTCCCCGATCAGCGCAGCCTGATTAATGCCCCGCGAAGCGTAAAATTGAGAAGCCACATTTCTCGCGCTTTCCGAAGGTTTTCCGGCAGGGAGAAGCACTGAAAACGGCTCGATGCTTTCCTTACTGGAAGAGGAATCCTTGGCTCCTGAGAAGTGGAAAACCAGCCCTGACTGCGGCTCGATTTGATCTGCCCGGAAGCGCTTCTTAGTCAGCAGACAATCGCACATGGGATCACTGAAAGTATCCACATGCCCGGAGGCTTTCCAGATTTGAGGGGACATGATGATGGACGCCTCAAGCCCCACCACATCGTCTCGGAGGCGAGTCATGGCCGTCCACCAGAGTTCCTTAACATTCCGCTTCAACTCCGCTCCGAGCGGCCCGAAGTCCCAGAAACCGTTGATACCACCATAGATTTCCGACGACTGGAAAATGAACCCCCGTCGTTTGCACAAGCTGACGATCTTTTCCATCAGCGGATTTTCTTTCGCTTCGGCCATAAAACTAAAATCACTCTCCGCCACCCTGATGGAAAGTGTCACGATCTAAATAAAGTGACAGGTTCAAAGTTATTGACGTGGAAGAGGATGAGGTTAGTTTTTGGGGATGAGGTTGGCACGGATCAAGGGGCAGGAGGGGAGGAGTGCGGTTTACCACTGCATTTCGCGGACTGTGGGAGGGGAGAAG